>JAGSPR010000461.1 GCA_018262455.1 Deltaproteobacteria bacterium | reverse complement strand
TGCAAGCGCCACGAGGGCAGTGAGGTCATCGGAGGTGCCAGCAGCCTGCAACGTCCACCGCCCGACCCGTGCTCGTCGTGCGTGACTCGACTTTGCTGCGACCTCGCAGTCCTCGTCCTACGGCAGTTCGCGTCGAGCCGGCGAACCACGAGCGGGACCACGTGGTCTGCCGCGCCGCAACAATTCAAAGCCAGCCAGGGAACGAAAAAGCGGCCGTCTCCGAGGAGAACCGGCCGCTAGTGCGGAGTGGGGGCAGAAGGACTCGAACCTTCAACCAGCGGATTAAGAGTCCGATGCTCTACCATTGAGCTATGCCCCCGGTCTGCGACGACGTCTTTGGTTTTCAGTGAGTCCGGAGGGATTCGAACCCCCGACCTACGGGTTCGAAGCCCGGCGCTCTATCCAACTGAGCTACGGACCCAGCGGGGGCAGTAGATAGCGGCTCACCTCCCCCGCTGTCAAGTCCCAAGGCCCATCGGACTATCGCGGGGCGTCGGTTGCGAAAGACCGCACGTTCGCGGCAGGCAACTAGCTGATCTGAGCCGCGGTGCCCCGATGGAATCGGCCATAAAGCCTTGATGTATCGAGGGGCTACGTGCGGAATCTCCTTCCCGTTCTGACACCGGTTCAGGTATACGAAGACGATCGCGTTCGTCGCCTCGACGGATCGATCGCTGGGAGGCCGCCGTGGTCATTCGTTCGAACCGCCTGAATCTCGTCCTGGGCGCGCTGTTCATCGTCTCGATGGGCGCGTGCGGAAACCTCGGAGGCTGTGGCGGGTGCAGCGCGTCGCAACCGTTGCCAGGCGGCAAGCTGCCCGCGGATCAGACCGTCGAGGGCGGCGCGCAGATCCGCGTGACCTCGCAGGGCTTCACCAAGCTCACACAGGTCCTGCCCGGCCTCATCAACTCGGGCTTCGCGAACGGGTTCTGCGTGCCGAAGGGCAGCGCGCTCGGCATCGCTTACTGCGACCTCAACCAGAGTCAGTGCGCGCCGGGCTGCAAGGTCAACGTCGGCCTCAACCCCGGAGGGCTCCAGGTCAACGTCAACCCGGACAACCAGTCGCTCCACCTCCGCGTCGATGCGGCGGGCTCGACCTCGGTGCACCTCAACGCCGGGATCCTTGGCTCGTGCACGATGACCATCACGGTCGCGCACCTGATCGCCGACCTCGACGTCGTGTTCGGGATCAATCCCGGCAGCGGCGAGCTCACGATCCACGCCAACCAGATCAACCAGTTCAGCTTCAATGGTCACAGCTTCACTGGCTGCGGCATCCTGTCCAACGTCGCGAGCATCGTGGTCGACATCCTCAACTCCGCGATCGGCCAGTTCGTGATCCAGCTGCTGGCGCCGGTCGTCGACAACCTGATCCAGGGCTTCCTGCCCGACCCGCTGGGCGTCGCGGGCATGATGGACGTCGGTGGCCTGCTCGAGGCGATCTCGCCCGGCACCACGGCGCTGATGGAGGCGCGGATCGTGCCCGGTGGCTACGTCGGCCTCACCAACGGCGGCCTGAGCCTCGGCGTCATCACCGGCCTCAACGCCGACGAGGATCCCACCACGCGCACCGCCGGCCTCGCCAGCGAGCCGAACCTGTGCGTGCCGCCCCTCCCCGCCCCGAACTTCGGCGCCCCGCCGGCCAACCTGCCGATCACCACGCGCGCGACCTTCGCGCTCGGCGTCGCCAACGAGTTCAACGGCGTCGGCGGCGATCCCAACACCGATCTCGCGATGGGCGTCTCGGAGACCACGCTCGACCTCGCCGGTCACCACGCGGTGACCTCCGGCGCGATGTGTCTCGGCATCGGCACGAGCCTGGTCAACCAGCTCAACGTCGGCACGATCGGCATCCTCGTCCCCTCGCTCGGCGAGCTGCAGTCCGACGCCGGCAACGATCCGTTGCTGCTCGTCACCCGCCCGACGCGCGCGCTCGACTTCACGATCGGTGACAACACGGTCGCGTCACCGGCGCTGACGATCGGCATCTCGCACATGGAGGTCGACTTCTACGCGTTCCTCTACGAGCGCTACGTCCGCGCGTTCACGCTCGACCTGACGATGAACGTCGGGGTCAACCTCGAGTTCGAGCAGCCGGCCGGGATGCCCGCGGTGATCAAGCCGTCGCTCGTCGGGATCTCGAAGGATCAGGTCACGATCACCGTGCTCAACAGCGAGTTCGTCAGGGAGACGCCGACCGAGCTCGAGGCCGTCCTGCCGTCGGTGTTCGATCTGATCACGCCGCTGCTCGGCGATCTGCCCGCGATCAACGTGCCGTCGTTCGGCGGGTTCTCGCTCGAGAACCTCTCGATCCAGCGCGTCACGACCAGCCAGGACGACTTCCTCGCGCTGTTCGCCAGGCTCGGTGCCAGCCAGATGATGCGCCAGATCGCCCAGCATGATCCGTTCGCGGCCACCGCGGTCCGCGCACTCGACACGTCGATCCCGGCCCACCAGACCACGAGCACCGGCCGCGCCCGGCTCGTGCGCGTGACCACGCCGGCCCCGGCGGAGGTGCGCAACGCGCTCGCCAAGCACGGAGGAGCGATGCCCGAGGTCGTGTTCGACGTCGACCCGACAGATGCCGGCGGCCGCGAGCTCGAGTGGAGCTACAACCTGAACGGCGGGATGTTCCGGCCGTACCAGCCGGGCGCAGCGTTCGTCATCAAGGACCGCGCCTTCGCGTGGCAAGGCAAGTACACCGTCGGCCTCAAGTCGCGCGTCAAGGGCGACTACCACACGGTGTCGGAGCCGATCTACCAGACGGTGATCGTCGACTCGGTCGCGCCCACGATCAGGCTCGACAAGGCGGCGTGGCAGGACGGCACGTTCGAGGTGCCGATGTTCGACATCGTCAGCGGCAGCGATCTCCAGTACGCGTTCGGCAAGCCGGGGAGCGATGCGCCCGCGTCGGCATGGTTTGACGGCGGCACCGCCCTGCTCCGCCGAGTCGACCTGAGCCCGTACCTCGTCGACGACGAGCTCGTGCTCTACGCCAAGGACGAGGCCGGCAACACCTCGATCGCGTTGATCGCGCCGTTCCATGGTCAGCCCGGTGAGGGCGGATGCAACTGCGATGCGACGACCGGTCGCGGCCCCACCACGGGCGGCGTGCTGCTCCTGCTGGGGGTCGGTGCGGTCCTGCTCATCGGTGGCCGGCGTCGTCGGGCGATGCGTCCCGTCGTGACGACGCTCGTGACCTTCGTCGGCCTGTCGGTCACGCTGTCGCTGGTGCCGGGCTGCGATTGCGGCAGCCCCGCCGGCAAGTCGTGTGACACCGCGGCGGACTGCGGTCCCGACTTCTGCGACAAGGGCGAGATCGCGTTCTGCATCGACAACACCTGCGTGTGCTCCGATGACATCCCGATCGGTCGCCTCGGCCCGTACTCGGACGTCGCGGTCGGCGCGGATGGCTCGATCTGGGTCTCGGCGTATCACCAGCAGTTCGGCGATCTCGTGGTCGCGAAGGTCGATCCCGCGGTCGGCCGGATCCCCGACACCGCGTGGGAGTGGGTCGACGGCGTGCCCGACGGTCCGGTCGTCATTCCCGATTCGAAGTTTCGCCGCGGCATCGCCGACAAGGGCGTCGACGTCGGCATGTACACGAGCATCGCGGTCGCGCCGGATGGCACCCCGATGGTCACGTACTTCGATCGCGACAGTGGCTCGCTGAGGTTCGCCGCGAAGGTCGGCGGGGTGTGGCAGAGCCACGCGATCGAGGTCGGGACCGGCACGCTCGGCGAGACCGGCGCGCTGATCGGCATGTACACCTCGATCTCGTTGCGGAGCGACAACGGTCGCCCCGGCGTCGCGTACCTCGCCCACGTCGCCGACGCCACGAACGGGCCGCGCGCCGAGGTCCGGTTCGCCTCTGCGCAGGTCGCGGTCCCGACGTCGGCGGCCGACTGGATGACCTGGATCGTCGACACGGCGCCACTGCCTCCGGTCGATCCGAACAGCCCGAACATCTACCCGTTGCCCGAGGGGCTCGGCCTGTTCGTCGATCTCGCGCGGCTGCCGGATCAGGTGCCAATCGTCGTCTACTACGATCGGTCCAACGGCGACCTCAAGCTCGCCAGGTTCAACCCGCAGACCGGGCAGTTCGCCGCGCCGGTGCTGCTCGACGGCTCGGGTGACCTCGATGCCGGGTGGTCACCGTCGGTCGCGGTGGATCCGGCCGGCGTGGTCCACGTCGCCTACGTCGATGCCACCAACGATGACCTGCGGTATGTGACCGACGCGCCGGGCGCGAAGTCCGAGCTCGTCGATGATGGCCGCCGGATCGTGGGCACCACCGTCGATGGCTTGCCCAAGCCCGAGTACCACTTCGTCGGCGACGACGCCTCGCTCGTGCTCGGCAACGGCGGCTCGCTGCCGATGATCGCGTACCAGGACGCCACCACCGCCGAGCTGCTGCTCGCCACCCGGCAGGCCGATGGTTCGTGGCTGCACGACTCGATCGCCGGCCACTCCGATCCCTGGCCGGGCGCGTACGGCTTCTTCGCCGCCGACGCCGTCACCGCGCAGGAGATCGTGATGTCGACCTGGGTGATCGATCAGCCGACCGAAGAGAACTGGGTCGAGGTGTTCCGCCGTCCGACCACGATCCAGTGAGCGCCAACGTCGAGGTCGCCACCTGCTGACGCGGCTTCCGTCGGCCGAGCTGCCGATCGACACCAGGCTGTCAGACGGTTCGTAGCTGCACGGCTCGATCGCGCGCGGCCCTCGCGTGTCGCTCAAGTGACGTGGTTTCAACTTGGTAGACCCCGAGATCTGCTGTCGCATCCTGTCGCAGGTGCCTGGCCGTAGTTCGCTCGCGAACCGGTGGCGTAAGTGATCCCGGCGGCCTAGATTCGGCGCATCTAAGAGGTGGTCGTAGGGGTTTGGAGTACACCCCTCACCCCGCCAGTGCCTCCCGTCCGTCAAAACTAGGAGAACCGTATGAAGTGCATGTCGAAAGTACTGATGATCGCGGCCACCTCGGTGGCCATGACTGGGATCGCGTTCGCCGAGGAGCCCGCGGCCGCCGAGCCGCCCGCCGAGGGTGACGCGACCGC
>JAGSPR010000460.1 GCA_018262455.1 Deltaproteobacteria bacterium | reverse complement strand
ACCGGATTGTTCGTCACGGTCGTGACGTCCTGCCCGGGCAGCCAGAACGCCGCGAACGACGGGTCGGCGCGGTCGCTCGAGAGCTCGATGCCGGAGATCCACACCTGGCTGGGACCGAGCATCGGCCTGACGGCGCCGTACGGGCGCTGCGAAGAGAAGCTAAGCCACGCGATCCCGTCGGTGATCGTCGGTGACCACGACGGCATGGTGGACGCGAGGTCCACGACGCCGTCGGTCGCGCCGACGCGATGGCTCGCGAGGTCGAGGAGCCGGGGCGGGCCACCGCTCGCCGCGACGAGGCGCAGCTCCGCGGTCCGTGCGCCACGCGAGCCCGAGCTCGCGTGGACATAGGCGATGAACTGCCCGTCGGGGGACCACCGCGGGAAGAAGTTGTTGTCCATCCCGCCGCCGGCCGCGACGAGGATCTCGGGTGCTCCCCACGCCCCGTCGTCATACGCCATGCGCGCGATCGACCCACCCTTGAGGTCCATGTTGTTGATCGAGTCGGCGATCACGATCGCGACGGAGCTGCCGTCGGGAGACCAATCGGGGTGCGTCGCGATCGCGTGGCCGGGAAGCTCGAGCTTTCCGCCGCGCGCGCCGACCGGCGCACCGGTGCTCGCATCGCGGAGCGTCAGCTCGCCCTTGTTGGCGACCAGGAGGAGCGTGCCGTCGGGCGAGAACGTCGCCCACCCCATCGGGATCTCCGGAGCCGGCGTCGTGATCGCCTGGGTCGTCAGGTCGAGCAGCGCGAGCTTCTCGCCCCCGAGGCCGATCGCCATCGTCCGTCCGTCGCGTGAGACGGCGTGGCACGCCGCGCACCGCGCGTCGCCGTCCGGAGGCACGAGCGTGCCGGCCGTTCCCGTGTCGAGCTGGGCACGCATCACGCCACCGGACGCGGCCGACCAGTAGTAGATCACCCCGCCCGGTGCGCTCCGCGTGAACCGCATGACCGTCGGCTCCGCTGCATAGATCGTCCCCGGCGTCGCGGTCGCGCCACCGTGCACGGCGAACACTGCCGACGCCCCGGGGTGCGAGCGGGCGAGCAGCGACCACACGGCCTCATCCGGTTGCCACCGATCACTTCCGGTCAGGACGGTGAGGTGCAGCACGTCCGAATCGAACGTGAGCTGGAACGCGTCGTTCATCATCCCGCGGCCGTACTGGAACACGATCCGCGCGAGGTCCTGCGGGAACAGCGTGTCGTTCGCGGGATAGAGCACCGCAGGCGAGCGCAGCGGATCCACGGTGGAGACGCCGGAGGTGAACAGCTCGTCGGCACCCGGCGGTGGTGGAAACGCGCCGTCGATGATCGTCGCGGTCACGACGATCGTGAGCTGCGCGTCGGCGACGACGTCCCCGCTCGACGCCGCGACTCGGACATGTCCGGCAGCGCTCCCGGACGTCCGGTACGCACCTGGTTCGCTGAACGAACCGGGTGCCGGGTTGTCGGTGCCCCAGTCGACGAGCGCCGTCACGTCGCGGCTGGTGCCGTCGCGGAAGTGGCCGGTCGCGGAGTACGCCACGGTCTGCGCCGGCTGGCCGAGATCGGTGATCTCGATCTGCGCGTGCGGCGGCGTGACATCGAGCGCGAGCAGCCCGGGGATGGGCTCGCCCACGAGCTGGATCCGTTCGGTACAGCCCACGAGGAGCGCGATCCCGACCAGCAGCGGAGCCTTCATCGCGAGGCGCCGGTGAGACGCTCGGCGGGCCGCGCATACGTGCCTGACGGAAACCGCGCGAGGTAGTCGCTCGCGGCGGCGCGTGCGGCCTCGGTCTGCCGCGACGAGACCAGGACTTCGACCCGGAGCCAGGCCGCGTCCTCGGCGTTGGCGCCGCGCGGAAACCGCCTCCGATACTCGTCGAGGTTCGCGAGGGCGGCTCGC
Source organism: Deltaproteobacteria bacterium (assembly GCA_018262455.1). The sequence continues at coordinate 3,181 of JAGSPR010000460.1, read as the reverse complement.
GAACGGTTGCGCGCGACCTCGAGCTCGGCGAGGTCGAACAAGGCCAGCGCGGCCCACGTGCTGCTCCCCTCCGCGACCTTGCGAAGACCGCGCGCGGCGGCATCGGGGTCACGGGCGGCGAGCCGCTTGGCACTGTCGAAGGCCGCCTGCGGCGATGGACCCTGGAGTGGAGGCGCTGGTGCCGCCGGCGGAGCGACCGCCGTGGTGGGCTCGTCCACCGAGCCGGACCGTGGCTCCGCCGCGGGCGAAGGGAACGGCGGCGCGGTGGGCTCGATCGCCGCGAGCGGCGCCTGGGTCCAGGTCTCGCCCGCCGCGACGAAGCGCTCGCCGCTCGGTGACCGCACGCGGACCTTGCCGCGCGTGACGTCGACGCGAACGCGGGTCGACAGCCGCTCCACCGCGAAGCGGGTGCCGACCACCTCGACCGTCACCTCGCCGGCGACCACGCGAAACGGCGGCCGGCCCGCACGGTGTTCGACGTCGCAGTCGACGGTCCCGCGCGCGAGCGTGAGGGTGATCCCGGAGGAGTCCGTCCGGACGTCGACGCTCGTATCGCTCCCCGCGTCGATCACGGCGTCCCCGATGATGAACTGCGATGCTCCGCCGACCGGCGTGACGACCCGCGACGGCGTCGACGGCGCAGTCTCCGACGCATCCCGGCGGAGCAGCACCAAGATCGCGGCGGCGGCCGCGATCGCACCGAGCGCGATCCACGGCGCCCGACGGGCGCCCGTGCGGGCGATCGGGAGCGTCGCCTCGGCGCGTTCGCCGGCGCGGATCGCGTCGAGGCGATGGAAGACCTGGTGCTCCACGCGATCCCGGCGGCCGTCGCTCGCTGGAACCTCGACGTCGATCCGATCGCGCGTCATCGGCTCTCCTCGCTCCACGCGGCGAGGTACGACGCCAGCACGGGATCCTCCGCCGCGCGTCGCATGACCTCGCGGCGTGCGCGCCAGATCCGGATCTTCGACGTGACGATCGAGGTCTCGGTGAGCTCGGCGACCTGCGCGATCGTCCGGCCGTCGATCGCATAGAGGGCGAACGCGGTGCGAGCGTCGGGCTTCAGGCGCGCGAGCACCGCGTAGAGACGACGCAGTCCCTCGCGGGCCTGGGCGCGATCATCGACCGCTCCTCGCGGATCCTCCGGCTCGGCGATCACGGTGAGGGCGACGAGGCTCGAGCGCTTGCGCGCGGCGATGTGCTGGAACACGATGCGGACCGCGATCCGATCGATCCAGGTCGAGAGGCGCGCTTCGTTCCGGAACTGCGGCAGCGCGCGGAACACCGCGATGAACGTCTCCTGCACCAGATCATCGGTCTCGCGCGTCGACCCGAGGATCCGGTAGACGGTCGCGTTGACGCGGGGATACTCGCGACGAAACAGCGCGCGCTCGGCGGTGCGGTCTCCCCGGATGCATGCCGCGATCAGCGCGTCCTCGTCGGACGGCGTGCTCCCCTGCACGATCTCGAGACCCACCCTTCGATAGTGGGCCGAATCCGCGGTTTTGTTACCAGACCCTCGCGCGAAACACGACGGCCGCCGTGAGCTGGACCAGCGGCACGCTCAGGACCTCTTCGGGGCCGGCGTCGTACTTCTGCCGGCGGAGTAGACAGTCCGCCGACACGACGAGCCCGAGGCCGAGGAACGGCCCGAGGGCATACACGGCGGACGCCCCGACGCGCGCGGCCGGGTCGACGTGGTCCTCGTCGACGGGGGCCCCTCCCATCACGACGCCGCGGAGGCGCACGCGGTGGACCGCGACGCCCGCGCTGCCGGCGACCGTCACGCCGGGCGCGACCACGAGGCCGTACCGAGCCGTGATCGCGACGGAGTCGTCGGAGATCCTGCCCATGACGCCTGCTGCGGCGACGTCGGAGTTCGGGGCCAGGTGAGCGGTCACGGCGACTCCGAGGGCCTGCGGGCGAAGAATCACGGCGAGCGTCGCTGTCGCCGCCGCCGGATCGCCCGGACCGCGGATGCGCATGCCGGCACCGAGCTCGACCCCGAGGACAGCCGGCGCTGGGGGGGGCGCTTCGAGTCGAGCTACCTGCACCGGTCGCTCCGCTCTCGCGGCCTGCGTGCGCACGATCGCCGCCTCGGCGGGGTGCGGAGGCGGGAGGTTCGAGTCCGGGGTGATCCGCAGCGCACGGAGCATCGTGCGCACCATGCGTGACGCCTCCTCGGCCTGCGACGTCGACAGTGGCACCGTCGCCGACGGCAGCGGGCGGACCAGGACCCGGTCGACCCCACGGTCGTACGCGACCAGGGTCGCTCCGGCGTCGGAGAACACGAGCCACACGGTCGAGCTCGCATGCAGGCGGTCGGCGAGCTCGCGCGATGCGCCCGCGATCTCGGAGATCGACGGGGCCGTCACATCGGTGGCGAGGATGACCGAGATCCCCGCGGGCGCGAGGGTCTCGCGGAGCGCGACCTGGAACGTGGGCTCCGAGCTCGTGAGCACGATCGCTTCGGAGGGCCCAGCATGCGCGCGGCTCGCGAGGAGGAGCAGCACCACGAGTGCGCGCATCGCCCACATCGTACCAGCGGGCGACACCGCGGTAACCTTTCGTCGATGCTTCCCCTCTGTTCTCGCATGACCAACCCTTCGAGGTGGGCGCTCGCGCTCGTGCTCTCACTCGCTGTTGCGTTCGCACCACGCGAGGCCGGGGCGGCGGACCGCACGTTCCCGACCGGCAGCCTGATCATCCCGATGGACCTGTCCTATCAGGCGACCGGCAACCTCCAGGCGTACGGCCTCCTCTACCAGCTGCTCCGCCAGGGTGTGCGGGTCTACTGGGTCATCGACCCGATGAAGACCTACCACGCGGCCCCGTGCGACACGGTCGGCGATCTGTGCGCGTGGGACTGCGGCGTCGAGGGCTCCGGCGTCAAGTGTCCGTATCCGACGGCGAGTCCCGACGTGGCGGCGACGACGACGGTCGTGTGGTCCGACAGCGGCGTGACCGCCGGAACCGTGGTCGGCCTGCACCGCTATCGCGGCGGGCCGTTCGCGATCGACGCGGCGGATCGCGCGCGAGCGCTCCCGATCATCGCGGCGTGGAACGATCCGACGCAGTGGGCCGCGAACCCGTGGGCGACCCGCACGACGTTCCACGTCGTCACCGTGCACGAGGCGACCGCGCCGTTCACCGGCAACGTGATGAAGGAGATGATCGCCGC
>JAGSPR010000172.1 GCA_018262455.1 Deltaproteobacteria bacterium | reverse complement strand
GATGCGATAGCGCGTCAGGTTGTCGGGCACCTTGATGTCCACGGTCGCCATGCCCGCGGCGTCGGTCTTCACGGCCGGGGAGAACGCGGCCAGCGGGTTGAAGTTCGAGCGGATCGCGATCGCCTCGTGGGCGCCCTGGCCCTGCCTGGCATTCCCGTCCGGCTTGCTCTCCTTCGCCTTGTCCTCGAGCCGCATGTTCTTCTTCTCGACCTCCTGCTTCATCGGTGCCTCGTCGAGCGAGTCGAGCTTCCCTTCGCGGTCTTCTCCGCCTTCTGCGCCATCCATCAGCCCCCCGGGAGCCGCGGCCGCGGCGTCCCCGTCCCCGTTCCGGTAGCGGCCATGTCCGATGCTGCCGGTGCTCGCGGTGACGACCGAGGGATCAGGCCTCGCGAGCTTCACGTAGCCGCGCAGGTAGTGGTCGCGAGCATCGGCTCCACGCGCACCGTAGAACGTGTCGATCGGGTTCGGGAACTGATAGCCCGTGAGCGCCAGGACCGCCTCGTCGACGACGATCACGGCGGCATCGGCGTTCGGCACCGGCCTGCCCGCGGCATCCTTCACCGTGACGGCGAGGCGCGCGGATTCACCTGGCGCGACCTTCGCCGCGTTCGGCGTCACGGTGACCGCGAGCGTGCGCTGCTTCGGCGGCACCGGCAGGTTGATCTGGCCGACCGCATACGCCGGTCGCGGCGGGAGCCTGGGATCGGGGTCACCCTTGTCATCGAGCCGTGCTGCCATCCCGACGAGGTCGACCTGCACGAACATGTTCGGCACCATCGCGTCGCTGATCGGGACGGTGATCACTCTGGTCGGCCCGGAGATCGAGATCCGCTCGGTCTTGACGATGCCACTGCGTCGCCAGCTCACGATGCCCTCGGCCGGATAGAACGGCGCCTGGACGAGGAGCTCGGCGGTGTTGCCGGCCGTGTACTCCTTCTTGTCGGGGATCAACTGCACCACCTCCTGGGCGACGTCGCGCGCCTTCGGCTGCTTCCCACCGGTCACCCAGAAGGTCAGCTTGGTCTGGTTCGGGCGGCCCTTGGCATCGACCGCGATGGCCGTCACCTCGTAGGTCCCGCCTTCTTTCGTACCGAACGTGCACGCCGTCGCATCCTTGGCCGCGATTACCGCACAGGTCTGCGGATCGACCTCCTTCTGGACGTACTTGCCCTTCTTGTACTCCCAGTCGAGCCGCACGGTCTTGACCTCGATCTTGGCGCCCGGCACGGCCTTGCCGTCGAGGTCGACGCCGATGACGTCGATGTCAAACGGGGTGCCCTTTTCCACGAACGGCTTCTTCGTCTTCAGGCCGACGTAGAGCGACGACGGATGGACGATGAGGGCCGCCGACGCCGACCACGCCTGGCGGTTGACGTCGGTCACCCGTGCGCTCGTCGTCACCGACATCGGCATCGCCGGGTTCACCGACAGGAAGTCGAGGTGCAGCGTCTGCGCACCCGTGGCGTCCGTCTTCGCGGCCAGGTTCCAGGTCTTCGGCGGCTTGTAGCCTCGGCCACCGCGGCCGTAGCCGAGGCCTTCATCGCCGTCGTAGTCCATACCGCGATGGCCCCACCACGGCTGCCACGAGCCAAAGATGTAGTCGTCGCGATTGGGCGGCGTGAAGTTGGTCTGGTTCGCCGTGACGAACCAGTTGACCGGGGCTCCGGGCAGCGGGCCGCCTGAGTAGTACTTCGCGCTCACGGTGACGTCGCCGCTGCTACCGACGAGGAATGGACCCTGACTCGCCTTCGCGGACACCTCGAACTCGGGGCGCCGGAACTCCTCGATCTGGAACATGTGGCGGTAGGTCCCGCCGGTCGCGCTCCACGGATCCTTGCCCTGGGCCTCGAGCTCGATCGAGGCGGATCCGAGGTTCGGGGTCTTCGGCAGCGTGAACTTGGTGTCGAAGCCGCCGACGGCGCTCACCGGCATCGTGCCCTTCGCGAGCTCGTTGTTGCGCGAGTCGCGGACCTTGTAGCTGATGGTCGACACGCCATCGTTGATCCCGCCGACGTCGCCGTTCTTGCGGTAATCGATCGTGCGGAGCCAGCCCTTCAGCGTGACCTCTTCCCCCGGCTTGTACAGCTTGCGGTCGTCGATCACGTACCAGGCGAGGTTGGTCGTCCGCGCCTGCTTCACCCACGTCTCGTTTCCGTAGCCGGTGTGATCGGTGACGAACGCGACGTCATCGCCGCGCCGCGCCACGAGGTAGTGCGTGCCCTTGACGCCGCCGATCCCGAGCGGGATCGAGGCCAGGCCCTTGTCGTCCGAGGCTGCCTTCTGCCCGAACGGGCGCAGCTCGAGCGCGACGCCGGAGGCCGGCTTGCCGGTATCGAGCTCGGTCGCGAACGCGATCAGGTTGTCGGCGTCGACCGACGCATCGACCGCGAGCCGCGTCGACTGGACCCAGCTGATGAAGCGCGGCGGATCGTACTTCTCCGTCCACGGATATGGCTCGACGATCGCGATCGCGTGACCGAGCCCCTTCGTCAGCGCGGGGCCGAGATCGACGGACGTCTCGACGAGGTCGTTGTGTCCGATCGTGGTCTTGACCAGCTGGTCGAACACCTTGCGGCCCGGCATCACCGGCGGCTTGTCCTTGTTCCACCGGTTCCGCAGGTACGTGTTGTACGCATCGAGATCGTCGGGCGTGACGCGGAACAACCGGACCTTCAGCTGCTCGTAGTTCGTGCTGAAGAAGTCGAGCGTCGGCTTGTTCGCGGACGGATCGACGACCACCATCCCCTGGGGGCCAAAGAACGTCGGGTGCGCATCGCCCACGCTCCACGTGCGCGGTGGCTCCTTGCCGAGCGTCTGGCCGAACTCGTCGAGCACGCTCGCCGAGACGACGGCCTTGTACGCGGTGCGCGCCTTGGTCGCGCCCTGCACGATGAGGTTCTGGCCCGACTGCACGATCTTCATGCCGGGGATCTCGGGCGACACCGAGACCCAGCCCTCGTCGAACTTGTCGACGTCGAGCGGGTTGTTGAACTGGATCACGAACGCCGTGCCGGGCGGGCAGTTCCCGTTGTAGCCACACTCGGCGCGGACGATCTTGAGCGGTGGGTAAGTGTGGAACCCCAGGGTCTGGGGCGCCTTCGTCGTGTTCGGCCCTTCGGCCGAGGGCGTGCCGGCGGCGATCTCGATGTTGATCGAGGCGTCGGTCGGAAACTCCTGGGTGGCGCGGAACGCGAGCCATCGGCCCTCCTGCTCGTTCTTCTGCGCGTGCTCGACCATCGCCGCGAGCTGTTTCTCGTCCTCGCGCTTGCTCGCGGCGGCCTTGGTGATCTCGGCCGTGTCCATCAGCCGCATCGCCCACGGCTTGCCGTTGGCGGTGACCTTGATCGAGGCGAGCACCTTCGTGGAATCGATCTTCTGGTCGAACATCACGAACATCGGGACATCGAGGTGCTGCGGCCGTCTCGATGCCGGATAGCTGGTGACCACCGTTGGCGCGGGCGTCTCGAACGTGAACTTCTGCGCGGTCTTCAGCACCCCACCGTTCGCGCTCTTCGTGTTCGCCGGGATCTCGACGTGGTAGGTCGTCGCCTGCGGAAACCGGACGGTCGGGTCGAACAGGATCGTGCGGGTGCCGATCCAGCGCCAGCTGCCCTTCGGCGTCGGGTCGAGCTTCACCGGCGTCGTCGCGGACGCGTCGGTCTGCGCCGTGACCGCGATCATCGGCTGGCTGAACGTCACGCTCAGCTCGGGGGCGAGCGGGACCTTGCCCTCCGGCATCCAGCGCAACACCTTGAGGTCCTTGCCTGCGTCGTTCGCGACGGGCGGCAACAGCGTCGACGGCGCCGGCGGGAACGTGCCGGTGACCGTCTGCCCGGTGCGGGGGACCGGTTGTGACCCTGGCCGCAGCGCGAAGCTCTGCTGGTCGCTCGGGTCGCTCTGGATCGGCTTGGCGCGCGCGAGCATCGCGTTGACCTCGCCGTCCGGGATCTTGGTCGCCGGCGCGAGCTTCCTGCGATCGAAGGCCGGTGGACCGGCCTTGCCTTCGGAGACCCTGAGATCGAGGCCCGGGGGGGCATCCTTCAGCTGGACGTACGCCTGATCCGAAAGCGGCGAGGCACTGCCGGCCTGGTTGGCCGAGCCACTCGTGGTGTTGCCACCCTTGCCGCCACACGACGTCGTCAACAGGGTGAACAGCGCGATCAGCGCGACACCGCGCTGTGGAAGCGATCGATTGGATCTCATGGGGTCTCTCGGGGTGGGCTACTCGAAGGGCTCACTCGAAGCAACGCCGCGAACCGGCGGCGAACGAACGAGTCCTCCGAAATGCGTGGCTATCAACGCTCCAACCGACGTTTCGCGTTGACGTGGGACGGTCCCCCGCAGGTCCCTACAATGCAAGGGTGCAGCCGCCCGCGAGCGCCAGGATCACACCCGGGGCGAGTAGCACTGCCCGCCCAAGCCGGCTGACACCACAGGTGTCAGCCGAGCTCGGAAAGGTGTCGTGCGTCGCGGGGGTTATTCCGACTTCGGAGTCGTCGCCGTCTACGACTTCTTGCGCTGGATCCCGACCCAGAACAGCCCGGCGGCCATCAGGACGAATGGCGTCATCGGCCACCAGCTGCCATTGGTCGCCAAGAAGCTGGGCAGGTACTTGCTGAGATCGAGCGCCTGGTCGAGGTTCGCGCCCATCAGCCCGGCCTGGATCACGCCGGCGATCGCACCGCCCGCGATCAGCCCGGATGCCATCAGCATGCCAGGGGAGAACTCGGCTTCGCTGTTGCTCTCCCCGCGGCGCTTGCGATCGACCAGCCAGCGGATCGCGCCCCCGAAAAAGATGCCTCCCGAGGTGTAGATCGGCAGGTAGAGCCCGACCGCGAACGGCAGCGACGACACCCCGACCAGCTCGAGGATGATCGCGATGAACACACCGATCAACACCAGCCCCCACGGCAGGCTGCTCGGTTCATTCTTGTCGACAACGATGCCGTCGATGATCAGCCGGAACAGCTGCGCCTTGGGTGCGTCGTACTTGATCAGCGTTCGCGCGTGGTAGGCGACCACACCGGTGCTGCTCTCCATCAAGTAACGCCCGGGCCGGAGATCGCCGACATCCTCGGACAGCTCGAGTACGTCATAGGACTTGTGATCGACGCCGAGCTCGGTGCCCGTGATCTTGCCGACCGTACTGGTGCCCACCGTGACCGCGCCCGCATCGCTACGCGCGAAGCCCGGCGGGAGCTTGGCGGCCAGCGGTTCGAGCTTGTACGGGTAGCTGCCGCTGACGCCGGGATCGACGAAGTAGGCGAGGTGATTGGTGTCGTCGACGAGGTACTTGCCGCGTGGAACCCCGACGCCCTCGGGCGTCTTGAGCCGGTGGGTCTGGATGTACGTGATCCGGTAGCTCTTGCCGTCGGGTCCATCCTCGCGCTGGTCGGTGGTCTGGATGCCCGGCGGCAACTCGGTGCCGTACGGCGCGGTGTAAGTCGGGTAGCTCACCGCGGGGTAGGTCGTCGCCGACTGGTTGAGGAACAGCAGGGTGAAGCCGATGACGATCGCGCTCGTCACGACGCCGACGGTGATCGAGATCTGCTGCGACCTCGGCGTGGCGCCGATCAGGAAGCCGGTCTTGAGATCCTGCGAGATCGTCCCACCGTTCGATGCGGCGACGCACACCAGCGCCGCGGTGGTCAGGGCCATTGCCTTGTAGCCGATGGCGGTGCGGCCGAGCAGCACGAACAGGCCGCAGGTCAGCAGCAGGGTCGCGATCGTCATGCCCGAGATCGGGTTGGACGACGAACCGATCTCGCCGGTGATCCGGCTCGACACGGTGACGAAGAAGAACCCGAACAGGATGACGAGCAGCGCGGTGAGAAAGTCGATGTTCAACACCGGCGCGACGAAGATCGCGAGCGCGAGGGCACCGGTGCCGCCGAGCACGACCTTCATCGAGATGTCGCGCTCGGTACGCAGCACGGCCTGCACCTTGGCGCCGCCCAGCGAGCTCATGCCTCGACGGAACGCCGACACGATCGTCGGGATCGATCGGCCGAGCGCGATGAAGCCACCCGCGGCGACCGCACCCGCGCCGATGTAGAGCACGTAGCCGTTGCGGATCGCGCCGGGAGTCAGGGCCGCGATCTCGGGGCCGCCGTACTGGGCGAGCAGCGGGATCAGGACGACGAACGCGAGCAGGCCGCCGGCGAGCATGGTCGCGGCCACCTTGGGCCCGATGATGTAACCGACCCCGAGCATCGGCGGAGACACTTCGAAGCCGATCGTCGCCTTCTTCAGGGTGTCGCCGACGATGTCCTTGAACTCCGAGACGTCGCCCCACAGCCTCGTGATCAGGTTGAGGAACGCGTAGCCAAGCCCGACGAAGAACCCGACGAACACCGTGGTTGCCTCGGTGCCGCCCTTCTCGCCCACGATCAGGACGTCGGCGCAGGCCGTGCCCTCGGGGTACATCAGGTTGCCGTGCTCCTTGACGATCAGGCCGTGACGCAGCGGGATCATCATGAGCACGCCGAGCAAGCCTCCGAGCAGCGCGACGAGCAGGACCCGGACGAGCTCGAGCTCGAAGCCCATGAGCAGCAAGGACGGCAGCGTGAACGCCACGCCGGCCGCGAGTGATTCGCCGGCCGACCCGGTCGTCTGGACGATGTTGTTCTCGAGGATCGTCGCCCGCATGCGCAGCCAACGAAACACGGTGATCGACAGCACCGCGACCGGGATCGAGGCCGAGACGGTGAGCCCCACCTTGAGGCCGAGGTAGACCGAGGACAGCGCGAACAAGATGCCGAGGATCGCGCCGATGATCAGCGCGCGGATGGTCAGCTCCTGAGGGCTTTGCTCGGGCGGGATGAACGGCTGGTACGCGCCCTTGACAGCTTCGGCGCGGGGCGGCTCGGTGCTCATGGGCCGGACCATTGCCCGGGACGGTTCCGTGGTCAATGGCGCTGTCGGTCACTCCGACGTCGACCGTCCCTGTCCGTACCGCCGGGCTAAGGGTTGCGATAGGGGATCCACGACAGGCGCACCAGCAGGCGCGGTGGCACCAGCTCGACGGACGTGGGTGCGGTCGCATCGGTGAAGTCGCCGAGCTTGACGAACTGGAACAGGGCTTCGATCGCGACGCCCTGCACATGCTTCCTGCCGAAGTAGAGGTCCACCCCAGCTCGTAGTCGCCCGCCGAAGCCGCCGCTCACCTCGCCTGGCGTCCCGGCGATCACGTCGGCATCGCAGCGGGTGCAGCCCACGCGCTCGAGATCGAAGATGTACGCGCCCAGCTCCGGGCGCACCTCGAGCGAGCCGCGCCGGATCACCGCGAACGGCGAGCTGACCAGCCCAACGCCGAGCTCGACGAGCCACATCGGCCCCGCCGGCATCGCGGCGTCCGGTGACGTCCCGGTGTCGCGATCGACGCCGAGCACGACCGCGAGCCCGAGCCGGTCGGCCCCGAACGCCAGCTCGAGCTCGCCGCCGAGCTGACGCGTGCTGCGCACCACCCTGCCGTTGTCGTACGTCGCCTGGTAGCCAGCTCCCGTCGTGATCCCGAGGAAGACGCGCGCCAAGCGCGCGGCACGCGCAAAGCCACCGCTGGTTCCGGGTGTGCCGCCGGCATCGGTGTCGAAGCACGATGTCGCGGAACCGGCACTGCCGGGGCCGAGGGCCCACTGCAGCTTGTTCGAGCGCGCGGAATCGCAGCCACGCTCGGAGTCGAACGGGCCCTCGCGGCCCCGGACGTCGAGCCGGTCCGGGGCGCAAGCTCCGGCGCATCGCCATTCGAAGTACCAGGACTCGGCACGGGCCAGCGATGGCGAGCCGAGCAGCGCTGCGATGATCAGGGCAAGACGAAGACCCATCCGCCATCGTAACCGGATCGCGCCTCCAGCGGGCTACCTCGCGGTCGTGCTGAGCGGGCGCGCCATTCGAAGCGCACGCTGGCCGCGATCGTAGGTGGCCGAGCCATCGACGACCTGGAAGCCGTTGCGCGCATAGAGTCGCTGCGCCGCCGAGTTGGTCTCGGCCACCGTCAGGCGGAGCGCGAGGATCTGGCTCGACGGCGCGACCCGCTCGGCGACCTCGATCACGTGATGCAACAGCTTCGTGCCGATCCCGCGATGCTGGAACGCGGGCAGCACGGCGAGCGCGAGCAGGTCCGCGATGACCTGCGACGGGCTACCGGCAAGACCCGGATCCTCCATATAGAAGCCCAGCATCGCGAAGCCGCGACCCCGGTTCTCGAGATCATGATCGATCCAAGCCAGCACGCCGGGTTGCTCCAGCCACGACGGCAAGATCCGCGTGTAGTCGCCGAGGTCGCGATACGCCTCGGCGCCCGACGCGACGATCCAAGGCTGGTCCGCGACTTCGGCGCGGCGGATCATCGGCGACTGCTAGCCAGCGAAGCCGCCGCCCTGCACATCACTGTCGCTGCGGGCGCGCGGCTGACTCGACGCTGCGACAGCCGGCTTGCGGGTGCCCAGACCAGAGGACATCGGCTGGGCAGCCGGACGCATCGGGATCGCAGTGACCTCGTCGTTCGACGGTGTCGCCGCGGCGAGCGAACGGAGCGTGTAACGGCCCGGAGAGGTGCGCGCGAACAGCGACCCCTCTCCCTTCTTCTTGAGGTCCATCGAGAGATCACGGGCAACCACTGTGTCCGGAGTCTTCGACTTGCTCGGAAGCCTCACACCCGCCCGCTCCACGATTTCGCGGACCGACATCGGCACAGCGGTCTCGCGCAGGATTTCTTCCACCACAGCAAGCGTACTCATGACCGGGTTGCCTCCCTCGAAGAAAGTGTTCCGTTTACCGTCGAGACGAGAGTCATCCTAGCGCTGCGGGTTTTTGGAACCAGTCTTGACATCAGTTATTTTTCGGAGAGGTGCTCGTCATCAAGTCTGCGTCTGAACGCGGGCTGAATTTTTCCCATACGTTGGCGCGTCACAAAGCGGTTCGGTCATTGCACCTCAGGCCGAGCTGGCTTACAGCTCGGCCCGAACGCGCTCGTGCCCCTGGGAGGATTCATGTTTGGTCTCGTGGAAGTCATCACTCTCTTGCTCGGATTGGCCGGGTTCGGTCTGCAACCCAACCCCAAGGCTCCCACCGCCGACCAGTCGCTTCAGTACGCGATGCCAGATGCCGATGTGGTCGTCCACTTCGACGCCGCGAGCGTGATCCCCAACAACTACAAGATGCTGAGCCAGCTCGCCGATCAGCCGCAGATCAAGGCATCGCCCGAGCTCGCGAAGATGGTTCGCCAGCTGGTCAATGAGGTCGAGGGTGCCCGTGGCATCGCCAAGACCGCGACCGGCATCGACCTCGCGACCGATATCACCGACGGGACCCTGTTCGTCCAGATCGTCCCCGGCAACCGCGAGCCGCTGTTCGTCGCGGCGGTCCGCGGCAAGCTGTCCACCGCGGTCGTCGACAAGATCGGGAAGATGACCGGCAAGCAGGCCACGAAGGTCGGCAACGGCATGATCATCGAGGTCGGTCCCGATAGCCCGGCGATCGCGGTCACCAAGGATGGCGTGATGCTCGCGGGCACGCCCAAGCTCGTGCGCGACCGGCTGGCCGAGACCTGGAAGGCTCCCGTGCGCACCCCGGGCTCGAACCTGGCCTACGCCGAGGAAGTCATCAATGCCAAGCCGGTGTTCGCGGTGGTGCTCACGATGTCCGTGGCGGCTCGCAAGGAGATCCAGACCAAGATGGGCTCCAAGAACTTCATCACCGACATCCTGGGACGCCACAAGCTGCTCGCGTTCTCGATGTTCCACGATGGCATTGGCTGGACCTGGGTCGACAGCACCAAGGCCGGCCTCGACCAGATGGCCATGATGTCCGACGGCATGATCGACATGCTGCGGGCGTTCCAGATCGCCCCCCGCGGGTTCGCGAAGATCATGCTCGGCGCGATCGACTCCTATAAGGGTACGGACAAGCGGGTCGACGAGATCATCCGCCGCAAGGCCGACATCCTGAAGATCATCGACAGCTACTCCGGCGACGGCAACTTCAAGGTCCAGGTCGACAAGGACCCGAAAACGCTCCGGCTCACCGTGCGCGCGACCGGCAAGACCCTCAGCGAGGTCGTCCCCGCCGGGTTCGTCGGGCCGGGCATCATCGCCGGCGCCTTGCTGTTCCGCGGCGGGCAGTCCCAGTCCAAGACCAGCGTCAGCCCGATGCCGGTGGCGCCGATCCGGCAGGGTACGCCGATCAAGCAGGGTACGATGGCGCCGATCAAGCCGGGTACGGTGGCGCCGGCACCCACGAAGCGGCCCTGAGCCTGCGGCGCTAGCCCGAGAGCTCGGCCGGACGTAGGTCGTGCACGAGCTCGCGGATCTGGGTGAGATCGTCGAACTCGCTGTCGCCCGACGAGTCTTCGATCGTCACCTCGATGATCATGTCGTCGTCGACCCGCGGGTATTCGCGGACGAGCGGGCTGATCTCGCGGCGATCGCCGACCCGGCGCTCGTACTGGAACACGCGCTTGTCGGGCTTGCCCAGCCGGCGATCGAGTGCGCGACGCTCACGCGAGACCGCCTCGCGGAGGGCTGCCAGGGTCTCCGGCAGAGGCACGAGATGGAGGATCTGGCCGGCGCAGTTGAAGCACATCGGGTGCCAGCCGCCGTACAGCTCGACGCTCTTGAGGACGCGCCGGCGCTTCTCAGGGCACGTCACACAGCGCGCGCCGAATCCGACAGGTCGGACGTCGACCCACCGCGAATAACAGCCCCAGCACCGACCGCGCCGCAGCTCGTGGACCCTGGCGTTACAGACCTCGCACGTGTGCACGCATCGGTGGTAGGGCAGCCGGTTCTCGCCGGCAACTTTTCGGCTACCCTGCAGCCTGCTGTGCCGTCGACACGTGCGCTCATCCACGCTCCGTGGTCGGCCTCCAAGGTCGCGACGGCATTGCGCTGCCCGCGGCTGTTCCACTTCAAGTACGTGCAAAAGATGAAGGAGCCCGAGGTGATGCCCGAGGCGCGGATCGGCAAAGCGATCCACAAGGCGCTCGAGCATGTGCTGATGGGCACCCCCATCCCGGAGGCCACCGCAACCGTGCGTGCCGAGCTGCCGAGCGAGATCGAGCAGATGCGCTACGACCGGCTGTGCGTCGGGATCCAGCCCTTCGCGAGCCGGATCGGGCAGTTTCGCCGCCGCCGCAAGGTCGCGCGGCAGCTCGTCGAGTACTCGCTGGCGATCCGCGAGGACCTGTCAGTCACCCAGTTCTATAGCGGGGACGCCTACTACCGGGGGGTACTCGACCTCGGGTACCTGTTCGAGGACGACGGGCTCGCGCTCGTCGACCACAAGACTGGCGTGCGGCTCCCCGGGACCTCGATCACCGATCAGCTGGAGGGCTATGTCGTGCTCGCCGCGGCGGCGTTCCGGCACGTCCGCACGTTCTGGCTCGGCGTTCATTGGATCGCCGAGCGAGCCGTCGAGTGGGGCACGCCACTCCGCGCCGAGATGGTCGTCGACGAGCTGATGCCGGACTTGCTCGACAACATCGAGGCCGCCGCGCTCGCGGTCGATGACGGACCGCGCCCGAACCCGGGCACCTGGTGCGATCGCTGCAGCTACCGCGAGCTGTGTCCGGCGAGCCGCGAGCTGCGCTACGAACCCGTCGAGTACTACGAAGACGAAGACTGATAGGGGTCACGCTCCAATTGGAGCCTTCCCCCGTTAGCGGCCGGGACCGCGCCAGCGCAGCAGGCGCGCGGGCCACACGATCAGGCCATCGTCGCGACGCTTGGCGGCACCGCGGGCGATGAGCCTGGCCAGCATGACGAGCATCTCGTCGAGCTCGGCCGGCGCGCCGGTCGGTGCCTCGAGCTCCACCGTGCCGTCGTCCACGAGCACGACCGTGGTGGCGCGCTCGGCGTCCGGGGTGTAGATGACAGCGCGATACGTCGCGCGCGTGCCGGGGTCGGTGCTCGGGCAAGGCGCGGTGCGCTCGAGCAGGAAGCGCGCGCCCTCGGTGGGCCGGAGCGGGCTACTCACCAAGGTCAGCCGCGAACCGGCTCGAGGCCGCCGCCGGGTTGCCCCACTGCGACTTCTTCCACTCGACGTTCCACTGGCGGAGCGTCCACATCGGATCGAGCAGGAGGCGCGCGCCGATCGCGGCCGCCGGCGTGCCCCAGAGATCCTTCTTCTCGCCGGGATCCTTGGCGAGGTCATAGAGCTGCGGTGCCCCGGTGCCCGACAGCCGGGCCTTCCAGTGGCCGATCCGGCCGCCGTGATAGTTCTCGTATTGCGACGAGGTGGCGATCAGCGGGTACGGCATGGTGCCGTTCGCGAGTCCGATGAGCGACATGCCCTGCCACTCGGGATCGATCGCGACGCCGAGCGCATCAGCGAGCGTCGGGACGATGTCGATGCCCTCGCTGCCCGACGCGATCTTGCCGGCAGGGAACATGGGCGGGTAATGGATCACGAGCGGCACGTGGATCAGCGTCTCGCGCTGCGTCCGGGCGTGGCCAACGATCTTGCCATCCTCCCACTGCTCGTCGCCGTGATCGGCCGTGATGATCAGCATGGTCTGGTCGTAGATGCCCCAGCTCTGCAGCTTCTCGATGAGCTTGCCGATCAGGTCATCCTGATAGCTGACGTTCGAGTCGTAGAGCGCGCGGACGTGGTCCTTCTCATGCTCGGTGATGTCCTTCGGGAACCC
>JAGSPR010000171.1 GCA_018262455.1 Deltaproteobacteria bacterium | reverse complement strand
GCGCCGATCCAGGTCGAGGTCGCCGAGATCCTGTGGAACCGGATCGTCGCGGACAAGCACGTGAGCCCTGCCGAGATCGTCGTGATGGACGAGGGGCACTACTTCAACGATCCCGAGCGCGGGTACGTCTGGGAGCAGTCGATCATCGGACTCGATCCGCGCACCCAGCTGGTGATCCTGTCGGCGACGGTGGGGCATGCCGACAGGTTCTGCCACTGGGTCGAGCTGACGCGGCGCCTGCCGATGGCGCTCGTCGAGTCGCGCGATCGGAAGGTCCCGCTCGTCCACGAGTTTCGCGAAGACATGATGATCGACACGGTCCGTGAGCTGTTTCATACCGGCGACGTGCCGGCGATCGTGTTCGTGTTCGGTCGCGAGCAGTGCTTCGAGGTCGCGCGCCTCATCAAGTCTTGCCGGCGGTTCACCACAGACGAGGAGAAGGCGAAGATCGAGGCGATGTGCGAGGAGGCGCTGCTGCCAGGAGGCTGCGCGAAGGAGCTGAAGCCGCTGCTCGCGCACGGCATCGGGATCCACCACGCCGGGATCCTGCCGCGCTACAAGCGGCTCGTCGAGGAGCTCGCGCTCGAGCGCCTGATCCGGTTCGTGGTCTCGACCGAGACGATCGCCGCGGGCATCAACCTGCCGGCTCGCACCGTGGTGTTCCCGTCGCTGCGCAAGTTCATCAAGAAGGTGCCGCGCCTGATCACGGCGGCCGAGTATCACCAGATGGCAGGCCGCGCGGGCAGGCCCCAGTTCGACGATCGCGGCCTCGCGATCACGCTCGCCCCCGAGGAGATCGTCAGCGATCTCAAGAAGGAGCTCAAGGACGCAGCCAAGCGCCCGGCGTACGACGAGAGCCGGATCAAGAAGAACGTCTACAACCGGGCTCGGAGCGAGGCCCAGCGCAAGGGCGACATCGCGTGGACGCCCGAGGTCCATGCCGAGCTGGTGCGGGGCGAGCCCGCCGAGCTGCGCAGCAAGACGAAGATCTCCGCCGAACAGGTGCTCGCGATCGGCCTGCCGGACCTCGCGTCCGCGACGTTGCCGGGCGCGGTGCCGAGCGAGGCCGCGCAGCGCATGGCCGAGGCCGAGGCCTCGCTGCCGCCTTCGATGCGGCTCGATATCGTGACCGTGATCGACAACCTGCTGCTCGACGACCGTGAGCGCCGCGGCCTCCACAAGACGCTCGCGCAGCTCGTGGCCAACCTGCGCGCGATCGGCGTGCTCGACGAGCACGGCAAGCAGGTCGCAGGTCAGATGATCCGAGAGCTCCAGGGCATGGACGGCCTGTTCATCTATTACACGCTGTTCAATCACCAGCTGGACTACGAGGATCTGCGGCGGCTCGTCGAGTACCTGATCGATAACGACATCATCCAGCGTCAGCTCGATCGCAAGCTCGAGGACGCGAAGCGCGAGTGGATGCGGACCAAGCTGCGCGAGCTGCGCGATGGCAACCCGCAGATCAGCTGGGAGGACGTCGAGGCGCTGTGGGAGAAGGAGAACCCGCGCGTGCTCGACAAGGTCGAGCTGATCCACCAGGAGCTGGCGTCGAAGATCCCGCACCCCGAGCTCCACGGCGGCAAGAAGGCGAAGAACGTGTGGGCCACCCTCGAGGACAGCGGCCTGGGGTTCCTCGAGTTCGTCGAGCGCCACCACCTCGAGCACGAGGAGGGTAATCTGTTCTCCTACCTGGTGCGCGTGATGAACTTCGCCCGCAAGCTGGGTGCCGCTTCGCAGCTGTCCGAGCTCGACGACATGGGCGAGCGGGTCCAGCGGATGCTCGCGCGTGTCGATCAGCGGTTGATCGACGATCGCAAGTGGTGAGCCGGCAGCTGCCGCGCGTGACGGGGCGTTCTGTGGTTCGGTCGCCTTGATACGACCTTGACACCGGCTTGGGGCGACCTTGATGCGGCCGTCCTGCCCCAAAGGCTACGCCGTCTCGGTGAGCCTTCGCGAGCGGTTGTTCGGGCGCAAGAAGGACTTTCGGGATCCTTCGATCTTCCATCACGTCTCGCTGGTGGCGCTGCTCGCATGGGTCGGGCTCGGCGCGGATGGGCTGTCCTCGTCGGCGTATGGCCCCGAAGAGGCCTTCAAGTCGCTGGGCGAGGGCCATCGCTACATGGCGATCTTCCTCGCGCTCGCCGTCGCGTTGACCGTGTTCGTCATCTCGTACGGCTACAGCCGGATCATCGAGCAGTTCCCGCAAGGCGGCGGTGGCTACGTCGTCGCGTCCAAGCACCTCGGCCCGTACCCCGGGCTGGTGTCCGGATCCGCGCTGCTCGTCGACTACGTGCTCACGATCGCCGTGTCGGTGGCCTCGGCCGGCGATGCGGTGTTCAGCTTTCTGCCGCCAGGCTGGCACGAATACAAGCTCGGAAGTGTGCTCGCCGTGCTCGCGGGCTTGACGGTCTTGAACCTGCGCGGCGTAAAAGAATCGATCCTGATCCTGACGCCGATCTTTCTGATCTTCCTCGTCAGTCACGCCGTGCTGATCGGCGGCGCGGTGTTCGGCAACCTCGGTCGAGCAGGGGAGATCGCGAGCCGCGTCTCGTCGGAGGGAGGCCACGACCTCGGCACGATCGGGCTCGGCGCGATGGCGCTGATCTTCCTCCGAGCATTCTCGCTCGGCGGCGGGACGTTCACCGGGATCGAGGCCGTGTCCAACGGTCTGGGCATCATGCGCGAGCCGCGCGTCCGCACCGGCAAGCGCACGATGGTCCTGATGGCCACGTCGCTGTCGATCACGGCGGGCGGCATCCTGCTCGCGTACCTCTTGATGGGCGTCGATCACGCGGCCGGAGACCCCCGGTACGCCGGCCAGACGCTCAACGCGGTGCTCGCCGATCTGTTCGCCGGTCACTGGACGGTCGCCGGGATCCACGTCGGCAAGGCGTTCGTGATCGTGACACTGGTTGCCGAAGGCGCGCTCCTCATCGTCGCGGCGCAGGCGGGGTTCGTCGATGGGCCGCGCGTGATGTCGAACATGGCCCTCGACCAGTGGTTGCCGAGCCGGTTCGCGTCGCTCTCCGAGCAACTCACGATGCACAACGGCGTCTACCTGATGGCGGGCGCGGCCGCGCTGGTGCTCGTCTACACCGGTGGCGATCTCGGGACGCTCGTCGTCATGTACTCGATCAACGTGTTCATGACGTTCTCGCTCTCGAACTTCGCGATGATGCGGCACTGGTGGCAGGTGAGACATCGCGAGCCGTGGAAGAAGGCGATGGCGATCCACGCGCTCGGGCTCGTGCTGTGCCTCTGCATCCTCACGGTCACGATCATCGAGAAGTTCAGCGCCGGGGGCTGGGTCACGCTCGTCATCACCGGCGCGGTCGTCGCCCTGTGCCTGTGGGTGAAGGCGCACTACCGGCAAGTCGCGATCAAGCTCGCGCGACTGTCCGAGCAGCTGTCGCTCGATACGATCCCGGCGGTGGCCCCACCCCCTCCGGAGCTCGACATGACGAAGCCGACGGCGGTGGTGCTCGCCGGCGGGTTCGGTGGGCTCGGGATCCACACGCTGCTTCAGATCCCACGCCTGTTCCCGGACCAGTTCGAGCAGGTCGTGTTCGTCTCGGTAGGCGTGCTCGACGCCGGCAGCTTCAAAGGTGCGCAGGAGGTCGATGCGCTCAAGCACAAGACCGAGCTCGATCTCGCGCGGTATGCCGAGTTCGCGCGGACCCGCATGGGATGGGCAGCGGACATCGACTACACGCTCGGGACCGAGGCCGTGGCCGAGCTCGAGCGCCTGTGTCGCGAGGTGTCACTGCGATTCCCACGCTCGGTGTTCTTCGCCGGCAAGCTGATCTTCCGGCACGACAGCTGGTGGCAGCGGCTGCTCCACAACGAGACCGCGCACGCGGTCCAGCGCAGGCTCGAGTTCGATGGCCTGACGATGGTCGTCTTGCCGATCCGGATGTTGAAGTAGTGCTTGGCGAGCCGCGGGTCAACGTGCTCGCCGTCAACCGCGCGCTCGATGCCAGGAGCGGCGTACCGCGGTAGGCTGGTCCAAGGTGGAGCGCGATGACGACCGACCGGATCCGGATGTCCTGCTCGCGCAGGTCAAGGCGGCGGAGGTGCGGGCCAAGCGCGCACGGCTGAAGATCTACTTCGGTGCCTCGCCCGGCGTCGGCAAGACGTACACCATGCTGGAGGCGGCGCGGCGCGAGAAGTCGGGGGGGGCCGATCTCGTGGTCGGTGTCGTCGAGACCCATGGCCGCAGTGAGACCGCCGCCCTGCTGGCTGGCTTGCCCGTGCTGCCGCGCCGGTCGGTGGAGCATCGGGGGGTCAAGCTCGAGGAGCTCGATCTCGATGCGGCGCTCGTCCGCAAGCCGGCGCTGATCCTCGTCGACGAGCTCGCGCACACCAATGCGCCCGGCAGCCGGCACGTCAAGCGCTGGCAGGACGTGCTCGAGCTGCTCGATGCCGGCATCGACGTGTGGGCGACCCTCAACGTGCAGCACATCGAGAGCCTGGGCGACGTGATCGAGCAGATCACGGGGGTCAAGGTGCGCGAGACCGTACCGGATGTGGTGATCGAGCGCGCCGACGAGCTCGAGCTGGTGGACCTCCCGCCGGACGAGCTGCTCGAGCGCCTGGCCGACGGCAAGGTCTACGTGTCGGAGCAGATCGCGCGCGCCACCCAGAACTTCTTCCAGCGCGGCAACCTGCTCGCGCTCCGCGAGCTCGCGCTCCGCCGGACCGCCGAGCGCGTCGATGCCGACGTCCTCGCCTATCGACGAGAGCACGGCATCCAGGCGACGTGGCCGACCCGCGAGCGAATCCTTGTCTGCGTGGGACCGAGCCCCGGAAGCGAGCGGCTGATCCGCGCGACCAAGCGCATGGCGGAGGGGCTGCGGGCACCGTGGTCGGCCGTCACCGTCGAGGTGATCGGCGCGCCGCCGCATGCC
This sequence comes from Deltaproteobacteria bacterium, assembly GCA_018262455.1. The sequence goes on along the minus strand of JAGSPR010000171.1, from coordinate 7,924 downwards.
GAGAAGGATCGCGAACGCATCGAGGGCCACTTTCGGCTCACCGAGCAGCTCGGCGGCGAGATCGTGCGGCTGCGCGGGGCGAAGGTCGCCGATGCGTTGCTCGAGTACTCGCGCCAGCACAACGTGACCCGGATCGTCGCCGGCAAGCCGACCCATTCGCGCTGGCGCGATCGCCTGCGCGGTAGCTTGCTCGACGATCTGATCCGACGCTCGGGACCGATCGAGATCCACGTGATCGCGCCGCTCGATCCCACCACGCCGCCGCCCCGGGTCGCGCCAGCTCCCGAGCGCCAAGGCCTGTGGCCGTTCGTGCTGGCGACGGCCGCGATCGTAACGGTGACCACGCTCTGTCTCCTGGTGTTCGCCTACGTGACCCTGGCCGATATCACGATGCTGTTCCTGATCGCCATCATGCTCGCCGCGTTGACCGGGCGGGGGCCGTCGATCCTCGCGGCATCGCTCGCGGTCGCCGCCTTCGACTTCTGCTTCGTTCCGCCGCGCTTCACGTTCGCGGTCAGCGACATCCACCACTTCCTGACGTTCGGGGTGATGTTCGGCTCGGGCCTCTTCATCAGCACGCTGACGACCCGGCTCCGCCGGCAAGAGCGTGATGCGATCCAGCGCGAGCGCCGGACCGCCGCGCTGCTCGCGTTCACCCGCGAGGTAGGGTCCGCTACCGACGAGCCCGAGGTCGCGGCGGTCGCCGTCCGCCACCTCGAGGAAGGGCTCGACGCAGCTGCCGCGATCCTCGTACCCGAGCCCGATGGTGGGCTGGTCGCGGCCGCGGGGCTGATGCCGCTGGGTGGTCAGGAGGCCACGGTCGCGCGGTGGGCGTTCGAGCATCGTCAGATCGCCGGCCACGGCACGGATACCCTGCCGGGCACCCGGATCCTCGCGATCCCGCTCGTCGACGGCGAGACCGCGATGGGCGTGATCGCGCTCCAGACCCGCAAGGGTGCGGCTGTGTTCGACGCGGAGCAGATTCACCTGCTCGACGCCCTGGCCCGCCAGAGCACGCTCGCCCTGGCCCGCGTACGGCTCGGCGAACAAGCGAAGGAGGCTGCGCTTCGCGCCCGGACCGAGGAGCTGCGCAGCTCGCTGTTATCGGCGGTCTCGCACGATCTGCGGACGCCGCTCGCGGTGATCACCGGGGCGGCCACGTCCCTGCGGGACGATGGTGACCGGCTCGAGCCCGCCGCACGCGCGGAGCTGCTGTCGACGATCGTCGACGACGCCCAGCGGCTCGAGCGCGTCCTCGCGAACCTGCTGCACCTCACGCGCGTGGAGACCGGCCTCCAGCCCACGCGCGACTGGGTCCCGGCGGACGAGCTCGTCGGTGCGGCGTTGACCCGGCTCGAGGACGCGCTGGCCGACTGCGTGGTCGAAGTCGACGTCCAGCCGGATCTCCTGCTGTGGATCGATCCGGTACTGTTCGAACAGGTGCTCATCAACTTGTTCGAGAACGCGCTCAAACACGCCGCACCACCATTCTCGATCAGCGTCCACCGGGTCGGCGATCGCGTGATCATCGAGGTCGCAGATCGCGGCCCCGGCTTGCCCGCCCCCGCGACGCGGCTGTTCGAGAAGTTCGTGCGCGCCTCGGCGGCGCCGGGCGTCGGGCTCGGACTCGCGGTCGTCCGCGCGATCGTCGTCGCGCACGGCGGCGAGGTGAGCGCGCTGGATCGCGCCGGAGGCGGCGCCGTGTTCCGGGTCGAGCTCCCCGCCGGGACGCCGCCGGCCGGCCTCGTCGAGCAGGTCGCTCCAGCGCAGGCACGGGCATGACGAGCGTGCTCGTGATCGACGATGATCCGCAGGTCCGGCGGTTCCTGCGTGCCGCGATGACCGGGCATGGGTACGTGGTTCACGAGGCCGGATCGGTCGTCGAGGGGCTCGCGGCGATCGAGCATCACCGCCCCGCGTTGGTACTCCTCGATCTCGGGCTCCCGGACGGGGATGGTCTCGCCGTCCTGCGCGCCATGCGGCCCGATTCGAGCGTGCCAGTGATCGTGCTCTCGGCGCGAGGCCAGGAAGGAGACAAGGTGGCGGCGCTCGACTCGGGCGCCGATGACTACCTCACCAAGCCGTTCGGTACCGGCGAGCTGCTGGCGCGGATCCGAGTCGCGCTGCGTCATGCCGCGCAAGCCGGCAGTGGAGCGGTTCCCGATGTCCTCGAGGTCGGTCCGATCCGGATCGACCAGCCCCGCCACGAGGTGGTGGTCGGCGGCAAGGTCATCCACCTGACCCCGATCGAGTTCAAGATCCTCGTCGAGCTCGCACGTCAGCCCGGCCGCGTCCTCACCCACCGCCAGCTCGCGCACGCCGTGTGGGGACCGACGTCCATGGAACAGAGCCACACGCTGCGGGTCCACGTTGCGGCGCTGCGGCGCAAGATCGAGCGCGATCCGGCGCGCCCGCAATGGCTCGTCACCGAGGCGGGTGTCGGCTATCGCCTGCGTGAGAGCGAGGGCGGCGGGCCGCCTGTCGATCCGCGTCGGTAGCGCAGCCGCCGGTACGTGCGAGCGCTCGGGAAGGCTGATGGTCGGCAACCCTGGCGGATGAGCTGGAGCACGCTGAACGTCGCGAGCAGGAGGCAGAGCGACGAGCCGCCTCCGAACGCGCCACCTCGCGCGACCTCGCCGATCACCACCGGCAGGCAGGCGACCGCGATCACCGAGTAGATGGCTCGCTCCTCGCGACCGATGTCGTGCACGGTCCTCACTTCACGCGCAGTGACCGCAAGAATCCGTCAAGGAGCCGTCAAGAGTACGCGGTCACCGCCAGCGCCGCGACAGCGCGACCTCGGCCCGGTACTCGTCGAGCATCTGGGCGCGCTGGGCCGGCGTCCAGGCGTGGAGCTTGCCGAGCACGTCGGCGACGCGCTCGCTCGCACCCAGGCCCTGGTCGCGGCTGACCAGCAGGAGCGGGACCCGGCGCGCGAGCACATCCTCGACCGTGCGGGCCAGATCGTGCGTCGCGGCGAACTCGACCTCGGCCCAGACGTAGGGCAGCTCGGGATCGATCCGCTCGGCGAGCGTGCGATCGGCGGTGATGCGCTGCGCGAGGGTCGGCGCGCGCATGCCGTAGACGCCACACAGGTGCGTCGCGGTGTCGGCATCGAGTCCGTGGGTGTCCATCAGCCGGCGGCCGATCGCGGCGACGCCCTCGAGATCGGTCTGCTCGAGGCCGGCCGCACCGGGGAGCGGACGATCCTTGGTGTTCGCGCGGTTCGCGGCGGTGGGCTCGCCGAGCTCGCCGAGCAGCGCGAGCGTCTTGTCGACCGCCTCGTGCGCCATCCGCCGGTACGTCGTGAGCTTGCCGCCGGCGATGATGACGAGGCCGTCGGGGCGCGAGAACACCTCGTGCTCGCGCGAGATCTCGCTCTCGTCGACGTTGGGCGGCGCGGCGATCAACGGGCGGAGGCCCGCCCACGTGGAGATCACGTCCGCCGGGATCAGGTTCGCGCCAGGGAAGTAGCCGTTGCCGCTGTTGCACAGGTACTGGACGTCGTCGGCGTCGGCGGCGACCTCGTCGGCGCTGCCCGTGAAGTCGGTGTCGGTGGTGCCGAGCACGGTGCGCTCGCGCCACGGGATCGCGAAGATCACGCGCCTGTCCACCGGCGAGATCAACGTGATCGCACGGGCGAGCGGGAGTCGTTCGCGCGGGATCACGATGTGCACGCCCTTGGTGCGGCGAAGCAGCGGGCGATCCATCGGGATCTCGAACCGACGGATCATCTCGTCGGTCCAGGCACCCGCGGCGAGCACGACCACGCGGGCGGTGACGAGCGAGCTGCTTCCGGTCAGTCGGTCGCGGATCTCGACGCCGGTGATCCGGCCGTCGGCGCGCCGTTCGAACCGCGTCACCTCGGTGTAGGTGTGGCAGTCGGCGCCGAGGTCGCGGGCGTCGATCGCGTTCTCGAGCACGAGCCGGGCGTCATCGGTGGCGCAATCGTAGTACTCGAGCGCACCGCGCAAGCCTTCGGGCCGGAGCTGGGGCTCGAGCGCGAGCGCGGCCTGGGTGCCGCGGAACGTCTTGTGGAGCCGGGGCGCGCGAAACAGGGCGAGCGAGTCGTAGATCCAGAGCCCCACATTCATCAGCTCGAGGCCGGGCTTGGCACCCTTGTAGATCGGGATGATGAACGGCAATGGCCGCACGAGGTGGGGCGCCACCCGGGTCTGGACGCGGCGCTCGGACACCGACTCGAACACGAGCCCGATCTCGCCGTGCTCGAGGTAGCGGAGCCCACCGTGGACGAGCTTGCTCGACTTCGACGAGGTGCCCGAGGCGTAGTCGCCCTTCTCGAACAGCGCCACCTTGAGCCCGCGCAGCGCGGCATCCCGGGCGATCCCGACGCCGGTGATCCCGCCGCCGATCACGACGAGGTCGTAGCTCGGCGCAGTGCTCACTGCATGACCATCCTCCCTCGCGGTGCGCCGCGTCAAGGCTTGGCGGCCGGGTGGGATCCGGTCACGAGGGCGACGCGCTTGACATCGAAATAGACGAGCGCGCCGACGAGCTTCGTCAGCCCTGCGACCGTCGCACCCGGATCCAGCGCGATCGTCACGGTCGCGCTCGCGAGCGCGGTGGCGCGCGCCTTGGCGTCCATGATCGAGGGGGTTGGATCGGCCCCGAGGGTCAGCGCGATCGACGGGCCCCCGCGCTTGGGATGACTGGCCGAGAGGACGATCGGCACCGTCCCGGCGAGGTTCCATCCGATCGGGGCGCCTTCCGCGGCTGCCGCGAGCCGGACCTCGTGGCCCAAGGTGATCGGAAGCACGTCCAGCAGCCGTGAGGCCGCCATCCCCGATGGCGCGAACACCGACAGCGGGCTGGAAGGCGTTGCTCCGACGGTTTCGAGCGCCGCCGCGAGCTCTGCGGGGGTCTTGACGAGCGCACCGGGGTACAGCTCGCCCTTGGCGAGCACGGTGATGCCGTCCTTGCCGAGCCTGGCTCGAGGAGTGGCCGCGATCCGCAGCTCGATCGTGGAGACCGTGAGCGCGACCGGGCCGGCCTCCGGGGTGGTGACCGGTGAGCTCGCGAGCGAGATCCCGCTGCCGGTGCTGGAGATCGCGGGAAGCGGCAGCTCCAGGGCCTCGACCAGCGGCGCGAGCGCGGGACGTGCCGCTGCGGTGCGGGCGATCCGGTCGAGCGCGAAGAACGGCGCCGACATGAAGCGCGCATCCGGGACCGCGCTGACCGCGGCACCGCACACCTCGCCGAGGTGACGCCACGGGCCGCGGGTGCCCTTGCTCCGGGCGGCATCGAGCGTGCCGAGAAACCGTTGCCTCGCGTTCGGTTCGCAATAGGCGTTGCACGCGAGCATCGCTTGCTCGATCTGGAGGCGCGTGGGTCCGCCGTCGACCTGCAGCGTGTCCCAGCGGAGCAGCGGCCTCCAGTCCCCGCACGGCATGCAGCCATCGAGCACGTGCTGGACCCGACGGGTCGACGGAACCTTCGGCGCCTCTCGCAGCGTCGCCTCGCAGCGCGCCCAGTCGATCAGCGGGGCCACCGCGGCATCGGCAGCGTTGGCCGAGCCCTGGTGCGGGGCCGGTGGAGGACTCGCCGCGTCCTTGTCCTTGCAGCCAAGGATCACGAGCACGAGCGCGAGCGCCGGGGCGATCCGCGCTCGCATCACCGGGTCAGGCGGATCGTCAACGCCTCGCGCGTCAGGCTGTTCGTCCACGTCACGAGGTACGCGGTAGGGTCACCGGTGAACCCCGTGATCACCCAGTTGGTCTTGGCCTGGAGCGACAGTCGACCGGCGTGCTTGGTCACGGCACTCTTGGTGCCGACGATGTCGCACCGCAGCTTGTCGGGCGGACACACGTTCCACGACGCCTCGGCCTGGCTCCCGCCCGTGGTCGGCCGGGTCTCGAGGAAGACCGCGAACGGCGTCTTGTCGGGCAGCTTGGCGAAGTCGAACTTGACGAGCGTGCCCGCCGGGACCGCGTCCTTCGTGACCACGAGGACGCGCGTGTTATCGGCGAGGTTGTCGAACACGCTCCACTCCAGCCGTGCCGTCGGTGCCGTCGGTGCCGTCGGTGCCGTCGGTGCCGTCGGTGCCGCGGAGCCCGCGCCTTGCGCGGCCGAGCCTTGCGCGGCCGAGCCCTGCGCACCCGAGCCTTGCGCGCCGGAGCCCTGCGCTGGTTGCGCGCCGGAGCTCTGCGCTGGTTGCGCGTCGGATGGCGGAAGGGCCGTGACTACGGTGCTGCCAGCGACGCCCCCATCCGACGGAGTCGACGGGCCTTCGAGGCGGTCGACGCGTGGAGTCGCCGTCTTCAGCGAGCACCGATCATCGAGACACGCGGGGCCACAACCCGACGCACCCGCCAGGCCGAGTGCGATGGCAGCGAAGCTCACGGTCGCGAGGACGAGCTCTGTATGGCTACGCATCATCATCCGGATCATCCGCGATCGACCTCGAGGTTGTACTTCTTCACGAGGCGGTGGATGTAGTTGCGATCGATCCCGGCCTCGGCGGCGGCGCGCGAGATGTTGCCGCGATGGCGCGCGAGCAGGGCCTGCAGGTAGTCACGCTCGAAGCTCTCGACGAGCGCAGCCTTCGCTTCCTTGAACGGCAGCTCGAGGACGTCGGGGTTCGACGTCCGCTTCGTGGTCTCGTCCTCGGTGGGCAGCGGGCGATCCTGATTGTCGGCAAGATCGCCGATGATCTGAGAGGCGGCGTGGCCTAGCGACAGCGCGCGCTCGACGACGTTGCGGAGCTCGCGCACGTTGCCTGGCCAATCGTGGCGCTCGAGTTGATCGAGCAGGGCGGGCGACTGCGCGAACCCGCCGCGGCCCATGCGATCGGCGAACCACGCGGCGAGCGCCGGGATGTCCTGCTTGCGCTCGCGGAGCGGAGGGACCTGGGTCGCGACCACGGCGAGCCGGTAGTAGAGGTCCTCGCGGAACTGGCCGGCCTTGACCATCGCGCGGAGGTCGCGGTGGGTGGCGGCGATGACGCGGATGTCGACGTCGACGGCCTGGGTCTCGCCGACGCGGCGGACCTGACGGCGGTCGAGCACCCGCAGTAGCTGTGGCTGGAGATCGAGCGCCAGCTCGCCGATCTCGTCGAGGAACAGGGTCCCGCGGTTCGCGGCCTCGATCAGGCCTTGCTTGTCCGCGCCCGCACCGGTGAACGAGCCCTTCGCGTGGCCGAACAGCTCGGAGGCGATGAGCTCGTGCGGGATCGAGCCGCAATCGACCACGATGAACGGGCCTTGGTTGCGCGTGCTCGCGTGGTGGATCGCCTCTGCGATCGCCTCCTTGCCGGTGCCGGTCTCGCCGTGCAGCAGGATCGTGGCCTCGGTGGGCGCCGCCTTCGACAGCAGCGAGAACAGGCGCTGCATCGGCACTGTCGTGCCGAGGACATCCCCGAACCGGTCGCCGTGCCAGGTGTCGAGCTCGACGCTGGTATCGACCGGTTCGACATCGACCTCGGTGTGCTTGCCGAGCCGCAGGCGTGCGGCGCCGACCAGCACGACCTGTCCCACGCGGGCACCGCCGTGCTTCGTGCCGTTCGTGGTCTCGAGATCGCGGACCTCGATGCCGTCGCGCCGGACGCGGATCTCGAGGTGGTAGCGCGACACGGTGGCGTCGGTGAGCACGAGATCGTTATCGGCGTGGGTCGGGACCGGAGACGACCCGGAGCCGGAACATCCGCTCGACGAGCACGCCGCTGGCGTCGTCGGTCAGTAGCTGCGTGTGGACCTGGCTCACCCTGGTCGTAGTTGTACCGCGACGGCGGAGTCGCATAAAGCCTCCGAACGCCACGAGCAGCGCCCGGGACCGATCGTGGCCGTCTGCAGGCCCGCTGGCGCGGCAGCCGCCCGCGCCACCGATCTCGGGGGGCGCCATGCGCCCACATCGGAAGGATCCTGACGATCGCTAGATGACCGTGCCGTCGTACCGGCTGATCCAGCGG
>JAGSPR010000459.1 GCA_018262455.1 Deltaproteobacteria bacterium | reverse complement strand
TCGGACATGTCCAACATCTCCGCTGCGCGTTCGACATCGACCAACTCATCTTCGAGTGCGCTCCTGATCTCGTTCTGCACGGCCTCCGCGACGATCTCCTTCATTAGCGTCCGCGCGTCCGTTACACGATTGGCCCAATACGAAGCACCTCGTCGGGCTTTGCATTCTTTCGCTTCTTTCCGTTGTCGCGCGACATATTCAGGGGCAGGCGCGCCGCGTGACGCTCTGCCATCTTCGCGACGGCATCGATCCACGCAGGCGCTCCTACGCGACAATTACCCATCTATCACGGAAGACAACTATCCTTGGTTATCTTGAATATATTCTTGTGCAATATCATAAACATTCTTGTCCGCTTTCCATTTGGTGGAAATAACTTCCCGGAGCGGCTGGTGCTGTGGATAGCCGCGGTCCGGCTGATCCAGAAGGTCGGCGAACTCCAGGTTGAGGAGCGCCGTCAGCGCCTCCTTGAAATCATTGTGCCGCTCCCGCACTCGCGCCTTCACAAACAGCGGCTCGATCAGTTGGTGGGTATAGAAATGCAGCAGCTCATGGAGCGACACCTGGATCGGCGCCTTCTTCTCCCGGCCGATTGAAACGAAGTAGTAGCGCTGGCGGATATTGTATGGGCAGCGGGTGCTCAGCGTCAGGTAGGCCGTGACTTCTCCCGGATCCCAGTCTGTCTGAAATATCCGTTTCAATCTCGCCTCCGCTTCCGGTTCGACCGGCGCCCATGTACCGGCAAGATCCCGCGCAACAGCGGCTGTATCTATGCCTTCCCGCTCGATCTTGGCGACAGCGAAGGCCGCCACCGCTTCCTCTGAAGCAAAATCGACCCCGGCTGTTTGCGCTTCTTCAGCGAACCGCGTGGGGACGGGGCTGTTTTGTGAACCGAAACCCCACCGGAGCGTGTCGACTTCTTTACGCGGGTCGTAGGTGAACGTGACGTGCATGACTAATTAACCCGGATCGATCGGTCGATCATCGGCCATGAACGAGCACGCCGGTGGATGCCACAATCTCTGCGAGCGTGCCGAGTGAACCCTTCCACTCGTCGAACTCCGATCGCGTCATCGTGAACAGCTCGACGCGTTGAATGCGAAGATCGCGGAGCCGCTGCCAAACTGATGAGATCTCGAGATCCTGCTCGGGTGCTCCATCGGGAAGCACGGCCATGAAATCCCAGTCGCTGTCCGCCCGCCAGTCGCCGCGCGCGCGACTGCCGAACAGCCAGAGCTGCTCGGGGTGCAGCACGTCGACGATGCGCGCAATCATCTCCCGCGGGACGTCGGGCGATCCTGCGTCGCGAGCGACGGCATCAACCATGAACAAAGCATACCTGAGGCGGAGTGAGAGACGAAGTGGACGCCCGGAACGCAACGAGACGACTGCAAGGCCACGCGACTCTTTGTCTTCGTGTGTCGTCTCGGTCAGGTTCGAGTCCCATCCGCTCCGCGACTTAACGGCAGACCCCCTGCGTTCTCAGCCGTTGGCGCTGTCGGTTCTGCCACGCCGTTTGCCACGGCTGTCGGGTTCACGCCGAACATCGCGGCGTAGGTTCCGACCCACGCTCGTAGTGCTCGATCGCATCCTCGTCTCTCGTCCAGCGCTTCGCGAAGGAAACGAAAGCGGCTGGCGCTCGCGTCGGTGCCAGTGGCGGCGAGCGGCAGCTCGATCAGAATGAGACACCCGTGACGATTCGACGCAGCGCGGCTCCGGTGTGCTCGCGCGGCTGGTTGCCGATCCGATGCGTGATCGTGGCCTGCAGGTCGAGCAGGAACTTCCAGCGCAACGGCTCGCCTCCGATCGGGGTCGTCGCCGGCGAGCGGCGCGCGAGGAAATCGAGCCACGCGGGCTCGACATCCTCGGAGCGCGCCCCGACCTGGATCGCCGCGTCGAGGTACCGCATCAGCTTGCGCAAGTCGTCCTTGAAGAACTTGCCCGGCTTGAACGCGGGTTGCGCGTCCGTCGACGAACGTCGAGGGGGCCCGGCCAGATCGCGGAAGCGCTGATCGAGAGAGATCTGTGCGCGCGACTCGGCGCCGAGCCAGCACGCGACGATCGGATCGACGAGCGCTTCCCAGTCGCGGGGTAACGGTTGCCGGGCCATCCACGCGCGCACCACCGCGTCCTCGAACGGCTCGCGCTCGCGGTGGTGATAGCGATGCCATGGCTCCGGATCAGCGGGCGCGGTCCGCGCGAGCTCGCGCTCGATCGCCGCATCGTCGCCGAGCTCGCCCGCGTAGCGCTCGAAGATCTTGACCCGTGGGTCCTCACCGTCGGCGACCGCACGGATGGCGCGCGTCTCGATGATCTCGATCTCCTCGCCGTCGAGCCACGCGCGGGTCGCCGTCACGGCATCCGAGGCCGCGACGATGTCGGCAACGAACAACCGCGTGGCGAGGACCGCGAGGCGCGGGTCGTCGACCGTGCCAGCCATGAACTGGGTGCGGACGTCGCGCATCGCCGCGAGCACCTGTCGCGCAGGGAGCTGTGCACGTGCGGCGGTCGAAAGATGGCGTGCGAGCGCGATGTCGGCACCGCCGAACACTTTCTCGATGATCACGCGCGTCCCGAGCGCGCGGCCGCCGGTGCACGCGGCGACTGCATCCCAGTCCTTCTCGGCCGCGGCGATCAGCGCGAGCAGAGCGGGCAGACCCTTCGAGGGGCGTACCTCGGGCGGCATCGCCAACGGTCGGTAGGCGTCCTCGCGCAAGAGCGCGCGATCCTCGATCGCAGCCGCGAGCACGCCGCGAATCGACTCGCGCGGAATCGGCCGTGCGGACAGGCCGAGCGCGAGACGGGCCTCGTGCGTCGCGACCGCGGCTACCCACTGCCGCAACACGGATGGGCCTCGGCTCGGCAACGCGTGGATCTCCTCCGGATCGGGGAACCGCTCGTCGAACTCCGTCCATCGCACGGAGGGAACCTACCTTCAGCGTCGCTGCGGTTCAAACGTCGCTCGCGGATCGGCGGCGCTCGCGCGGCCGGCCTCGACGATAGCGACACACACGCGCCGCTCGCGGACGATCTCGACGCCGACACCGCCGGATCGTCGCCCCATCATCGCCGCGAGCCCAGCATCCTCGATCGGCGCTGCGGCGCAAGCGCACCCGTCGTTTGTGTGAGTATCGGGTTATGGGTTGGGATTGCACGTACCACCTCGTCGACCCGCAGGCGGTCCGCGACGCCATCACTCTGCTCGTCCGCGGCAAGCCGCCGCTGCCGGAGCTCGTCTCGCACTACGAGTCGGGCGCCGCGCTGTGGACCGAAGCGCAGCGCCGCGTGCTCGAGGAGGCGCCCGACGCGGCGGCACAGCTGGCGTGTCAGCTCGCCATCTACGTCAGCTCCGCCTCGCTGCCCCACCTCGACGAGCGCGGGGTCGCGTTCTCGTTCGGCGTCGACCCCGAGCCGCATCGCATGGGCGTTCGCCTCATGAACGACGTCGACGAGTCACCGGAGCGGATGTTCGCCGCACTCGTGAAGCGGCGCCCCGAGCTCGCGGGGTGCTTTCATCGCTGCTTCGAGACGAACGGGGACACGGGCGTGTTCGTACCCGCGAAGCATGTCCGCGACGCCATCGCTCAGCTCGAGCGTGGCCGACACGACTTCGACGCGAGCGAACGCCCGCGCTTCGATCATCAACTACGGGTGCTCCGTGCGGCGGCCCGTCACGGACTCGCGTACTGGGAGGCGACGGACCTCGCGGTCAAGCAAGCACACCCCGAGCTGCTGCGCTCGCTCCACGACGAGCTCGAGACTATCGAGGTCGCGATCCCCGCCCACGATCCGAGCGGCTCGGAGCCCTGCGAGGCCGGCATCTTCGTGATCGATGGCATGCTGAGCGTGGGACACCGCCGCAAGCTGATCGCCGATCTGCGCGAGCTCGACGACCGGATGCCACGGTTCGACGATGTCCAGCCCGTGATCGAAGAGCATGCCGCAACCCGGCTTGCCGACGGGCGATGGCTCACCCGCCAGCCCGTCATGATGGAGCGACCGTCCGGCCACCAGGTTTCGGAGCAGCGTCTGGTCCTTCACGAGCCGACCGCGATCGCTCGCGGCCCCGGCGAGCACGTCGCGTCGTTCGAGATCCCGTGCAGCCTCGATCGACCGCCGCGGATCGTCGCGGGTGCCACCGGTGCGGTCATCGTGCCGATCGCGCTGGCCGGTGTTGCCGCCGGCAGAACGCGGCATCGTGCGGACCGGCACTCACCAAGCTCGTGCAAGCCGATGTGGTGGGATGGCAAGGAGGTGGCGCCGATCGCCGCGCTGCCGGAGCTCGCCCTGGCTGACAACGCAAGGAAGCAGGACGCGTGGCGCGCCAGCGCCAGCGGCGCGCTGCGGCTCGGCGACGGAACGCTCGTCGTCGTGTGGAACGGTGATGCGTACGAGGTGGAGGGACAGACCGTCGGACCAGCGTGGCGCCTCGGCGCACATGACGCGCTGTGGGCGACCTCGACGTTGGTCCCGTGGGGCAGCGACGGGTTCTACTTCACCGCTCCGAAGGGCGTGTACCGGATTCGTCGCGGGGCCACGCGGGAGCTCGTCGCCACGCTCGGCGATCGCGTCAGCCAGCTCGCATCCGGACCGGACGACTCCGTGATCGTGCACCACGCCGCCTCGCTCAAGGCCAAGCGCGTGGCGACGGTGGTGTTCCCCGATCGTGGCGAAGAGCTGCCCATCTTCCCGGGCGACACGGCGGCGTACGCGGCGTACGATCTGGAAGCGGTGTATGCCTTCGGTTGGGTGTGGGGGATCGAAATGGAGGGAAGGTCGTCGCGCAAGCGGCTGTTTCGGTGCGATCCGGCGCGCTTCGTCGCCGGCAAGCGGCTGAAGAGCAAGACCACCTGACGTCGATCGCGAGCGGCTCCGCAAGAAGCGTTTCCGGCCTCGGGCTCGCTACTACCGAGGGCCACCAGCGGGCAGGCCGTGCGATCCGCTGGCGCCGGTCGGGGTATCGTCGGCCATGTCGCAACTGACGGACGCGGTCCGCGCGCTCGCGGCGGGCGAGGAGGACCGCGCGCTCGAGCTGTTGATCGAGGCGTGGCGCGAGGCCCGCGCGAGCGAGCTGGCGGAGCTCGTCGAGC
>JAGSPR010000458.1 GCA_018262455.1 Deltaproteobacteria bacterium | reverse complement strand
ACTCGCGCCTCGGGGAACTCGAGGTGGAACATGTACGGCGACGGGTTGATCACGCGCAGCGCGCGGTAGACATCGAGTGGACGCGCGCCCGCGGCGGGCTCGGCGAACCTCTGAGAGAGCACGACCTGGAACGCGTCGCCGGCCAGGATGTACTCCTTCACGCGATCGACGGCTGCGCAGAAGTCGGGCTGGGTGAACGACGACGGAGGGACCGCGGTCGATCGCACCTCGTCGAGCTTGGGCAGCACGAGGTTCGGCAGCGGCCTGCGTGGCGCCCGCAGCTTCGTGACGATCGCATCGATCCTGGCGCACGCACGTTCGTACGAGGCTTCGGCGCGCTCGGGCCGCGCGACGTACGGCGTCGCCACCACCTTCAGCGTCTGCCTCAGGTTGTCGAAGATCAGCAGCGTATCGGTGATGACCATGCAGAGCGGCGGCAGGTCGAGATCCGGTCGCGCGCGGGCCGGGAGGTCCTCGAACGCCCGCACGCAGTCGTAGGCGATCCAGCCGACCGCACCGCCCCAGAACCGCGGCAAGCCGGGCACGTCGACGGGTCGCATCTCGCCCAGCACCTCGGCGAGCGCCGCGGTGGGATCCGGGGTGGCCCACTCGGCCGTGCGCGGCGGGCCGCCTCCGTCGACGTCGTACCAGGTCACGCTCGCGGTCCCGGCCTTCCAGCGCACCACGGCGCGTGGCGCCACGCCGACGAACGAGTACGCCGCCCAGGTCGCTCCGCCGACCACCGACTCGAGCAGGAACGAGTGCTCGCCCAGCCCCAGCGCCGCATACGCGGAGACCGGCGTGTCGCTGTCGGCGAGCAGCTCGCGGTAGACCGGGATCAGGTTGCCCTGCCCGGCTGCCGCGACGAACTCGTCGCGCGACGGCGTGTACATGCAGGGTCATTTATACCCACGCCACCGGGGCCTTGCCATGGGTCCGGGCGGTTCGAGACCTGGTTCCACCCGACGGCAGGCTGATATTTTCGAACATGTTCATTTCTCGGCTTGACGAGAGACCCTGGCCGGTCCATGTTTTGAACATGTTCGAAAGACGGATAGCGCACGATCAGGTCATCGCGCAGCGGACGGGTCGGGTCGCGTTCGGGGTCGCGCTGCTCGTGGGTGTTGCGGTGCTGGGCGAACGCGCGGCGTCCGGGAGGACGTTGCACGCCGGGATCATCCTGCCGATCTCGTGGGCCACCGCGTTCGCGGCGTACGCGGGCGCGAAGCGGGTGGCGCGGCGTCCGGGTGTGCATCCGGACGCCTCGCGACTCGCCGCAAGTCTGGTGGTGCCCGGTATCGGGATCTCGCTCACGCTGCCGCTGCTGCTCCACTTGCCGATCGCGATGCTGGTGACCGGGCCGCACCGGTTCGATGACTGGGTCCGGCTCAGCTGCTGCGCGATGGGCCCGACGCACCTGGCACTCGCGATCCTGGTCACGGTGCGCGGCATCCAGCTGACCACGCACGGGCGCGCGCTCACCCCGACCAGGATCTACTGGCTCACCGTTGCGGCGTCCTGTGTGCCGTGGGTGGTCTTCCTCGGCATCCCGCCGCTGATGGTGGCGGTGACCGGGCTCCCGTTCATCCCGCTGCTCCGCCACATGGCCACGATCGTCGACCGCGAGCGCGGCGAGATCGGAACCGCGTCCACCCTCCCTCGCGCGATCGCCCTTGGAGCCTGATCATGTCCAATCCACTCCTGCTCGTGTACCTGCCCTACGCCACCATCGCCGTCACCCTCACGATCTGGCTCGCCCGCGCGCTGGCTCGTCATGGCGAGGTCTTCTTGCGCGACGTGTTCCCCGGTCGCGTCGAGCTCGCCTGCGCGATCAACCAGCTGCTGGTGATCGGCTTCTACCTGGTGAACCTCGGATGGGCCCTGTTGCTCTTGCGTGCAAGCGGCACGCAGGTCGACGGCATCGCCGGAGCGATCGCGCTCCTGACGAGCCGACTCGGCACGTTGCTCCTGCTGCTCGGAGCGGCGCACCTGACGAACCTCTACGTGTTCCACCGGGTCCGCCAGGCAGCTCAGAACGCGGCCTCGATGGCGGCCACGATGGCGCCGGCGAAGTGATGCCGCCCCGCCGCTCTCCCGCCAAGCCGAAGTCACGCCGGCCGGTCCGCCGCGCGGGCGAAGCCAAGCGCGACGCCACCCGCCGCACGCTGCTCGAGCGCGCGCTCGGGTTGTTTCAACAGCACGGGGTCGAGGCCACCACGATGCGCGACATCGCCCGTGCCGCCGGGCTGTCGCTCGGCGCGGCCTACTACTACTTCCCCTCGAAGGAAGCGCTGGTGTTCGCGTTCTACGAGGACAACCAGGCGCGCATGGAGGAGATGGCAGCGCGCGTGTCGGGATCCGTACGCGACAAGCTCGGTGCGATCTTCCACGGCAAGCTGGAATCGATCCAGCCGCACCGCGCGATGCTGGCGTCGATCGTCTCGCACCTGGTGAACCCCGGCGACCCGCTGTCAGCGTTCTCGGCCCAGACCCGGAGCGTGCGGGCCCGCGCGATCGCGGTGTTCGAGCAGGGGCTCGATGGCTCGGGGCTGCCCGCCGCGGTCGTGCCCGTGGTCGCGAACACCTTGTGGCTGCTGACGCTCGCCTGCATGCTCGTCTACATCCACGACGACAGCCCGAACGAGGCGAAGACGCATCAGCTGGTCGATGACGGGCTCGACATGCTGGTCCCGATGTTCCCGCTGCTCGCGACCCCGATGGGCATCGCCCTCTGTGAGCGCATCCTGACCGCGCTCACCCGCGCGGGCATCCGGATCGCGACCTGACCCGCCAGATCGTCGCAAGGGATGTTGATGTCCCGTCGCGTGGTATGGGTTGAGCCATGCATCCCGCCCTGCAGGCCACGCTTGCTGCTGTCGATCCCGAGATCGCCGAGCTGATCGCCGCCGAGGAGCGCCGCCAGCGCGACAAGGTCCGGCTGATCGCCTCCGAGAACTACGTGTCGGGAGCGGTGCTTGCCGCCACCGGGTCCGTGCTGACGAACAAGTACAGCGAGGGCTACCCCGGCAAGCGTTACTACGAGGGCCAGCAGTACATCGACCAGATCGAGCAGCTCTGCATCGACCGCGCGAAGGGCCTGTTCGGCGCGGAGCACGCGAACGTGCAGCCGTACTCGGGCTCCCCCGCGAACCTCGCGGTCTACTTCGCGTTCCTCAAGCCCGGCGACACCGTGATGGGCATGGCCCTGCCGGCAGGTGGCCACCTCACGCACGGCTGGAACGTCTCGATCACCGGCAGCTACTTCCGGGCCGTGCAGTACGGGGTCCGCAAGGACACGCACCGGATCGACTTCGACGAGGTCCGCGAGCTCGCCCGCAAGGAGAAGCCGAAGCTCCTGTTCGCCGGCGGCACGGCGATCCCGCGTGAGATCGACTTCGCCACGTTCGGCGAGATCGCGCGCGAGGTCGGCGCGGTGTTCGTCGCGGACATCGCGCACATCGCGGGGCTCATCGCGGCCGGGGTCCATCCCTCGCCGATTCCGATGGCCGACGTCGTCTCGACCACGACCCACAAGACGCTGCGCGGTCCTCGCGGCGGCATGCTGATGTGCAAGGCGATCCACCAGAAGGCGATCGACCGCGCGGTGTTTCCGGGCCTCCAGGGCGGACCGCACAACCACACCACCGCGGGCATCGCGATCGCGCTCAAGGAGGCGCAGGCCGCGGAGTTCAAGCAGTACGCGCAGCAGATCGTGGCGAACGCGCGCGCGCTGGCGGCCGGACTGGTCGAGCGTGGCTGGTCGCTGGTGACCGGCGGCACCGACAACCACCTCATCCTCGCCGACCTCACGCCCAAGCAGGTCTCGGGCAAGATCGCCGCGAAGGCGCTCGACATGGCCGGCATGGAGCTCAACTACAACAGCGTGCCGTTCGATCCCCGCAAGCCGTTCGATCCGTCCGGTGTGCGGCTCGGAACCCCGTCGGTGACGAGCCGCGGCATGAAGGAGCCCGAGATGCGGCAGATCGCGGCCTGGATGGACGCGGTGGTCAGCGCGCCGACCGACACCGGCCTGCAGGCCAAGATCGCCGGCGAGATCCGCGAGCTCTGCGCGAAGTTCCCGGCGCCCGGCATCCTCGTCTGACCCCGCCGCGCCCGCGGGCTCGCGCGATCAGGCGCGTGGGGTCCGCGCTCGCTTGCCGACGCGGGTCGCCGGCGCTGCCAGCAGGCTCGCGACGCGATCGAGGATGCGGTGCGCCACGACCGCCTTCGTCCCCGCTGGCACCTCGGTGACCGTCGAGGCGTCGACCAGCGTGACGCGGTTGGTGTCGACCGCGAAGCCGGATCCCGGCTCGCTGACGTCGTTGGCGACCACGAGATCGCACTGCTTGGACGCCAGCTTGTTGCGAGCGTTCGCCACGACATCCTGCGTCTCGGCCGCGAAGCCGACGAGCAAGGGCACTCGCTGCTTGCCGCGGCGCGCCCCGAGCCCCGCGAGGAGATCCGGGTTGGCGACGAGCGCGAGCGAGGTCCTCGCGCCGAGCTCGCCACGCTTGAGCTTGTGGGCGCTCGGCTTGGCCGGCCGATAGTCCGCGACCGCGGCCGCCATGATGATCACGTCGGCGGACCGAGCCGCCGTGGCGAGCGCAGCTTCGAGCTGCGCCGCGGTCTCGATCGCGACGACGGTGACCCCGACGGGCGGCGCGAGCGCGCTCGGGCCGAGCAGCAACGTGACCTCGGCCCCGCGACGCAGTGCAGCCGCGGCGAGCGCGATCCCCATCTTGCCGGAGCTGCGATTGCCGAGGAACCGCGCCGGGTCGATCGCCTCGTACGTTGGCCCCGCGGTGACGACGACGCGCTTGCCCGCCAGATCCTGACGCGCCAGCACGTGGGCCGCGGCCTCGACGATGTCCGGCGGCTCGGCGAGCCGGCCCGGCCCCGTCCACTGGCACGCGAGGAAGCCCTCGCCCGGACCGACGACATGGTAGCGCGCGACGTCGATCAGCCGCCGAAAGTTGGCGTGGGTGAGCGGGTGGCTCCACTTGTGTACGTTCATCGACGGCGCGAGCTGCACGGGGGCGCGCGTCGATTGAACTACCGCAGCGACGGCGTCGTCCGACTGCCCCGCGGCGAGCCGCGCTATCGTTT
>JAGSPR010000170.1 GCA_018262455.1 Deltaproteobacteria bacterium | reverse complement strand
GCGCTACGGGACGAGCTTGTAGCCGAGGCCGTAGACCGTGAGGATGTGCCGCGGGCTCTTCTGGTCCTCCTCGAGCTTGCGGCGCAGCTTGACGATGAAGTTGTCGACGGTGCGGCTGGTCGGCGAGGCCTGGATGCCCCACACCTTCTCGAGCAGCTCGTCGCGCGACACGGTCTCCTCCGCGCGCTCGCGCAGGAGCTTCAGGACCTCGAGCTCGTAGAACGTCAGGCGCTTGCTCGTGCGGCCCTTGCTCATCGTGTGCTTGCGCGCGTTGATGGTCCAGGTGCCGATCGGGAACGTCTCGTCGGTGTGCGACGACAGCCGGGTCTGGCGGCGGAAGATCGCGTTGATCCGGGCGATCAGCTCGGCCACCGAGAACGGCTTGGTGACGTAGTCGTCGGCACCGGCTTCGAGGCCGCGGATCTTGTCCGACTCTTGCGCCTTCGCGGTCAGGATGATGATCGGGACGGTCTCGTCGCGCTGGCGCAACGTCTCGCACACGCGATAGCCGTTGTCGTCGGGGAGCATCAGGTCGAGCAGCACCGCATCGGGCGCCCAGTCCATCGCGGCGGCGAGGCCCTCGGCGCCGGTGCCGCGCGCCTGGACCTCGAAGCCTTCGAACTCGAGCGCGTCACGCAAGCCACGCACGATATCGGGCTCGTCCTCGATCACGAGGATGCGCTTGCGAGTCCCCTCGACTTCCGTCACAGGCTAACTCTTATCACTGATCGGCAACCAGATGCGGAACGTGGAGCCCTGGTCGGGAGCACTCGTCACCGTGACATCGCCGTGGTGTGCGCGGACGATGTGACGGACCAGCGCGAGCCCGATCCCCGAGCCGCGAATCGGTTTGAGCCGGACCGACTGCGCGCGATAGAACCGCTCGAAGATCCGCTCGTGCTCTTCGACGGCGATGCCGGGCCCCCAGTCGCGAACATCGAGCACGATCCGATCGGCCTCGCGTCGCAACGTGAGCGCGATCTTCTTGCCGTCGGCGGCGTACTTGATGGCGTTGTCGATCAGGTTCAGGACGGCGAGCGTGAAGGCGTTGGCATCGAGCCGGACCGGCGGCAGCTCGGGTTCGATCTCGCAGGTCAGCGTCATGTCGGCGTTCGCGAGCCGGCGGCCGGACAGCTCGATCGCTCGTTCGACCACGTCCGCGACGGCGGTGTCATCGGAGAACTCGTAGACGTCCATCCCGCGCTCGATCTTCGCGAAGTCGAGCACGTTGTCGATCAGCCGGCTGAGCCGCACGCTCTCGCGCCAGATGATCTCGGCGTACTCGTGCGCCTGCTCGGGGCTCTTGGTGCGGCCCTCCGCGAGCATCTCGCCGAACATCGAGATGATCGACAGCGGGGTCTTCAGCTCGTGCGAGACGTTGGAGATGAACTCGCTCTTGAGCTCGGACAGCCGACGCTCGCGCCGGATCGCGAACCCGAGCACGGCGAGCCCGCCGAGGATCACGACCACCGCGCCACCGATGAGGAACGAGTTGACGAGCCGCTTGCGCGCGAACGCGACCTGGTCACCGAGGTCTCGCTGCGCGACGCGCAGCACCCAGCCATCGACGGTATCGATGAAGGGCCGCGTCACCACCAGGCCTTCGGCGAGCTCGCCGAACGGCTCGCCGTAGCGCAGCTGATTGTGCTCGTCGACGACCTGGTAGAGCCGCTTGCTCGAGACCTCGAAGAACTGAGGGAACAGCCGGAACACGAGGTGCACCAGGTCGTCCTCGATGACGACGTAGAACTTGCGGTTGTCCTTGGATGCCCGCCGCATGTACGTGAACAGGTACGGCCGGCCATCGAGGTTGAGGTAGAGGTGGCCACGGACGCCGACCTTCGCCTGGGCCAGCGGCAGCAGCGGCAGCACCCGCGCGAGGAACCAGTCGCGGAACGCCACCCCCTCCTTGGGGGCACGCGTGGACACGAAGCCATCCGGGACCAGCTGCTGCTGGTCGTCGAGCACATAGACACTGACGATGGCCGCGCCGGTATTCGCCGGGAGGTTCTTGAGCGCGACCATCTCGTCGAGGTTGACCGCGCGCAGCAGCTCGGTATCGGCCTTGGCGATCAGCGATTCGATGTTCAGGACCTTCTCTTCGGCCAGATCCTGCATCAGAGCGAGCTCGCGATCCCGCGAGGTCTGCTCGGTCGTCGCGCTGTAGCCGTAATATGCGAGGGCCGCCGCCGCGGCCAACACCGCGAAGATCAAGGCATTCACAACGAGGAGGCGGCGCACGCGGGCAAGATCCTGCCATGGGTCGTAACACTTGTAAGTCCCCAAGGTTGCTCGGGCGGTCCAAGATGTGTTAGAGGCCTAACTAAAGGCTAGCTTCAATCCGGAGACCGGATCACTTCCGGATTGACTGACTTTTTAGGTAGTTATGCCGCGCGGCGGCGACACTCGTCCAGAAGAGGCAGGCCTAGGGATGGATTCCATCTTCGAAGAAGACGCCGATGAGGTGGGTGGTGAGATCGAGGCGTACTGCCCGTCACCCCGCTGTAAAGCGGACACCACTCACACCATCATCAGCATGTACGAAGACGAGGTGCGACGCGTGCAGTGCGTCGTATGCGGCGAGGTTCACGCCTACCGCAAGCCTCGTGGCGATGGGGCCGAGGAAGGCGCCGAAGGTGGCGCCAAGCGCGCGACCACCAAGCGTGCCACCTGGGACGACGCGATGGCTCGCGCCACCGAGGCGGACCTCGGCAACACCCGGCCGTACTCGATCCGGGACACGTACGAGGAAGGCGACGTCGTCCACCACAAGCAGTTCGACATCGGCTTCGTCACCGAGCTGCTGCCCGACAACAAGGTCGAGGTGATCTTCCGCGACGGTGGATCGCGCATCCTCGTCCACAACCGAGGCGATCTCGCCTCGCGGATGCCGGACATCAGCGAGATCCCGATCCCGCGCGAGCAGAAGAAGAAGAAGCGCGCCAAGAAGGCCGAGTCGCCGGCCGCGCCGCTCGCAGTTCGCAGCAAGGCCGAGATCGACGCCGCCGTGACCCGCGCGCGGACCGCCGCGCAGGGCCGGATGGACGAGGCGCAGACGGCGGCCGACGAGCGCAACATGAAGCTCAAGGCCGAGGTCAAGAAGGCCAAGCCGGGCAAGCCGGCGCCTTCGGCGAAGGCCGCGCCCGCCGGCAAGGCCGCGCCCGCCGCAAAAGCGGCGGCACCGGCCAAGCCCGTCAAGGCTGCCAAGCCAAGGCTGCCAAGCCCGCCAAGGCTGCCAAGCCCGCCAAGGCTGCCAAGCCCGCCAAGGCTGCCAAGCCCGCCAAGGCTGCCAAGCCCGCCAAGGCTAAGCCCGCCGCGAAGAAGAAGCCGGCCCCGGCGAAGAAGCCGGCCAAGGCCAAGCCGAAGAAGAAGAAGTAACTACTCGCCGGCGCTCGAGGTGGGCAGCCGGGCAGCGCCTGAATCGGACTCGCGCCGGACCTGGTGCTTGAACGGCAGCAGCACCGTGAACTCGGTGAACACGGAGGGGGTCGAGTCGACCGTGATCAGCCCGCCGTGGAGCTCGATCAGTCCGCGGGCGATGAACAGCCCGAGTCCCGCCGAGTCGGGGCCTGCGGACGTGTGGTGCTTCGCCGGCTGGACGTGGAGGAACGGATCGAAGATCCGCTGGCGATCGGCCTCCGCGATTCCGACCCCGTTATCCCGGACGCGCAACCTTGCCCATCCGCCGGGGAACCGCTCGCGTGGTGCCTCGTCGACCGAGACGTCGATCTCGCCGTGCTCCGGGGTGTAGCGGATCGCGTTCGAGACCAGGTTGACGCCGATCTGGGTGAGCCTGTCGCGATCGGCGTCGAGCGTCGCGATCGGCTCGATGTGAGTCGCGAGCCTCTGGTTGCGTGCGCTCGCGAGCGGCATCAGCTCGGTGACCACATCGCGGATGACCTCGCCGAGATCGACTGACTCGCGCCGCAGCGTCATCCTGCCCATCTCGATCCGGTTGACGTCCAGCATGTCGTCGACGAGCCGCTTGAGCCGGTGGGCGTTGCGCCGCACCGATGCCATGGGCCGGGCGATCAGCGGCGGCAGATCGCCGAACCGACCTTCGGAGAACAGGTGGAGGTAGCCGACGATGCTCGTGAGCGGGGTCCGCAGCTCGTGGGCCGCGATCGAGATGAACTCGGCCTTCATGCGCCACTGGTGCTCGAGCTCGGCATTCTTCGCACGAAGCTGGGCCTCGGACTCCGCGAGCGCGCGCGTGCGCTGGCGGACGATCTGATCGAGGTTCGCGCGCAGCGCGCGGAATTCGGCGCGGGCATCTTCGACCTCGCGGGTTCGCTCCTCCAGCACGTGGCCGAGCCGGACCGCGGCGTCGAACAGGTCGTGCTGGGTGGGCGGCGCCGAGCTGGTTCGCTCGAGCCGCGCGATCAGGACGTCGATGGTGCGCTTCGCCGCCGCGAGATCGCTCTCGAGCTCGGCGATCCGCTCGGTGGTGAGCTGCTGTCCCTTCATCGCACGCTCCCGATCGCGAGCCCCCTGAGGGAGTGGTTCACGAGCAGCATGCCCGACTGCTCCCCGAAAGTCTGAAAGCCTGTCGTCGGGTAAGCGGCGTAGACGTCGGCGAGCTCGCGTTCGAGGCCACGTGCGGAGGCCTCCGAGTGGCGGCCCAGGCACGAGAACGCAAGGAATGCCGACATCGCGCCCCCGACGCGCTCCGCGGCGATCGCGAGGTCGTGCTTGGTTTGACCGATCAGATCTCCCGGCCGCATGATCCGCAGCACCTGACCGACCTCGACCGCGCTCGCGAGAGCGAGGTGCTCGTCGCCGACATCCATGATCGACCGAACATGCAGGGTGCCGTCGACGTGACGCGCCAGGGCGTGCCACGGCCGCGGCCGATCGAGGGTTTCCCCGAGCTGCGCCACGAGGTCGGCCAGTCGCCTCGCCGCGGGATAGCCATCGAGCTCGATCAGGGTGCGGCCCGACGCGGCAGTCACCACGGTCTTGAGCTCCGTCGGGACCACGTGCGACGACGTGACGACGCTGCACGGCAGCTCGCTCTGCAACAGGATCACGATCCCGGCATCGGTCAGGGCCTCGCCGCGAGCCCACACGTACGTGGTGCTCGCGTGCTCGAGATCGGTCGAGGCGCAGCCACCGACGAACCGGATCTGTGGAGCGGTGGCCGCCGAGCCGATGCAGAAGCTCTCCTCGGAACCGCAACGGCCGTCGACGATCGTGAGGCCCACGTGGCGCCCCACGTCGAGGGCGTCCCTGGTGGTTCCAAGCTCGACCGCGGCAGCGAGCACCGCGTCACGGCTCCGCGTCAGCGGGCTCTGCGACAGTTCCGTGCCGACGCCGATCCCTACCCGCAGCCAGTCGCCGTAGAGCCCGAGCCCGATCGCCATCGGCCCGCGGCCCCCGGCGAACGGCACCACCCCGGTGGTGGTGCCACCTACGACAGGTGCCGGTGCCAGGCCCCGCTGCAGGTGATGCGCGAGGATCGCCGGGTCGAGGCGCCAGTCCGCAAACACGAACGCACAGCGCAGGTCTGGCGCGCGAAGGCCGTCGACAATGCCGCTCGCGACCCGGTCGGCATTGCCCCCCTCCACAACCACATTGCGAGCGATCACGGGGGCACTATAGCGCCGAAAAGTTGCCCCGCCTCCGACGATGCCGCTTCGATAAGGCCATGGAGAAGACGTGCAGCGCATGCGGACAGGCATTCAAGCCTGCATTTGTGTTTCAGATCGCGGTGACGGGGGATGGCCACCGAAGCCACTTCTGCTCGCTCGAGTGCCGGAAGCAGGGCCTCGGTGACGAAGCCTTCCGTGCGAAGCGTGCTCGTCGGATCGCGATCCTCAACCAGAAGGGAGGGACCGGGAAGACGACCACCGCGGTCAACCTCGCCGCCGGGCTTGCCGAACGCGACAACGAGGTGTTGCTGATCGACACCGACGCCCAGGGCAACGTCGGCGTCTCGCTCGGCGTCGCCGGTGAGAAGTCGCTGTATCACGTCCTGGTCGAGGGCGCGGATCCCGCCGAGGCGTGCGTCCCCGTGCGCGGCAAGCTCGACGTGATCACGTCCGACTCCACGCTCGCCGCGGCCGAGATCTGGCTCGCGCGCCAGAACGTCGAGACCCGCAGCAAGATGCTGACGAAGCGGCTCAACCTGATGCAGATCTCGCGGCGCTACGACCACGTGATCATCGATTGCGGACCGTCGCTCAATCTGCTGAACCAGAACGCGCTGTCGTATGTCGACGAGGTGATCATCCCGGTCACCTGCGATTACCTCGCGCTCGTCGGCGTGAAGCAGGTGCTGCGCACGATCAAAGATGTCGAGCGTCACTTCGCGCACTCCGTCCGGATCTCCGCCGTGCTGCCCACGTTCTACGACGGCCGCACGCGGCTGGCGCGCGAGGTGCTCGAGACGTTGCAGAGCCACTTCAAGCACAAGTGTCTCGAGCCGATCCGCCACAACACGCGGCTCGCCGAGGCGCCAAGTCACAAGAAGACCATCTTCGAGTACGCCCCCATGTCGCACGGCGCGACGGACTACAACCGCGTCTGCGACTGGGTGCTCTCGACCACCGCTCGCACCGACGCCCCCTCCGAGCAGCAACCCTACGGCGCTTCGCTCGCCATCTGAGGTATATGAAGGACGACAAGACGATGGCTCACGATCCGCTGAGCGATGCCGACACCATCCTCAGCGAGGAGTATTACGGTCGCCGACGCGACGAGTCCGATGCGCCTGCCGGCCGCCGGCGGTCCGCCACCGAAAAGCCGACGCACTACAAGGTGATCTGCATCTCGATGTACACGCGTGACATCGAGGAGCTCGAGGCCAAGGTCGCCGAGCTCAAGCGCCGCGGCTGGTCCAAGGCGAACAAATCGCAGCTGATCCGGCTGGCACTCAGCCAGCTCGATCTGGACAAGCTACCGACGCCTCGTCAGTAGCTGCGCCTCGGCTGTGGCTGTACGATGACACAAGTGATCGAGGACCAGTCTGCGCATTATGACGAGTACCTTCAGCGGTTCTCCACCGAGCTCGGCAACGTCGAGGTGGGCGCGTTCGCGAAGTATCAAGGCCGCCTCATCAAGAAGCTGAGTCTCGAGGAGTTCTCGGCCGCGCACGTCGAGTACACCGAGATGGCCAGGCACTTCACCGAGAGCCTCGAGCGCGGGGACACGATCAACAACGTCGTGATCAAGCTGCTGCGCGAGCAGGCCTCGGCGCTCGTGCTGAAGCCGCCCGCGGGGGCGTAGCAGGCCGCTAGAACGCCTTCGCGATGCCCACCGTGACGCCATGGAAGATATCGGTGCGCTTGACCTCACCGGTTCCCATGTGTCCGCGTAGCGAGGTCGCCTTCGGCGTCCCGAAGTTGTAGAGGCTGTAGTTGAGCTCGTAGGACGCCTGGATGTCCATGCGCGGCTTCCACTGGTACGTGAAGCCGACGCCCACGATCGCGCCCTTCGCGCTCGCCTTGATCCCGTCCTCGAGGTTCACCGTCTGCTTGAGGCTCGTGCCGACGAGCATCGCATCGAGGCTGAACCGCAGCCCGATCTTCGAGGTCAGGCGCGGCATCGCGAGCGCAGCACCGATCGCCGGCGTCGTGATGATCTCCGACGGCAGCTTCGCGGTGTTCTTGTCGAGCTGGAGGACATTGGAGACCTGAAACGACTGATACCGAAGCCCGAGCCGCCCGATCACCATCATCCCGCTCTTCTTCTTGAGATCGACCCCGAACAGGCCGCGCGCGTTGACGTGGTACAGGGTGATCCCGGTGGTCTGGCCCCCCGGCGCGCTGATCCCGGGGACCGCCTTCGCGATGTCGACGGTCGCCTCGCCGCCGATCACGTACTTCGCGCCGTACGGACGCAGGTAGGCGCCGCCGAGCGAGATCGTCACCGCCGACGTGCTGAGGTTATAGTTGTCGGGCTGCATCGCCGGACCGTTGCTGCGCAGCGCCTGCTGGATGATCGTGACGCCGAGCCGCGCACGTCCGTCGATCTGGCGCGTGGTCAGGCCACCGGCGCGTCCGCCGGCTTCCTTGACCTCGATCTTCGAGGTCAACACGTACCCGATATCGCCCTCCTCGTTCTCGACCTCGGTGAACTTGCCCTTCTTGCCGGTCGGGAACAGCACGGTGTTCGACCCGGCGGTCCAGTCGGCCACGTCGCTGTCCGAGTCGGGCTCCGAGTAGACCTTCGTCTTGCCCTTCACGCGCGCGGTGGGTCGATCGTCGACGCTGTCCTCGGGTTCGTCCTTCGTGGTGGCCGGTTCGTCGCTCTCGTCACCCTTGCCGCTCTTGTGGCCCTTGCCGGTCTTGGGCTCGTCGCCCTCGTCGGGTTCGGTCTTGTCCGGCTTGCCGCCCGCGCCCTCCACGGCATCCTCGCCGACCCGATCGTCTGGACCCGCTTCGCCGCCGAACCCGCGCTTGGTGCCACGGCCGTCCACGAACGGCCTGCGCCGCGTGTTGCGGGAGATCTCCTCGTCGCCCTCCGGCAGGCTGACCTTGCTGCGCGGGATGTAGCCGGTGCGCCCCGAGACCCGCACCTTGAGCCAGCGGCCTTCCCGCTTGAGGATCGTGAGGGACTGGCCTTCCTTCACCTTGGCGACGACCTGGCCCTGCTCGCCCGCGCGGTTGTAGACCTTTGCTCCCTGATTGGTCTTCGCCTTCTCCGCATGGCTCGCTGTGGGGCCACCGACGAACACGAGCAACAGGACGACGAACGGCAGGCTCATCCTCATGCGAGCTCCATTCTACAAGCCTGGTGCCCCCTCGCGCACGCCCCGACTTCCACGATCGTCGACGACCACTCCCAACGCGCGAGCCAATGGTTTGGAATCACGTGTGTTTGGTCAGCTGCGCCAGTAGACGACGAGGTCGTAGAGCGCGTGCGCGTAGACCGCGTGGGCGAGCGAGCGAAACCAGAACACCAGCCCGAACACCACGCCCGCGAGGCAGCGGAACGCGAACGCGTGGCTGGTGAACAGCTCGCCGTACGTACCGAGGTGATGCGCCGCCGAGAACGCGACCGCCGAGATCGCGAGCGCCAGGGCGACCGCGATCCGGGGGTGCAGGCTGGTCCGCGACCCGAGCGCGACGAGCCCCCCGAACACGCCTAGCCGGAACACGAGCTCCTCGTGGACGCCGGCCCCGAGCGCGTTGATCACCGACCCGCCGGTGATCCCGAGCCCGAGGATCCGATCGATCACCAGGGCGCCGAGGGCGCCGAGCGTGAGCGCGTAGATCGACGCCTCGAGCACGACCGGCGCCACGATCTCGAGCCGGAGCGAATGCCATCGTCGGTCGCGTCGCAGCCACACCAGGAACCCACCCGCGATCGCGGCATTGACGAGCAGGTAGCTGGTGCGCCCGAGCGCGCCGTAGATCGACCGGGTGACGACATCGGCGCCGTTGACGTTGCCGGTGAACAGCACCCCGACCTCGTAGATCAGGAACAGCGGGACGATCAGCACGAGGCTCGCCGGCAGGTCGCCGTGGCCGGCCCAGGCACGACCCGCCGGCGCGCGCGTCATACGTTGCTCCGCGAGCGCCCTGGACGCGGAGCGCGCTTGCCGTGTGGACGCGGCGGGCCGGGCAGCTTCGAGCGCTTGATCGCGGCCGGCGACGCCGAGGGTGGACGGACCGTCGCGGTGATCATGCGATCGAGGCGGAGGTACGTCGCCGCCGCGGCCGCAACCTCGTCCGGGCGCACCGCGCGGATCGCGTCGTCGTAGTGCGACCACGTCTCCCAGCCGAGCCCGTACGCCTCGTGATAGGCCATCGCGTTGGCGACCGCGGCCCGGCGCTGCATCGCGATCTGGTGGCTGCCGATCAGGTAGCTACGGGCTCGCTCGAGCTCGGCGGCGGTCACCCCGTCGGCGCGCACGCGCGCGAGCTGGTCGCGCACGACGGCGACCGCCTGCTCGAGCTTGTCGGGCGCGCACGACAGGTACACGCCGACGAAGCCGGGCTCGACGCCCTCGATCGAATGCGCCGACACCCGGTAGACCAGCGCGCGCTTGTCGCGGAGCTCGGCGAACAGCCGGCCACCCTGCCCGCCCAGGATCGCGACGAGAAGCTCGAGCGCAAACCGGTCGGGTGCATCGAGGGTTGCCCCAGGAAATCCGATCACGAGGTGGGCCTGCGCACGATCGAGGTAGCGATACACCTCGCGCTCGGCGTCGCTCCGCTGCTCGGCCGCGAGCTTGCCGATCGTCACGACCACGGGCTTCTGCTTCGGCGCCTGCTCGAACCGCTGCTTGACCCGCGCGATCACCTCGTCGGCGTCGATGTCCCCGACGATCGCCAGCGTGAGGCCCGAGATCGGATAGCGCTGGCGGTAGAACGCGATCAGGTCGGCGCGCTCGATCGCGTTGACGGAGGCCGGCGTGCCGAGCACGTCGCGCGCGTACGGGTGCGTGCCGTAGAGCGTCTCGCTGAACAGCCGGAACGCGACCTGCGTCGGGCTATCGGCCTGCGCGAGCTGATCGTCGAGCACGAGCTGGCGCTCGCGTGCGAGCTCGGCCGCCGGGAACGTGGGCTCGACGATGCACGACGCGAGCAGGTCGAAGCCGGGCTGCCACGATCGTGCGAGCCACTCGGCCGCCACCCCGAAGCTGTTGCGCCCCGCCACGCCGCCCAGCGAACCGCCGAGTCGATCGATGCGATCGGCGACGGCGGGCGCATCGAGCTTGCCGCAGCCGCGCGTGATCAGGCGCGCGAGCAGCGTGGAGGCACCCGCGAGCTTGGCGTCCTCGATGCGCTGGCCGCCCCGCCACACCGCCCGCATCGCGACCACGGGCACCGACGGATCGCGGCGCACGATCAGGGTCATCCCGTTGGCCAGCACGATCCGCTTCTCGGCCGGGACCGCCTTCACCGGCTTCGTCGCGAGCGTCTTGCGAAGGCGGGTCTCGGCCTGCCGGGCGAAGCTCGAGCTTCGCTCTCGCTTTGCCATCCCAGGCCTCGCGGCTTCGCCGCTCGAGCTTCGCTCTCGCTTTGCCATCCCAGGCCTCGCGGCTTCGCCGCTCGAGCCACGCCGCGAGCTGCCCTTGCGCTTGGGCCTGGGCAGCACCGCCGCGACGCTCGCGTTGTCGGCGCGCAGGTAGCGCCGCATCACCTGGTCCACGTCATGACGGCGGACGGCGCGGATCCGATCGAGGTAGACGTGACCGAACTGCGGATCGCCCGCCACCGTGGCGTGCCAGCCGAGCGAGCGCGCGCGCCCCTGAGCCGTCTCGAGCTGACGAACGAACGCGGTCTCGGCGGCGATCCGCGCCTTGTCGAGCTCCTCGGAGGTGAGGTCGTCGACGAGCCGCAGGCCGTGCTCGACCAGCGAGCCGACCACGCCGCGCGCGGCTTGCGGCCGGGCCGTCGCCGAGAGCACGAGGAGGCCCGGATCGCGCAGCGCGTGAAGGTTCGCATACGCGCTGGTCACCAGCTGATCGCGATCGCGCAGCAGGCGCGGCAGGCGTGATGACTCGCTCTGGCCGAGCAGGATCGCCGCGACATCGAGGGCGGCGACGTCCGGATGACGCGCGGACGGCACGTGAAACCCGACGGCGAGGTACGCTTCGGAGACCTCGCGCAGGACCGCGTTCGCGCGCGGACCGGTCTGCGCGGGCTCGACGGTGATCCGGCGGACCGGGCGTCCGGTGGGCATCGTGCGGAACCTGCGCTCGACGCTGCGCCGCACGGCCGCCGGATCGACATCGCCGGCGACCACGAGCGTGAGGTTGTCGGCGACGTAGTAGTCGCGGAAGAAGTCGACGAGCTCGCGCTCGCCGAGCCGGCGCACGCTCTCGGCGGTCCCGATCACCGGGCGGCGGTACGGATGCGTCACGAACGCGGTGGCGAACAGGCTCTGCGCGACGCTGCGCGCGGGATCGTCGGAACCCTGGCGGATCTCCTCGAGGATCACCTCGCGCTCGCGCGCCAGCTCGGCGGGATCGACGCGCGGCGCCATCAGCGTGTCGCCCAGCGCATGGATCGCGGTCTCGGTGTGATCGTGCCCGAGGACCGCGTGATAGACGGTGTGGTCGAACGCGGTGAAGGCGTTGATCTCGCCGCCGCCGCTCTCGATCGTGCGCACGAGCTCACCCAGCCCGTAGCTCGTCGAGCCCTTGAACAGCATGTGCTCGACCGCGTGCGCGATCCCGGCCTGGTCCGGTCCCTCGTCGGCGGATCCCACCCCGACCCACGCCTGCACCGCCACCACCGGAGCCGTATGGCCGGGCGCGACGTGGAGGGTGAGCCCGTTGTCGAGGCGATGGGTGTGGACGTCGTGCACGGCGACGCTCGCTGCGGCAGCGGCTAGACAGCAAGCATAGCCAGCGCGCGCCGGACCGCGCACCTTTTTAGACCCCGGCCGGACCACCGCTCCCGAAGATATCCCCATACCCGTCGGTACCCAGGTCACCTGGCACCGCGTTTTTGCGTCTCGCAGTATCCTCGCGCAGACGCTTCCGTGAACCGACTTGCGCAACTCCCCGTGACGGCACCGACGCTCGAGACCCCGCGGCTCACCTTGCGCCCGCTCGCCGATGCCGATGCCGCGGCGGTGGCCGCAGGCGCAGGCGATCGGCGCGTGGCCCAGTTCCTGATCCAGGTGCCGTCGCCGTATCCGATCGCGCTCGCGCGACGCTGGGTCCGCGGGCGCATCGAGTGGTGGGAGCTCGGGCGCGGCGTCACGCTCGCGGTGACTCGGCGTGCGGCGCCCGCGCTGCTGCTCGGAACGGTGAGCCTGCGCCGGTTCGCGCGCGATCGCCGGGCCGAGCTCGGCTACTGGCTCGCCGCCACGGCATGGGGCCAGGGCTTCGCGACCGAGGCGTGCCAGGCCGTCGTCGACTTCGGGTTCCGCGACTGCGAGCTCGCGCGGGTCTATGCCCAGGTGCTCGCCGGAAACCGCGCGTCGATGCACGTGCTCGACAAGCTCGGCATGGTGAACGAAGGCGTGAAGCGACAGCACGTCGTCCAGGCGCGCAGGCTCCACGACGTGGTGCTCTACGGCTTGCTGCGCGACGAGTGGGCTCGCTGACGCGCGATCGCGAGGCCCACGGCGATCCCGACCACCGCCCCGATCAGCAGCCCGGCACTGAATCCCCAGCCGGTGCTCGCCGGCGGAGGTGTCCCGGTCGGCTTGCGCGGGTTGCCCTCGGACAGCACCACCACGACGAACGCGATCCCACAGATCACGCCGACCACCGCCGCGACGAGCCACACCGCCCGCGAGGTCTTGTGACGGGTGCCACGCGCTTGCCGGGTGATCGCGTCGAGTGCCGCCGGGTCCACGCCTGACACGCCTGATCGGTAGCACGGGCACGTCGCTTGCTGCGCTCCGCGATCCGTACGCAGCTTCGCGGACTTGGCCACGAACGCGTTGCGAACCACAACATGCGCCTCCTCCTCCTGCTCCCGTTCGCTGTCCTCGGGGCCTGTCACGGTGGCGGGGTCGCGACCGACACCCCCGACGCCTCGTCCCCACCCGACGCGTCCCCCGATGGCGCGACGGGCTGTCCGGCGGGCAAGGCGGGCGCCGCCTGCATCCTCGACCTGTACGACCGCGCGGCGGCCTGCGACCCGGCCGTGGTGACCGAGCTTCGCGTCGAGCTCGACCTCCGGGCCGAGCTCGGGCCGCTGTGGGCCAACGGGCGGGCCTTGTTCCGCACCGTCACGCCGACCCACGTGGCCGGCACGTTCAACGAGTGGTCGACCACCGCGCTGGCGTCCTCCGCGGTCTGCAACTCGGATCTCGTGGTCGCGGTGGGCCCGGTCGCCAGTGGCTTCCACCAGTACAAGCTGTTCGATGGCCAGAGCTGGCTGCTCGATGGCAACAACCCCGCGTTCGCCTACGACGACTTCTCCGGCAACCCCGATGGCCAGAACAGCGTGCTCGCGACGTCGGACTCCGGGCGCGGCTACCTGGTCCGGCTCGACAACGTGTGCTCGACCGCGCTGGGCAACTGTCGTGACGTCACCGCGTACCTGCCACCCGGATATGACGCGCTCGATGCGGTCGCGCGCACGTACCCCGTGCTGTTCATGCACGACGGCCAGAACGTGTTCGACGATCACGACTGCTGCTTCGGTCATACCGGCTGGGAGGTCAACGTCGCGCTCGACGACGAGATCGGCGCGGGACGGGTCGCGCCGGTGATCGTCATCGGGGTCGCGAGCACGACCGATCGCAACGCCGAATACGGGCTGTCGCCGACCAAGCTGGCCGCGTTCCTCGAGTTCTTTCAGGTCGAGCTCCAGCCCCGGGTGCTCGCGAAGGTGCGGTGGAATCACCAGCGGCTCGCGGTCGCCGGCAGCTCGCTCGGCGGGCTGGTCGCGATGTCCCAGGTGCTGGCGTATCCCGAGACGTATGCCGGCGGCGCCTCGCTGTCCGGCGCGTTCTGGCCGGGGCTGGAAGACGGCACCGCCGTGCGCGACAAGCTCGCCGCGGTCGGCAAGCAGCCGGTCGCGATCTACCTCGACCATGGTGGCGCCGCCGCGAACAACAGCGATGGCGCGGCGGACACCATCGACCTCCGCGATCGCATGATCGGGCTGGGCTGGCACCGCGCCGACTCGCCCGACTGCACGCCCGGTCCCGACGCCCTCTGCTACCACTCGGAGCCCGGCGCGACCCACGACGAGCTCGCGTGGAAGGCCCGGACCTGGCGGTTCCTGCGGTTCCTGTTTCCGCGCCCCGTGTGACCGCAGTCCTCACCCCCTGGGGGTGGCGCCCCCGATCCGGGGATCGGCTCCCTTCCCCTACATGGGAGCAAGCCCAATGATCTTGGGGATCAAGCGCGGCCGCGCGAACGCGTGTCCGGCACATCCATTGCTTTAGTCGCGCACCATGAAGAAGCTCCTCGTCTTTGCGTTGTCCCTGCCACTGGTGGCGTGCGTGGTCGGAGACCAAGGGCAGACGGGCGATGACGGCACAGGCGGCGGCGGCGGTGGTGGCGGTGGCGGTGGCTCCGGCAGCGGCTCGGGCTCCGGCTCGGGGGTGGCGGGCCACATCACGGCGGACACCACGTGGTCCGGCACCCAGGCGATCGACTCCGCCACGACGATCGATGCCGGCGTGACGGTCACGGTCGCGGCCGGGACCACGGTCACGATCAAGAGCTCCGCGAGCCTCACGATCGAGGGCATCCTCGACATCCAGGGCACGAGCGCGGCCAAGGTCACGATCGCTGCGACCACCCCGACCGACACCCACGGCGGCCTTCGCATCCCGGCAGGTGGCGAGCTCCGGATGCACTACGCGGTGCAGTCGGGTGGCGGCATCTCGACCAGCGGCAGCGGCAAGGCAACGATCGTCGACAGCTCGCTCTCCAACCCCGGTACCCCGAGCTCGCGCGGCGACTTCCTCGTGATGAACGGCGGCACGCTCGACATGCAGTTCTCCGAGATCGGCCTGGCGACCGGTGACGGCACCCACTGTGCCTTCCACTTCGGTGGCAGCGGCAACACGATCAGCGTCACCCACAGCACGATCCAGGGCGACCCGTACGGCCTGATGTTCTACGGCGGCACCGGCGCGATCTTCACCAGCAACAACTGGGAGAACCCGATCAACGTCGACACGTCGCCGGGCGTCGCGGGCGACTTCAGCAACAGCTTCTTCCAGGGTGGCGCGCCGACTCCCGGCTCCGGTGCCACGCTGACCCTGAACACGCTCTCGGCGACCCGCCTGCTCGACGCGCAGCCCCGCCCGTAGGAACCGGCCCAAACGTTGACGTTGACGTGATCGGCCCCGTGATCGTGGCCGTGATCGACCCCGTGATCGTGGCCGTGCACGTGAACGGGAACGCCACCGTGGACGTGATCGGCACCGTCGACGGTGGAGGCATCGAAGAGCTTCGTCGACATCTGGTTGCACAGAGCCTCTGGAAGCCGAGCATTTCCGCGCGATCGGCGGTGCAAGCACGGACATAGGTAACGGATCAGTAAAGGA
>JAGSPR010000032.1 GCA_018262455.1 Deltaproteobacteria bacterium | reverse complement strand
CGAGGCGGCGGAGCCGTTCGAGGTGGCCTGCTTGAGGTTCATCGACAGCGGCTGGGTGCGCTTGCAGCCATCGCGGTAGACCGCGATCGCCTTGAGGCCGAGCTTCCAGGCCTGGATGTACGCGTCCTCGATGTCCTCGACGGTGCACTCGGTCGGGAGGTTGACGGTCTTGGAGATCGCTCCCGAGAGGAACGGCTGGACCGCGGACATCATGCGGATGTGGCCCATGTAGTGGATCGAGCGGGTGCCCGCTGACGAGCGGAACGCGCAGTCGAACACGGGCAGGTGCTCGTCCTTGAGGTGCGGAGCGCCCTCGATCGTGTCGGTCGCGTCGATGTGGCCGATGATCGCCTCGCACTCCTTCTCGGAGTAGCCGAGCTTGGACAGGGCCTCGGGGACGGTGTGGTTCACCATCTTGAGCAGGCCGCCGCCGACGAGCCGCTTGTACTTGACGATCGCGATATCGGGCTCGACGCCGGTGGTGTCGCAATCCATCAGGAAGGCGATCGTGCCGGTGGGGGCGAGGACCGTGGTCTGGCCGTTGCGGAAACCGTACTTCTGGCCGAGCTCGATGGCGCCGTCCCACGCGTCGCGCGCGGACTGCATGAGGTCGTACGGGACGAACGCCGAGTCGATCCGCTCGACGCCGGCGCGGTGCTTGCGCATGACCTTGAGGAACGGGGTCTCGTTGTCGGCGTAGCCGGCGAACGGGCCGGTGGCATCGGCGGCGATGCGCGCCGACGTCTTGTAGGCCTCACCGCACATCAGGGCGGTGATCGCGGCAGAGTAGGCACGGCCGGGCTCGGAGTCGTACGGGAGCGAGCGCGACATGAGGAGCGCGCCGAGGTTGGCAAAGCCGAGGCCCAGCGGGCGGAACTTGTAGCTGTTGTCACCGATCTGCGCCGTCGGATAGGCGGAGTTGTCGATGATGATCTCCATCGCGGTGATGGTGGTCTGGACGGCGCGGCGGAACGGCTCGGGGTCGAGCTCGAGATCGGGGCGCTGGAACTTGCGGAGGTTCAGCGATGCGAGGTTGCACGCCGAATCATCGAGGAACATGTACTCGGAGCACGGGTTCGACGCGTTGATCCGGCTGGTGTTGATGCATGGGTGCCAGTCGTTGATCGTCGTGTCGTACTGGATGCCCGGATCGCCGCAGATCCACGCGGCATCCGCCATCTTGCGCATGATCTCCTTGGCCTTGTAGCTGTGGAGCTTGCTGCCATCGGTGACCGAGCGGGTGTGCCACTCGCCATCGCGCAGGACGGCATTCATGAAGTCGTCGGTGACGCGGACCGAGTGGTTCGCGTTCTGGTAGTTGACCGAGTCGTAGGCGCCGCCGACGACGTTGAAGCCGCCATCGTAGCCGGCATCGATCAGGGCCCACGCCTTCTTCTCCTCGATCGCCTTGCAATCGATGAAGTCGACGACGTCCGGGTGATCGACGTTGAGGATCACCATCTTCGCCGCGCGGCGGGTCTTGCCGCCCGACTTGATGGCGCCTGCAAACGCGTCGAAGCCGCGCATGAACGAGACCGGCCCGGAGGCCGTGCCGCCGCCGTTGAGCTGCTCGCGCGACGACCGCAGGGTGGACAGGTTCGAGCCGGTGCCCGAGCCGTACTTGAACAGCATGCCCTCGGTCTTCGCGAGCCCCAGGATCGAGCCCATCGAGTCATCGACCGAGTTGATGAAGCAAGCGGAGCACTGCGGGTACTCCTCGACGCCGACGTTGAACCAGACCGGCGAGTTGAACGCCATCTTCTGGTGGAGCAGCAGGTGCACGAGCTCGTCACGGAACGCCCATGCATCGGTCTCGCTCTTGAAGTAGCCGTCGGCCTTGCCCCAGCCGTAGATGGTGTCGGCGACGCGCGCGATCATCTTGCGGACGCTGGATTCGCGGTCGGGCGTACCCAGCGTGCCGCGGAAGTACTTCTGGACGACCACGTTGGTTGCGGTCTGCGACCAGGTCTTCGGGAACTCGACGCCGCGCTGCTCGAAGAAGATCTGTCCGTTCGCGCCGCTGATCACCGCGTCGCGCAACTCCCACTCGACGGTGTCGAATGGATCGATCCCCTGGCGCGTGAAGTAGCGCTCGACCGTGAGTCCCGGCCGCTGATCCTTGATGACCCGGCTGTGAACTGGCTTCTTCGAGCCCTGGCGCCCCTCGTGGGTAGTGTGGGAAGCGACGGCGGCAGACTTCACGATCATGACCCCTCCTTGCGACAATTCGTACTGCGTGGTGTGGAACAACAGGGCCCGCGAGGGCTGAACAACAACAATGAGCTGGCGGTCTGATCTCGACGCAAAGCTCCCCCCACGGCTGTCCGACAAGATCCGTGCAGGATCTGTCTGAAACCCCAGAAGAATTTTCGACTATCGAGACCGGTGTAGTGCGCTGAGATGGCCCCCGGCCCTGACGGACGGGAAGGCTGGCGTTTGAAGGCTGACCTCTATCAGGGGAGTGTGACGAACTCGGGAGTGCTCACCTGACGTAATTCGTTTGGGACATCGCGGCGATGTTCCCTTTTAACGAGGCGAAGATGAGAGGGCAAGAAAAACAGCCACTAGATTTGGTGGGTCTCCCGAGAGTCGTGCCTACCCCTAGTGTGCGATGGTGTCAGACATCACGTGGAGTACCTGTGGATTGAGGGTGGATTGTGAGTGGACCTCGTGGGCTTTCCCGAACAATTCTGACTCGTTGTTTTGGGCTGTGGATAACCCTGTGGGTAGTTCGAAACCGCTGTGTTGACGCGGGGAGTCAAGGCGAGATCCCGGAGGGAAAAAATTGGCGACATCGGGAGATCTGGGGTGAAAGGGAGGGTTTCGAATGTGATCGGCGCGCGGCCCTCCCGCGCAGCTCGGCGACGCAGGACGAGCAAATCGCCGCGTCCTAGCGGTAGCGACGGAGCTCGGCGGCGGCGCGGTCGCGGATCGTGCGACTCGGATGGGTCGACGCGGTCTCCTCGAGAAAGGACTTCGCGGGTCCGCCGATGTCCTCGCGCAGGAAGCGGGCGATCTCGGCGTTGTACCCACGGTCCGTGATGAAACCCCGGAGCGCGATGCGGATCAGCTCGGGATCGGTGCGATAGGCGGGATCGAGCTGCAAGCTGTCACGGAACTGGCGCAGCCCCGCGGTGAACCAGAACTTGGCGAAGTAGAGCTTGCCGGCGGCGTACGGCAGGCGCGCGTCGGTCGGGAACACGCGACGAGCGGACAGCAGGAGCTCGAGCGCGGTGTCGGGCCGGCCGGTGGCGACAAGATCGTCCGCACGAACGAGCTGCTCATCCACAGGGCTGGCAGGCCGGGGTGGTGGCGCCACGACCGCGGCATCGGCGACCACCGCAACCTGGGGCGCGGACCCGCCGGTCACGCTGGCGATGAGCGCGATGAGGAGCACGAGCCCGAGCGCGCCGCCACCTGCGATCGCGAGCTGCTTGCGCGACCACGCCCACGGTCCCGCTGGCGCCGTCGGAGCTTCTCCGGTGACCGGCTCGACTGACGCTGACACCTCGGGTTGCGCGGACACCTCCGGCCGAGGCGCGCTGTCGCCGGGCGGCGGCGCCGCGGCCGAGCCGTCGGGGACCGGCGCGGAACCAGCTCCGCCGGGGGCCGGCGGGGTGACGGGCGCGGAGATCGATCCAGACCCGATCACGGGAACCGGTCCGGTCACGGCCGCCGGGGTCGCACCGGGTGCAGGTCCAGCGGCGCCAACGCCCGGCGTGGTGGTGAACGCCCACCCGCTCGCGGTCGCGCTGCCGACGATCGGCACGCCGGCGAGCGGGGTCAACATGCCGCGGCGCGGGACGACGGCGTCGATCGCGGCGGCGAACTCGACCGCGCTGGCATAGCGGGTATCGGCGAGCTTGCTGAGCGCGCGCGCGACGATGGTCTCGAGATCGCCGAACTCGATGCCGGGCTGGATGTCCGCGAGCCGTGGCGGGGGTTGATTGAGGTGCATCGAGCACACCTCCACCGGGTCGTCCTTCGGGGAATGGAACGGCTTCTTGCCGGTGAGCAGCTCGAACAGCAGGACGCCGCAAGAGTAGAGGTCGGTACGGTGGTCGATCGCGATGCCGCGGATCTGCTCGGGCGCCATGTACGACGGGGTGCCGACGACGATCCCGGCGGTGATGCTCGAGGTCTCGTTCAGGCGCGCCAGCCCAAAATCGAGGATCTTGACGTGATCGCCGAGGCCGGCCTTCTGCGACAGCACGATGTTCGCGGGCTTGATGTCGCGATGGATGATGCCGTGCTCGTGGGCGTGGGCGAGGCCGGACAGCACCTGGCGGACGATCTCGACCGCGCGGAGCACCGGCACCGGCCCGCCTTTGATGAGGCCCTTGAGGTCGCTGCCGCTGACGAAGTCCATCACGACGAACGGGCGATCCTCGTGGATCCCGACGTCGAGCACCGACGCGCAGTGCGGGTGCTCGAGCTTGGCCATCGCCATCGCCTCGATCTCGAACCGTTTGCGGCTGGACAGCTCGTTCGGCAGCTCGTCGTGCAGCACCTTGATCGCGACGACGCGGCCCAGCTTCAGCCGCTCGGCTCGGTACACGACGCCCATGGCACCCTCGGCGATCCGCTCGATGACGCGGTAGCGACCATCGAGGATGGCACCGCTGAGATCGCCAGGCTCCACGCCGTCTACGATACCGCGAGCCCGCTGCCTGGACCCGCGCGGCGGCTGTGATACGCAGTCCGCGTGCGCCGGTTGTTCGCCCTGTTGCTGGTCCTGCTGGTCGGCTGTTCGCACGACCAGGCTGCGCCGGAGCCCGCCTCAGGCAAGCTGCGGATCGTGTCGTTGACGCCGTCGGCGACCGAGGTGATCGCGGCGCTCGGCGCGACCGACACGCTGGTCGGGGTGGACAGTTACTCGACGTACCCCCCCGAGGTCGCAGCGCTCCCCAAGGTCGGAAGTTTTCTGGCGCCGAACCTCGAGACGATCGTCCGCCTGCGGCCTTCGCTCGTGATCGTGGATGACGTGCATGACCAGGCAGCCGGCGCGCTGCGCGATGCCAGGATCGAGACGCTCGCGTGTCCGATGCACGGGCTCCCGGACGTCAAGCAGGCCTTGCGCAACGTGGGCGCGCGCCTCGGCCGGGCCCAGGACGCGGCGCGGGCGATCGCCGCGCTCGATGCCGCGCTCGATGCCGCGGCGGCGGCGAGGCCGGCGCGGCGACCGCGCGTCCTGGCGATCATCGACCGCGAGGCCGGAGGCCTCGGCAGCCTCGTCGCGGCAGGCCCGGGGAGCTGGATCGACGAGCTGCTCGCGGTGGTCGGCGGCGAGAACGTGCTCGCGGGCGCGGGCGTCCGCTACCCGAAGATCTCGATGGAGGAGGTGCTGCGCGGCCAGCCCGAGGTGATCCTCGATCTGTCCTACGCCGCGCGTGCCGGGCTCGAGCCGTGGCAAGCGGCCGCGGTCCCCGCGACGAAGTCCGGGCGCGTGGTCGCGCTGACCGACGCGTATCTGACCGCGCCGTCCCCGCGCGTCCAGCAGGCACTCGAGGCGGTGGCGAAGGCGATCCGCTGACCACTCGCCGGCGCGCTAACGCTGGGCTTCGTCGTGGATGCGGGCGTAGTCGAGCAGCAGGTGGGTGATCGTGCGGTCGAGCTCGGGCTTGACGTGCGCCGGCGTGCCAGACGACAGCTCGAAGTAGCCCTCTTTCCAGTCGAGCACCGACATCAGGACCTGGTGCGAGTCGCCCTCGATCTCCGACGACCGCGCCCGCACGATCCTGCCCTCGACGACATCGATCCACGCCACGAACTGGTCGCGGGTGACCGAGAGCTGGCCGCTCTTTCGCTCCTGCTCGAACATCGAGAGCAGCGAGGTCAGGCCGAGCTCGGCAAGCGTGCCGCGCAGCACGATGCGCTCGGTATCGCGCTGGCTCGCGCGGGCCCACCGGCGAGCGCGCAGGATCACCTCGAGCACCGTGAACGGCTTGGGGATGAAGTCCATCGCGCCAAGCTGGAGCGCCTGGAGCCGCACCATGTCGGTGGCGTCGGCGGACATCATCATGACCGGCACGCTCGCGAGCTCGGCGTGGCGACCCATCTCCTGGAGCACGTGGAGGCCGTCGACGACGGGCATGTCGCGCTCGACGAGCACCACGTCGGGGGTACGCGACAGACAGGCGCCGATCGCCTCCATGCCGTTGGTGGCGGTCGCGACCGAGAAGCCGGCGTTGTCGAGCGCGGTCGACAACCGCTCGAGCAGGCGGGTCTGTGGATCGGCGACGACGATCCGGATGTCGGCGGAGGTCTGGTTGGCGGCATGGCGCTCGAGCAGGCGGTTCACGGCATCGACGAACTGCTCGTCCGACGGGCGCACCGGTTCGCGGAACATGACGCCGATCCCGGGAAACCGCCCGAGCAGGTTGGCTTCGACCTCGCCGAGGCTGTGGGTCACCTGCCCGGTCGCGACGAGCCGCTGGCCGTTCGGCGAGATCACGAGCTGGACCACCGTGCCGACCGGCAGCGGTGGTGACAGCCGGATGAACATCCCGAACGGCGAGAGGTCCTGGGAGATCGCGCGAGTCTTCTTGCCCGCGGTGATCAGCTCGACCGGCAGGTTCATCGCGACCCGGTTGTTGCGACGACGCACGAGCAGCGTACCTACCGCGTTTCGTGGAACATCGCCACAGAAGTCCGCTACCACGGCGGAAGGCAGTCTCGTGCGCGCGTGATCTACCGTATGGTATCGCCGCGATGGCCTGGATCGAGCTCGCGGACGTGACCGTCTCCCTCGGTGGACGCGACGTCGTGCGTGGGGCGAGCTGTGATGTCGACCCCGGCGAGCTCGTGGTGATCGTGGGACCCAACGGCGCCGGCAAGACCACGCTGCTGCGCACGATCGCCGGGCTGCTCGCGCCGCGCGCTGGCCGCGTGCGGGTGATGGGGCAGGATCCGATCGGCGCGCAGCGGCGCGTGATCGCGCGCGACCTCGCGTACCTGCCCCAGCAGTACGAGCTGGCATTTCCGTTTGCCGTCGAGGAGGTGGTGCTGCTCGGGCGCTACGCGCGCCAGCGCGGCCTCGGGCTCGCCAGCGACGCAGATCTCGCAGCCGCGCGCGAGGCGATGGCGGCGTGTGATGTCAGCGAGCTCGCCGGGCGACGGTTTGACGAGCTGTCGGGCGGCGAAGCGCGGCGCGTGATCGTCGCGCAGGCGATGTGCCAGGGTGCGAAGTGCCTGCTGCTCGACGAACCGACCGCCGGCCTCGATCCCACCCACGCGCGTGCCGTCTTCGCGATGCTCCGCGCCCACTGCGACCGGGGCGCGGCGGCCCTCGTGGTCACCCACGATCTCGACCTCGCGCTCCGGTTCGGCGCGACGATGTGGCTCGTCGCCGGCGGCCACCTCGCCGCGCGTGGCGCCCCCGCCGACGTGCTCGCCTCTGCGGCAACCCACGAAGCCTTCGGCCTCGAGATCCACGTCGGCGCCTTGCCCTCGGGCGCCCGGTTCGCGGTGCCGGCATGACGGGTCAGGCTCCAGTTGCGCGACTTGCAATACCGTTGCAACTGGAAGAGTCTCGACGGTGGCCGGGCCAGCGCTCGTTCGAGTCAGTGATTTCACATACTTGGGCCATGCAACTTGCGCAACTGGAGCCTGACCCCATTGGCTGAGTTTATCAGTGGGAGCGCGAGCCGGCTGACCGGCAAGCGGCTGGCCATGACGCTCGTGGTGTGCGCCGCGGCCGTGGTGGTGGTGGGCGTGGTCGCGATGCTGATCGGCGTGACGACCGACCGCGCGGGCCGCCACGTCGAGTTGCTGGGCCTCGGCGCGTTCGACGCGGGCTCGCCGGACCACCGCATCCTGCAGATCCGGATCGCGCGCGTGCTGGCGTCGCTGCTCGTCGGGGGCGCGCTCGCCGGGGCGGGCTGCGCGCTGCAAGCGCTGCTGCGCAACCCGCTGGCCGAGCCGTTCACGCTCGGGATCTCGTCCGGATCGTCGCTCGCGGCGGTGCTCGCGATCCGGATCGGCGCCGAGGGCTGGCTCGGGGGGGCCGGCGTCGGCGGGGCCGCGCTGATCGGGGCGGTGCTCACGCTGGTGCTGGTGTGGCGGCTCGCGCGGATCGGCAGGCAGTTGCCACCCGCGACGCTCGTGCTGGCGGGGGTGACGGTGTCGATGTGGTGCTCGGCGGCGTCGGTGCTGATCCAGTACACGAGCGACTTCACGGACGTCAGCCGGATGCTGCGGTGGATGATGGGCGGGCTCGACTCGATGCGGATCTCGACGGTCGAGTACGCGACGGCCCCGATCCTCGCCGGACTCGCGGTGCTGATCGCGTACGGGCGCGAGCTCAACGCGCTCGCGGCCGGGCCCGAGTCGGCGGCCTCGCTCGGCGTCGCGGTCGCGCGGACGCAGGTGATCGTGTTCGCGATCGCGTCGTTGCTCGTCGGCGCGGCGATCGCGGTGGCAGGACCTATCGGCTTCATCGGGTTGATCGTGCCGCACGCCCTGCGTGCCGTGCTCGGACCCGATCACCGGGTGCTGGTACCGGCGTCGGTGTTCGGCGGCGCGATCCTGCTGACCGTGTGCGACACGCTCGCTCGCACGGTGGCTCCGGATCAACTGCCCACGGGAGCCGTGACGGCGGTGCTCGGCGGCCCGTTCTTCGTGATGATCCTCGTCGGCCAGAAGCGGCGCGCGGCGATGTGGGGGCGCGCATGAGCGTGCTGCGGCACGTGCTCGCATCGATCTCGCCGGCCTCGGCAGCGCATGCCGAAGCTGCCCGGCAGAACGTGGCAGGCGCGGCGGCCCCGCTGCTCGAACGACTCGCGGCCCTGCTGGGAGGCGCGCAGCACTCGGCCCGGCCACGTGCGGCCCGCCGCACGATCGTCGTGTGCGCGGGCGACCACGGCGTCGGCGAGCCCGGGATCGCACTCGGTGCGGCCCACCCGACCGTCGTGGCAGCGACCGCGATCGCCGAGGGTAGCGCGGCGCTCGCCCAGCTGGCACGGGCGAGCCGGACCCCGATCGTGGTGGTCGACGCCGGCGCGGTCGAGGGCGGAGCGATGCCCCCGTCCGTCGTCCGGCTCGGCCGCGGTCCGAGCCGGGATCTCCTGCACGAGCCGGCGATGACGATCGTCGATGCGGCGCTCGGGCTCGAGGCCGGCATCGCGCTCGCCGTGTCGCTGGCGGACGACGGGCTCGATGTCCTCGCGATCGGCGCGCTCGGCGTCGGAGCGGACGTCTCGTCGGCGGCCCTGCTCGGCGCGGCGCTTGGCGCGGTCCCGACCGGGCTCGGTGATCCAGAGGCGGAGGCCGCGGCCGCGCGCGGCGCGGCGCGTGCGGGGGCGGGCGGGCTCGAGCTCCTCGCCGGCTTCGGAGGACCCGAGACGGCGGTGCTCGCCGGGCTGGTCGTCGCCATGGCCTCGATGAATGTACCCGTGATTCTCG
The DNA here is from genome assembly GCA_018262455.1 of Deltaproteobacteria bacterium. The sequence goes on along the minus strand of JAGSPR010000032.1, from coordinate 20,007 downwards.
ATGGCTACGCCACCGGAGCGGCGGCCCTGGTCGCGGCGATGCTGGCGCCTGCGGTGCGGGGCTACCTGATCGCTGCACATACGGGCAGCTTCACGCATCCGCGGATCCTGGCGCACCTCGGGCTCTCGCCGGTGTTCGAGGTCGGGCTCGGTCATGGCGAGGGCACGGGCGCTGCGATGGTGTTGCCGTTGATCGATCAAGTTTCCGCGCTGAGCGCTCGTGTCGGGTAGAACCTGCGGGTGAAGGTTCGAAAACGTCCCACCGGAACGTTCGAGGTCGAGCGCACCACCGGATCGCACGAGGTGCTCGATCGCCTGTTCGTCTACGGGACGATGCGCGCCGGCCAGACCGCTCGGTCGCTCGTGGCCAACTCGATCACGAAGACCGCCAAGGCGACGACCAGCGGGAAGATCTACGCGTTTCCGATGGGCTATCCCGGATTCACCGAGGGCGATGGCACGGGAACCGTGGCCGGCGAGGTGCTCTGGCTCACCGAGCTCGCCGCGACCTTCGGGCTACTCGACGCGTACGAGGGTCAGGACTTCGCGCGCGTGATCAAGAAGGTCACGACCGATGCCGGCGAGGAGGTCTGGACCTGGATCTACACGCTCGCGGATCCATCGGCGGTCCAGCTCGGGACCCTGATCGAAGACGGAGACTGGGTCCGCTACTGGACCGAACAGAGCTGACCCGTTGACCGGGCGCTCCCGGGAGCGGCGCGTCGGCCTAGATCAAGAAGTGGCCGAGCAGGGCCATCGACAAGGCAGCGAGGGCGGCGGCGATCGTTCCGAAGCCGACTTTGCAGCCCTGGCTTGGAAGAGACATTCGTTGCGGCACGAGGGGGAGATTGCCTCGTTGGCACGGGGAGTCAAGTTACCGAGACGAGCAACATGACCTTCCGTTTTGCTGAGTCATTCAGGTCAGATGACTCGAACTTTCGATCCCGGAAACGTGCGATCTTTGACTTGACCTACACCCGGGTTCGGGACGTGGGGGCAGGTGGGTGTGCGGAGCTCACGAGCCGCGCGCCTGCCGGATCAACCGCAGGTAGGCGGTCTGGCACCGACCCGCGAGGTCGACGAGCTCGGTGACGAGCTGCGGATCCGGAGCGCCTCCGAGCGTGTGGGCGTAGATGAGGTTGACCGCTCGCTGCTTGACCAGGATCGGCACGACCACGACGCTGGTCGGCTCAGGCACCGCACCGAGCGCGGCCCATAGCTTGGTCTCGACCGGCCGAGCCGCCGACGGAGGCACGCCGACGAACGGCTGACCGGCATCGTGGGCGGACTGCAACGACGACGCACCCGCGAGGGGCAACGACAGGTCCTCGAGGGACGCCTTCGCGGCCGCAGGGTTCGACAGGTAGCCACGCCAGCCAAGCGCGTTGCCGTCCCGGATCAGGAACACGAGGAGCGCATCGCAGCGACCTGTCGCGTAGGCGAGGAGCGCATCCGCGATCCCGTCGCGGTGGTTCGCGGTGTCGATCCGCTCGCAAGCGGCGCCGCAAGACAGCGTGACCGCGGGGTTCGGCGAGGCGGCGAGGAGCGACCCCGACGGGCGCTTGCGACGCGGCTCGAGCGTGAACTCCGGGGGCATCACCATGCCCTGCGCGGGCTGCGACCGCCGGCGCTCGCTCCCCTCATCCGCCTCGCTGCCTGGGCGGGCGCTGCGGATGAACCGGGCGCGGCGCGGCAGCCCGAAGTGTTTCTCGAGGTAGTAGAGGGCGCGCAGCTCCGGCACGACGAAAGGCGTGATCCTCGCGCCGAGCCTGGCCGCGAGCTCATCGAGCACCTGCGTGTTGGTCGGCTCCACGACCGCGACCGCGACATGGTCCATGGCGTCGCCGATGAAGCCGAGCGGGATCGCGCGGAGCCGATGTGCGTCGTCGGCGCCGAGCTTGTCCATGAGCCCGCCGTCGACCGCGTCGAGCAGGGTCGGCGTCGCGATCGGGAACCCGCTGAGCTCGGCGAGGTAGGCCGAGAGGAGCTCGAGATCGATGAAGCCGAGCTCGACGAGGTTCGTGCCAAGCCGTCCACCGTAGAGCACCTGGTTACGAAGCGCAGACTCGAGCTGCGCGAGCCCGATCGCCGCGTTCCGCAGGAGCAGCGTGCCGAGCTTCATTGGCACCCTCGCGCGCTCGCTCGGCCGGATGACCTGTGTCGGCTCCGGATCATGGTCTGACCAGCATACCTCAGGCGTAGGGGGTGGGGTCAGGGACGCCGGCCTCTGCGAACCCCTTGCGGCGGAGCGCGCAGGCATCGCAATGGCCGCACGCGCGGCCACCGACCGGGTCGTAGCAGGAATGCGTGAGCGCGTAGTTGACCCCGAGCGAGCTGCCGAGCTTGATGATCTCGGCCTTGGTCAGCTCGACGAGCGGCATGTGGACGCGAAACCCGCCACTGCGGGTCGCGAGCTGAGCCAGCGCCTCGAACGCGCGCACGAACTCGGGCCGGCAATCGGGGTAGCCGCTCGCGTCGAGGACGTTGACGCCAATGTAGAGATCGCGGGCGCCGATCGACTCGGCCCACGCCAGCGCGAGCGACAGCAGGACGGTGTTGCGCGCCGGCACGTAGGTCGACGGGACGTCGCCTGGCGCGCCGATCTCGGCGAGCGACCGATCCTTGGGCACCGCGATCGCCGGGCTGGTCAGCGCCGAGACCGCGAGCGGCGCGAGATCCACCGCAACGACCTTGTGCTCGCGAGCGCCGAGGGCGGCGGCCACGCGCGCCGCGGCGTCGAGCTCGACCTGGTGCAGCTGGCCGTAGCGCACGGTCAGGGCGTAGCAGTCGTAGCCGAGGGAGCGCGCGATCGCGAGCGCGGTGGTCGAGTCGAGGCCACCGGATAACAGGACGACAGCAGCTGGCACGCCCGCAGCGTACTGCAAGCCGGTGCACGGGGGCATACTCGGCCGGTGAGCGAGCGCCGAGTCCCGGACTGGCTCCCGCGCGCGGGAGTCGCGGTCGCGCTGTGCGGGCTCGTGGTGTGGTCGTTCGCGCAGCGCTGGACGGTGCTGGCTGGCTCGCCGTTTCCGCTCGGGGTCGATGGCTACTTCTATCCGGTCCAGCTGCGTTCGCTGCTCGAGACCGGGCACCTGCAGTACGCCGCGTCCCCGCTGCCGTTCTGGGTGCTCGCGCCGTTCGCGGCCGCCACCGATCCGATCGTCGGCACCAAGCTGGGGGCCGCCTGCCTGGGCGCCCTGCTCGCGCTGCCCGCGTACGCCGTCGGCGCGAGACTCGGCCGGAGCCAGGGCGCCGGGCTGGTCACCGCCGCGCTCGCGACGTGCTCGGCCGGCTCGGCGTACCTGACGATCGAGTTCGTCAAGAACAGCATCGGGATCACCGTCGCGATGACCGCGCTGTGGCTCGTGTTGCGCGCCCTCGAGGTGCCGAGCCGAACGCGGATCGCGGGCGCGCTCGGCGGGATCGTGGCCGCGATGCTCGCCCACAAGATGGCGGCCGGGCTCGTGATCGCGATCGCGATCCCCGCGAGCCTCGCCGAGCTGGCCGGGCGAAGCTGGCTGCGCGGCCGCCGCCTGCTGTATGCGCTCGGGTGCGCGGGCCTGCTCGCGATGATCGTGATCGTGCTCGGGCTCGTCGCGCCACGCAGGTTCCTGTCTCCAGACGACGCGCACCTGCTGGGTGAGCTGTGGACCACCGCTCCGAGCTGGAGCCTGCCGGTGCTCGACAGCGGGCGGGGCGGGCTACGCCTGGGAGACGAGCCGCTCGCGGCCCTGGTGCTCGCCCTGCTCGCCGCGATCGCACTGGTCGTCGAGCGCCAGTTGCCACGCGCGACCCGCTCGCGGATCCAGCCGGCGAGCCGCGGCGTCCAGGTCACGTCGTGGGCCGTCGTCGGGCTCGGGCTCGTGATCGGCCTGCCGTGGCTGGCGGTCGATGATCCGCAGGGCCTCGGGATGCGGCTGCGGATCGCCTCGTTCGTGCCGATGGCCCTGTGTGCCGCCAGCGTGCTGCGCGTCGTCCTGCGCGCGGTCGCCCCGAGCGTGGCCGGCGCGATCTGCGTGATGATCGCGCTCGCGGCCACGGTCCACGTGCCCGGCTCGCGCACCGAGGGCCTCGTCCCGACGCACCCCGCGCTCGTGACCGCCGTCCAGGCGCTGGCCGACCAGATCCCGAACGGCGACACCGTCGTGGTCCCCGAGCGCCACATCGCGTTCATGGTGGCCTGGTACACGCGCGCGAAGATCAGCCTGCGGCCCGAACCCGTGCCGATCCCGGAGCGTTGGCGACTGGTTCCACTCGCGTGGATCGGCATGGGCTCGCCGCTCGATCAGGCGCTGCTCGAGGTTCGCGCGAACCCCCAGCTGCCACGGCCGATCGGCCTCCACCCGCGCCACCCGAACGGACTCGTGCTTGTCCCCGAGGTGACCTGGCAGTACGTGCTGACCCGTCTGCCCGCCGATGCCCGAGCCTACTTCGCGGCGTGGCCGACGATCTGATCCGCTAGTCGTCCTTGACGACGCGCGCCTTCGGCAGCGGCTCGGGCTCGGTCTTCTCGCTCTTGTCGGCCGGCGCGCTCGCGTGTTCGGAGCCCGCCATCATCCGCTTGATGACCGGCGCCACCAAGAACAGGGCCGCCGCGGCGACGAGCGAACCGATGATGAGCGTGTAGAACAGGAAGTCGTAGCCACGCTCCGCGCTGAAGCCGGCGGCGCGACCGGCGAGGTAGTTGCCGATCGCGGTGGCGAGGAACCACGTCCCCATCACCATGCCGGCCATCCGGGACGGCGCCAGCTTCGACATGCTCGACAGTCCGACGGGCGAGATGCACAGCTCGGCGGTGGTGGAGAAGAAGTACAGGGTGATGAGGAAGTTCGGGCTGACGCGGAGCGGCGAGACTGCCTCGTCGAGCGCGGGCTCGAAGTACGGCAGTTTCGCGAACACGAACACGTTCTGGATGTTCGTGATGTTGTCGATCGTCGGCAGCAGCACGGCGAACGAGACCGCGGTGAGGATCATGCCGATCGAGAACTTCATCACACTCGACGGCTCGCGGTTCGCGCGCGCTAGCCGGATCCACATCCAGGCGAACACGGTCGCGAGGACGACGACGAACGTCGAGTTGACGCTCTGCCAGTAGCTCGCCGGCACGCTGATCCCGAGGTACTCGCGATGGACGAAGCGCTCGGCGAACAACGACAGCGTGGTGCTCGCTTGCTCGAACACGGCGAAGAACGCGATGCCGCCGATGAACAGCGGGATCATCGCGATCACGCGGCGGCGCTCGTCGTGGTTCCGGGCTCCCTTCACCAGCCCGTAGAACAGTGCGATGGCGCCGAGCAGGAGGCCGATGCCGAACACGTTGCCGATCAGATCCTTGCTGACCGAGATCCCGGCGAGGTCGAGCACGACGAACAAGCCGACGATCGCGACGAGGGCACCGATCACCGCGCCGAGCACCACGCGATCGCGCGCAGCCTCCTTCGGATCCTCGGGGATCGTCGGCCTCAGGCCGGCGTCGCCGAGCCGCTTCCAGCCGACGAGGAACTGGACGATCCCCAACGTCATGCCGAGCGCGGCGGCGCCGAACATGAAGTGCCAGCAGAGCTGCGGATCGAGGCCGGCGCCGGCGAGCCAGCCGCGGAACGTCTCGCTCTGTGCGAGAAACCCGCACACGATCGGTCCGAACCAGGCACCGATGTTGATACCCATGTAGTAGATCGTGAAGCCGGCGTCACGCCGCGTATCGTGGGCGGAGTAGAGCTGGCCCACGAGCGTGCTGACGTTCGGCTTCAGCAGGCCCGTGCCGAGCGCGATCATGCCGAGGCCCGGATAGAACAGGCTCTCGATCGGCACCGCGAGCAGCAGGTTCCCTAACGCGATGCCGATGCCGCCGGCGACCACGCCCCGGCGCTGGCCCAGGAACCGATCGGCGATCCAGCCACCCGGCAGCGACAGCAGGTACACCGACGCGGTGTAGAGCGCCATGACGACGCCAGCGCTGGCGTCGGACATGCCGAGGCCACCGTCCTCGAGCTTGCCCACCATGTAGAGCACGAGCAGGGCGCGCATCCCGTAGTAGCAGAAGCGCTCCCACATCTCGGTGAAGAACAGGGTGGAGAGGCCGATCGGATGCCCGAAGAAGGCGCGATCTCGATCCTGGGCGGCTGGCATGGCGGCGCACGGTAACCGAAGGCCCGGCGGGCGTCGATGCCCGAGAGGGGTGCGACGGGGCCTCAGTCGCACCGTGCAGCGACCAGCTCTCGGTAGCCAGAACGGGAGCCTTGCAAACGGCTGGGGAATGGGAAAGATCCCGTTCCATGTCGAAGATCCGTGCTCGGTCCCTCGCAGCGGTTGTTGCTGGACTGACTTTGTATTCGTGTAGTCCGACCACGCCGAAGTTCGCGTTCACCAGTGCCGAGCGGCGCGGCGTGATCGAGGCCAACGGCCTGCGGTTCGTGATCATGCCGGACTCTACGACCAAGCTCGCCGAGGTCGACATCCGCTACGACGTCGGCGCGCGCGAGGATCCGCAGGGCAAGGCCGGGCTCGCTCACCTCGTCGAGCACCTGATGTTCCAGACCCGTCCCGACGGTGCGAATACGGCGCCGCTGTTTCAGACCATCATCGACATCGCGACCGACTTCAACGCGTACACGAACTGGGACACGACGCACTATCGGATGACGTCGCAGGCCGACAACCTCGACGCGCTGCTCAAGATCGAGGCGATGCGGATGTACTACGCCGCGGATCTGCCGCCATTCGGCTGCTCGACCCTGCCAGCCGGCGAGTTCGAGCGCGAGCGCGAGGTGGTCCGCAACGAGATCCGCGCCGGCTCGAGCGCGAACGACTACGTGGTGCAGCTCGTGGAAGCCGCGATCTATCCCAAGGGCCACGCCTACGAGCGCCTGGTCGGTGGCAACGATGCGCAGATCGCCAGCGCCTCACTCGCCGATGCGTGCGAGTTCATGAAGAAGTACTACACACCCGAGCGCGCGACGATCGTGATCGCGGGCGCGGTCGACATCGCCAAGACCACCGAGATGATCCAGAAGTGGTTCGCGAAGATCCCGAAGCGCGCCGCCACCCCGCGCACGGAGGTCACGCCGTTCGTCGCCGAGCACGCGAGGAAGGAGATCGAGGCCGACGTCGAGCGCTCGGCGGTGTGGATCGGCTGGGCGCTGCCTCCGTCGAATACTCCGGAGGGCGAAGCCGCTCGGTTCGGCATCGGCAGCGCGTTCGGACGGATCGCGCAGAAGGGCCAGGAGTACGGCTTCGCGTACAAGGTCGAGCCCGCGATCCTCGGCGGCCAGCTCGCACCGTTGTTCCTCGTCCGCATCGAGCTCAAGGGCCTCGACAAGCTCGACGAGGCGCTCGAGTTCACCAAGAAGGCGACGAAGCAGGCGTACCGCGGGTTCGATGCCGGATCGGAGGAGGACCTCGAGGAGGAGAAGAACCGCCAGAAGGCCAGCTTCATCGAGGGCCTCGAGCGGCTGAGCGATCGCACCGAGGCGGTCGCCGACATGGTCCAGTTCGCGCGCGACTTCGACTTCAACTCGGACCGGATGTACCTGTTTCACCAGCTCGACAAGATCGGCAAGTTCGACATCGCGCGGATCGGGACCGCCATCAAGAAGTCGCTCGACTGGGACAAGGCCGCGATCGTCGTGATCAAGCCGAACAAGGAAGGCGTCAAGGGCGACACCCGCTCGAAGGTCAACTTCTCGGCGAAGTCCGACGCGGCGATGACCGACCCGGAGGTCGATCCGAACGACGCGCGGCACACGATCAAGGTCGCCGCCCAGCTCGACACCCTGAAGTCCGCGCAACGCTTCACGATGGGCAATGGCATGGAGGTCGTGCTCTTGCCGATCAGCGCGATGCCGCTCGCGGCCGCCACCCTCGTGTTCAAGAACGTCGGTCAGGCGAGCACCCCCGACAATCCCGGGATCGGCGGGACCGCGGCGGCGTTCCTCCATCGCGTCGGTGACATGGATCCGCAGGGGGCTCGCAACACCGACGTGTTCTCGCGCACCGGCATCGATGTCGGCTGCAGGTCGAGCGATGACGCGACCTACTGCTCCACCCACGGCGTGAACATCTACCTCGACGTGATGGTCCGCGGACTCGAGCGGCTGATCACCGCCGGCGAGTATTCGCAGGAGCAGATCGAGCGCTGGCAGAAGGGAGTTCGCGAGGACTGGAAGCTGCCGAGCACGCAGGAGGACAACGAGTACGTCCGCCAGGTCTTCACGGCGCTCTACGGGCCCGATCATGCCTACACCAAGACGGCCGTCCTCAAGCCCGACGCCGCGAACAAGGTGCACGCGGACGCGCTCGCCTCGTATCGTCGCAAGCACTTCAGCGCGGGCAACGCGACGCTGATCATCGTCGGCAACTTCGACCTGAAGTACGCCGAGAAGCTCGCGCGCAGCACGTTCAGCGGCTGGGACAAGGGGGCCGTCGACAAGGCGGTCGATCCGGCGCCGTACAAGCGCACCGGCGCCACGTTCGTCGGCGTGAAGAAGACCAAGGAGGACCAGCAGGTCACGGTGACGATCGCGTACCCCGCACCGGCCGGCATCGACGGCCAGGAAGGCGCGCGCCGCGTGCTGACCGAGATGCTCAGCACCCGCGCGGCCAACGTGCGGTTCAAGCTCGGGTCGACCTATGGGCTCGCCATGTCGCGCCAGCCGAAGAAGGGCCCGACGGCGTACACGCTGCGCGGCGGCGCGGTGATCGGCGGCACGATCGATGCGGAGCGCGCCGGCGAATCGATCAAGGCGCTGCGCGACAGCTTCGACGAGCTGCGCGCCGGCAAGCGGTTCGACGAGGACTTCGTGCGCGCGCGCCGCAAGATCCTGAGCCAGATGCTCGGCGAATCCACCGTGACGACCGAGATCGCAGGGCGGCTCACCAGCATCGCGCTCTACGGGCTCGATCCCAACTACTACAACACCATGCTCCAGCAGATCGCCGCGGTGTCGACGGCGCAGGTCAAGGCGCTGCTCGCCCGCGAGCTCGATCCGAACAACGAGGTGCTGGTGGTGCTCGGAGACAAGGCGCACCTCGACAAGACGTTCGCGGATGCCGGGATCAAGGACGTCAAGATCGTCGATCCCGACCTCAAGTGAAGCGCCCGCGCTCCCGCGAGCCTCGCGCGTGACGCGCTAGAATCGGGACATGTTCACCGTTCGCGAGGCGACCGCCGCCGATCGCCCCGAGATCGAGGCGCTGATCGCAGAGATGATCCCGGGGTGTGACGTGGCGGCGCGCTGGCGCTGGCTCTACGACACCAACCCCGGAGGGCCCGCGATCACCTGGCTGGTGATCGCGCCGTCCGGGGAGGTCGCCGGCTGCACGTCGTTCTTCCCGTACCGGTTGTGGCTCGACGGCGAGGAGCACCGCGCGGCGCTCGGCGGTGATGGCTACGTCCGGCCCGCGTTCCGCCGGCGAGGGCTTGGCGGGCTGCTGCACGATGCTTCGCGGCTCGCGATGCCGAACCACCAGATCCGCTGCATGTACGGCGCGCCCGGGGCGATGAACGTGACGCCGCTCAAGCACGGTGGGTCGCGCGAGGTCGGGCTCGTCTCGCGATGGGCCCGTCCGTTGCGCGGCTCCGCACTCCGGGTGCCGTCGCCGCTCGCCGGGATCGTGACGAGGGCGCTGCGACCGTGGACGCGCGTCGAGCTCGAGCCGATGCAGCCGCAGGACGAGCGCGTGGACGCGGTGTGGAACGAGGCGCGCCAGGAGCTGCGGCTCGCCGCGGTGCGTGATGCCGCGTTCTATGGCTGGCGGTTCGGCGGGCCAGCGCAGCGCCAGCCTTCGTACGTGATCACCGACCACGGCCGCCCGATCGGCGCGTGCGCGCTCGAGTCGATGTCGGGCGGCAAGACCCAGCGGATCCTCGACGTGTTCGCGGTTCCCGGAGCGTGGCACGCGTGCCTCGCCGCGATCGCGCGATTCTGCATCGATCACACCGACGCCCAGACGCTCGACATCAAGCTGATGACGCTCGACGGTCGCAAGCGCCAGATGTGGCGCTCAGGCTTCGTCGAGCGCGAGGCCAAGCCGTTCCTCTGCATGATCCCGAAGGACGGTGACCGCCGGCTGGTCGATCCGGAGCGCTGGTTCTACAGCGGCGCGGACTCCGACCTCGACTCGTCCGACTAGAGAGCAGGTCGACGCCTAGAGCAGGTCGACCCAGAGGTCGTCACCGATCACCGTGATCGGATAGCGGCGGAGCTCGAGCCCGGGATCGTGCTTGCACCGGCCGGTCCGCAGATCGAACCCATAGGCGTGGCCCGGGCAGACGATCGTACCGTCGAACAAGTAGCCGTCGGCGAGCTCGACATCCTCGTGCGGGCATACCCCGGGTACCGCGACGAGCGCGCCGTCGACGTACGTCACGATCACCGGCCAGGTGACGCCGCGCACCGCGAACGCCCGGAGCTCGTCGGGGACGACGTCGGCGAGCTTGCAGACGCGCACGCGGAGCGCCATCACGCCCGCCCGCGCTGGCGTGGATCGAGCCGATCGCGGAGCCCGTCGCCCAGGAGGTTGGCGCCGATCACGACCCAGATGATCGCGATGCCGGGCACCAGCGTGTAGAGCGCGACCCAGTCCGACTTCCAGAGGAACGTCCGCGCCTGGTCGAGCATCGCACCCCAGGTGCTGTCGTCCGGCGGGCCGAGCCCGAGGAACGTGAGCGAGGCGACGACGAGGATCACGCCGCCAAACCCGAACGACATCTGGATCAGCGCCGGCCCCATGAGGTTTGGGACGAGGTGACGAGACATGACGCGCGTATTCGAGGCGCCGAGAGCGACCGCCGCCGTGACGTAGTCGCGCTCGCGCAGGGCGAGGACCTGACCGCGCGCGACGCGGGCATAACCGACCCAGCCGTTCGCGCACAGCGCCACGATCATGATTCCGAGGCCTGGGTTGGCCACGGTCGCGACGATCGCGATGTTGAGCAGGATCCCGGGGAATGCCATCAGGATGTCGACGAACCTCATCAGCAGCTCATCGACGATCCCACCGAACCAACCGGCGATCGTGCCGAGCGCGAGGCCGATCGTCGCCGAGATCGCGACGACGATCAGGCTCAGCTGAAGCGCGGACCGGGCGCCCCACAGCAGCTGGCTGAGCGCGTCGTGCCCGTTGCTGTCGGTGCCCAGCCAGTGCTCCGCGGAGATGCCCTGGAACCGGTGGCCCAGGTCGATCGCGTGCGGCCCGACGTCGAACGGCGCGATCCACGGACCGGCCACACCGAGGACGATGAACATCCCCAGCATGACCATCCCGATCCAGGCGCTCGGCGATAGCTTCATGCGCGTCTGATCCTCGGGTCTGCGAGGCCGTACGACAGATCGACCAGCATGTTGACCAGCACGTAGATCGCTGCGATCACGAGCACGGTGCCTTGCACCACGGGGTAGTTGCGCTCGAGGATCGCGTCGAGCAGCGTGGACCCGAGGCCGGGCCGGTCGAACACCTTCTCGATGATGATCGCACCCGACAGCAGCGAGCCGAACTGCAAGCCGACGATCGTGATCACGGGCAGCAGCGCGTTGCGCAGCGCATGCACGAGCACCCGCCGCTCGGCGAGGCCCTTGGCCCGAGCCGTGCGCACGAAGTCCTCGCCAAGCACGTCGACCATCGACGACCGCGTCATCCGGGCGAGCATCGCCATCAGGTGCGTCCCGACGGACAGCGCGGGAAGCACCAGCGCATGGAGCCCGGTCTCGTGGGGCCCGGGGAACCAGCCAAGCGTGAGGAAGAAGACGAACAGCAGCAGCGGCGCGAACATCATCTGCGGGATCGCGATGCCCGACAGCGAGACCGTGGTGGCCAGCGTGTCCACCCACGTCCCGCGCCGGATCGCCGCGATGATGCCAAGCGGAAACGCGAGCAGGATCGCCACGAGCATGCCGGCGAGCGCGAGCGCGACGGTGTGAGGCAGCACCTCGCCGATCCGGGCCGCCACCGTCGGGCCTGATGCTTTCACCCCGGACGAGCACTGGTGGCCGAGCGTGCCATCGACGATGTGTCCGAGGAACTGCACGAACTGCGCGGGCAGCGACTGATCGAGACCCATGCAGACCTCGATCTTCTTGCGCTGCTCGGCCGTGGCGTCGCCGCCCGCGAGGTGATCCACCGGGTCACCGGGCACGAGGTGGAGGAACCCGAACACCAGGATCGAGACGCCCAAGATCGCCAGCGCCCCCGAGCCGAGGCGCCGCAACAGGAACGAGCCGATCGACACGCCTGCGAACGTATCAGTTCAGCGACGGCGCGCAGAACCTCGACGAGCTGCTGTCGACCGGGTCCCCTGGCGCCTGCACCGGCTCACCGCCGTGCAGTCTCATCAGGTTCACGTCGCGACACTCGTAGCCGTCCCGGCAGTCATTGTTGCCCGAGCACGTCCGCATGCAGAACCGGACCTCGCTCGAGCGCGGGACACACTTGCCGACCAGCGAGCACAGCTCGTCGAGCGAGCACTCGTTGGGGATCGACGGGTCCTCGGTCGTCGGGCAGCTGCGATTCTGGAAGTTCCCGGTGAAGAAGCGCACGCAGGTCGCCTCGCTCGGGCAGGTGTCGAGGTCGCAGCCCTGGATCGTGCAGTAGCCCTTCTTCGACGAGATGTCGCACTGGCGATCCCCGTTCGGGCTGCAGTCCGAGCTCACGATGCACTCGTCCCCGATCTCCTTGCCGCAGCCCATTGCTGCCGCGACCATCGCAAGTACGAGCACATACCTCATGAACGCAGGCATCCTAGCGGCCGTTCTGACCCACAGCAAGCCGCCTGGGTTGCCTCCCCCGCGGTCAATCTCGGCGCTCAAGAGGACGCTCTACACTCTCACCACTCTCTCGTCGATCTGCGAGAGTGGTGAGAGTGTAGAGCGTCCTGTCAAGTCACGAGCGATCTCAATGGGTTGAGATGAGGCTGGTCCGCGAGAGTGGTGAGAGTGTAAAGCGTCCCCATGCGAGCCGTGGTTCAGCGCGTGTTGCGGGCGAAGGTCACGGTGGAGGCCCGCGTGACGGGCGAGATCGAGCGCGGGCTGCTGGTGTTGCTCGGAGCGGGAGCGGGCGATACGGCCGCAGACCTCGCGTACGTCGTCGACAAGGTCGTGAACCTGCGAATCTTTGCGGACGACGCGGGCAAGATGAATCGATCGGTGCTCGACGTCGAAGGCGGGGTGCTGGTGGTGTCCCAGTTCACGCTCTACGGTGACGCGAGGCAGGGTCGCCGGCCGGCGTTCACCGGGGCACTCGAGCCAGTGGCGGCGAAGGCGTTGTACGAGCAGTCGCTGGTCGCGATCCGGGCGGCGGGGGTGAGCCGCGTCGAAGCTGGTGAATTTGCTGCGGACATGGCGATCGAGCTGGTAAACGATGGTCCCGTGACGATCCTTCTAGATTCGCGCAAGGGGTTCTAGCCGTGACAGCCTCCAGAGCGTTAGGTTCGTCGGCGGCGCGTCAACGCCGGACATGAAGGTCAGGTTCTGGGGAGTCCGCGGATCGATCCCGGTACCGGGTCGGACGACCAGCCGGTACGGCGGAAATACGTCCTGCGTCGAGGTGCGGCCGAAGGGCGCCCCGCCGATCATCATCGATGCCGGCACCGGGCTGCGCCGCCTCGGCAAATCGCTGATGGAAGAGGCGTTCCGCGACGGCAAAGGCGAGACCTCGATCCTCATCAGCCACACCCACTGGGACCACGTCCAGGGGCTGCCGTTCTTCTCGCCGCTGTACCGCCAGGGCAACCAGGTCCACATCTTCGCGCGCCAGCGCGACACCCACCTCGAGGCGGTGTTCTCCCAGCAGCACGACATGCCGTACTTCCCGGTACCGCTGTCGGCGATGCACGCGGACATGCACTTCCACGAGCTGATCGAGGGCGCGCGGTTCGAGATCGGACGCGCGAAGGTCTCGTGCACCCGGCTCAACCATCCGTGGATCGCGATGGCGTACCGGATCGACGTCGACGGTGCAGCGGTCGTTTACTGCGCGGATACCGCGCCGTTCGCCGACATCTTGTTCGGCCGTGAGTTCATGGTGACGCCGCCGGCGCTCGACCAGCCGCTGCCGGCCGACGTGATCGCCGAGCTCGACAAGATGCGCGCCGGCGTGGTCGCGCTCGCGAAGAACGCCGACCTGCTGATCTACGACACCCAGTTCACCAAGGACGAGTACAGGCTGCGGCCGCACTGGGGGCATTCGCATCCCGACGACGCGATCGCGATCGCGCACGATGCCGGCGTCAAGACGCTGTGCCTGTTCCACCACGCGCCGCTGCGCTCCGACGACGACAACGACGCGATCCTGGCGAACTACCGGCAGGTGGTGAAACAGCAAGGGGAGCGCTTCAACCTCCTGAGCGCCTACGAAGGCCTCGAGCTGACGCTGGGGGACGAGTGAAGATCAAGTTCTGGGGCGTGCGCGGCTCGATCCCCGCACCTGGACCCGACACGATCCGGTACGGCGGGAACACGTCCTGCGTCTCGATCCACACCGGCAGCGGCGGACTCGTGATCATCGACATGGGCACCGGGCTCATGCACCTCGGCAACACGTTGATGGGCGGTCCATTCGGTAAGTCGGGCGGCCGGGCCACGCTCCTGCTCTCGCACACGCACTGGGATCACATCCAGGGCCTCGGCTTCTTCGCGCCGGTGTTCGTCGGCGCGAACCAGTTCACGGTGTGGGGCCCGGGCGGCTCTCCGGAAGTGCTCGAGCAGATCCTCGAGGGCCAGATGGATCCCAACTTCTCGCCGCTGCAATCGCTCAAGAACTTCTCGGCGAAGTTCGACGTTCGCGCGGTCCCGCTCGATGGCTCCGCGTTCGACGCCGAGGGCCTGACCGTCACGGCGCGCGAGCATCCCCACGGTGCCACCACCGCGCTCGCGTTCAGGCTCGAGGAAGCCGGCCGCAGCTTCGTGTACGCCTCCGATGTCGGCTATGGCGAGGGTGGACCGTCGCCCGAGGCGATCGCGTTCTACCGCGGCGCCGACGTGCTGCTCCACGACACGACGTATCGCCCCGAGGACCAGGCGACCCGTCGCAACCGCGGCTTCTCGAGCTACGAGGATGCGGCGATCGCTGCGGTCGAGGCCGGCGTCAAGCGGCTCGTGATGTTCCACTACGATCAGGACTACAGCGACGACGACGTCGACGCGCTCTGTGCGAACGCCCGGACGGTGCTCGACGCGCGTGGCGGCAAGTCGATCGGGCTCGTGCCGGCGCGCGAAGGCGAAGAGCTCGAGATCTGACCCCAGGGTTCGCTCGGCTACTGACCACCGAAGGTGCGGCTGTGGGCGCCGAGGTAGATCCCGCCGAGCCAGGCGTCGTCGATCAGGCTCTTGCCGGCGGTCGCGCCCACGGTGAGGAACGGGGTCACCCACAGCGCCGCACGGGCACGGGCCTCGAGCACCGGCATCACCGCGGTGAGGGTCGTGGTCTGCTCGCACGCGAGATACTTCGAGTGGTAGTTGTAGGTCACCGCGCGAAACCCGCCAGCGGCCTCCGCGCCGACTTGCAGGTTGCCGAGCTTGACGCGCAGCCCCGCCACGCCAAGCCCGCTGGCCAAGCTGACCGTGGTCTGCTTGAAGTCGAGGCTGCCGTGCGCGCCCGCCGAGCTGGTCATCTCGGTGCTGCCTGCCGACTCGGTGACGCCACCGACCTCGCCATCGACCGCGATGTAGAAGCCGTGCCCGAGCCCTGCACCGAGCCGGAGCTGCGCGACCAGCGCCGTGTCCATCGCGGGCGCAGCTTCGCCGCGCGGACCGATGACCCGGTACGCGAACGACTCGTCGCCGTGCGTGATCGTGCCCGTGCGCTCGCCGAGTGGATTGGCGAACTGTCGGACCGCCGTGCCGAGCTCGAGGATCAACGACGGGAACCTCAGGTTGGTTCCCCAGACCCCGAACTTCGTGCACTCGCGATAGCCGTGAACGTCGGTCGTCTCGACGCAGGCCGGGGTCGACGACGACGAGGACGACTCCGACGAGCTCGAGCTCTCCGACGAGCCGCCGGAAGAGCTCCCGCTACTCGAGCCACCACTACTCGAGCCACCGCCGCTCGAGCCACCACCGCCGTTGCAGCTGCTCCCGGCGGTCGCGGTCTCGACCGGCATCGCGGCGAGCGCGAACGCGATCAGGGCCGCGCGTCTCATCGGATCACCTCGTCCACGCGGGGTGGCTGCGGATCGGGGTTCGCCTGCGCGCGCGCCTCGGTGAACGGAGCACCGTCGCGATCGATCCGGGCAAAGCACACCCAGCGCTCCGGCGTGCGCTGGGCGATCGACGCCGCATCGACGCAGACCTCCACGAGGGGCTCGTCGGACGGATACGCGAGAGCCTCGCCACCGGCGTACCGGCCATCGACCTTCATCGCCATCAGCACGCTCTGCGGGTCGTACGGGACCAGCTTGTGCTCGACGCCATCCCCGGTGCGCCCGATCACGTTGACGTAGGCAAGGTCGACGTTCGCTGGCTTGTCACAGCGATTGCCAAACTGATACCCGAGCACCGCCGACGTGCCCATGTCGACGCGGCGATCGATCGCGAGGTCGAGGCAGCCCACGGTGGTGCGGGTGCCCGAGAATGCGTTTCGTTGGTGCGCGAACGAACCCGGCTCGTACGCGAAGCAGCCACCCAGCGCGCCGGCGAGCCCTCCGATCGACACCATCCATTTCATGCGCCCGATAGAACGAGCGGCACGATGTGCTGGCGTTACGAGCAAGTTACGAACGATGAAGCGCACCATCGAAGCACGCCGTCAGGAGCAATTCTGGCGCCGCCCACCATCGACGTGGTTCTCGATGGTTGAGGCCGCGTGCCGCCTCGTGCCGTGGTCTTATCGCAACAGGGGTGTGCCTCCCGACGAGTGACGCGCCTGCAGCCGGTTGAATCCCGCCTGCACGATCGCGATCCCGAACGGCCCGAGCAGCACCAGCAGGAAGGCGGTCCGGGTCGACGTTCGGCGGGCCGTCACGTGCCGCACGCCGTCCGCCCACCGCCACGCCCAGTACAGCGTGGTCACCGGGAGCAGCAGCAGCCACGGCGACGGGATCCGTGCGCCCAGCCGGTTCATCTCGATGCGGGTCAGGCACAGCCAAGCGATCGCGATCGCACCGACGCTCAGGATCGAGAGCGCGAGCAGCCCCCAGCTGTTCCGGCGCCGCACGTCACAGCTTCTTGCAGGCCTGTAGCTCCTCGATCGTCTTCGCATCGAGCGCGCACTGGCGCTGCTCGGAGGACATCGCCTCGCACTTCGCCAGCGCGCCTGCCTTGCCCTGCTCGAGCATGTCGCGCATGCCCTCGGGCGTCAGCGACTTGATGTGCTCGAAGACATTGTCGCAGCTCGCTTGCTTCTTGCTGCAGGCGGCAGACGAGGTGAGCGCGAGGGCGAGCAGCGAGTACTGGGTCAGGCGGAGAAACTTCATCGGAGAGCCTTTCGTGATGCCGGCGCTGTAGAGCGTCCTGGCGATTGACCAACGATCACAGAGGCTTGCGACGGCGAGGACGCTCTACACTCTCACCACTCTGGTCCGGACCAGCGGTGCCAGGGATGGCAGCGCTGCCGGAGTTGTCAGGAGGAGATGGCGCGATAGAGGGTGCGGACGCCGATCTCGAGGGCCTTGGCCGCGGCTTCGCGATCATCGCCGGTGCGCTCGAGGGCGAGCTGGATGTAGCGGCGGACGAGCTCGTCGCGCAGCGCGGCGAGGGGCTGGATCGGGGCATCGGGCGCGAGGGCGGCTTCGATCAGCGCGCGCACCGAGGCGGCCGCGGAGCCCGCGCTGGTGCCAGCTGGCAGCTGCGGGGCGGACGAGCTCGAAGGGCGTGGGGCGAAGCCGAGGTCGGCGGCGCGGACGAGCTTGCTGTCGGCGAGGATCGCGACCCGGCGCATGGTGGCCTTGAGCTCGCGGACGTTGCCGGGCCAGAGGTGGACGGAGAGCGCGGCCTGCGCGTCGTCGGTGAGGGTGTGCATCGTGAGGCCGAGCTGGGCCTCGACCTGGCGGAGGAAGGCGTGGGCCAAGAGGACGATGTCGACGCCGCCCCGCTCGGCGAGCGACGGGACCGGAATCGTGACCTCGCGCAGCCGGAACAGGAGATCGGCGCGGAACCTGCCGGCCGTGACCTCGGCGTCGAGGTCGCGGTGCGTTGCGCAGATCAGGCGGAAGTCGACCGGGCGTGGCAGGTTGTCACCGAGCCGCTTGACCTCGCGCTGCTCGAGGACGCGGAGGAGCGCCGCCTGCATCGCCAGGGGCATGTCGCCGATCTCGTCGAGGAACAGCGTCGACTCGTGCGCAGCCTCGACGAGCCCGACGCGATCGGTGACCGCGCCGGTGAACGCGCCCTTGCGGTAGCCGAACAGCTCGGCATCGAGCAGCGTCGGCGCGACCGACGCGCAGTTGATCGCGATCATCGGCCGGCCCGTTCGCGGGCTCGCGGCGTGAAGGGCGCGGGCGACCAGCTCCTTGCCCGATCCCGAGGGGCCGTGGAGCAGCGCCGAGAGATCGCTCGGCCCGACCCGGCGGACGAGGCCGCGCAGCGTCTGCACCGCCGGCGATTCGCCGAGCAGCTCGTCGCGACCCGCGAGCGGGACGCGGGTGCGGCGGAGCTGCGCGAGGAACGGCACGGCCACGGCCGCGAGGATCCGCAGCTCCGCGAGCGTGCGATCGTCGACGACCGCGCGATCATGGCGCGCGAGGAACACCGCGCCGAGCGTCTTGCCGTCGAGGCGCATCGGCAGGCACAGGGCGGACCCGAGTCGCAGCGCCGTGACCGACGGGATCGCCGCATACCGGCTGTGGGCCGCGACGTCATCGAGCTGGACGCGCTCGCCGGTCCCGAGCACGTCGCGCACGATCGTGTCCGAGAGCAGCTCGCCCGCGGCGTCGAGCACCGCGCCGTCACGGTCGCGCGCGGCACCCACGGTGTAGGACTCGCCATCGACGAGGATCAGCGCGCCGAGATCGGCGCTCGCGGCCCCGATCAGCCCGGTGAGCAGGAGCTCGATCGCGCGGTCGGGCGACTCGACCGCCGCGAGGGCCGAGACCAGCTGCTCGATCGCGCGCTCGCGCTCGAGTGCCGAGGCCGACGATTCGAGCCCGAGCGTGATCCCGTCGGCCTCGAGGGACTGCCCCGGCACGAGCCGGTGGCGCTGCCCGGTCGACGCGACGAGCACCTCGACCGCTTGCTCGTCCCCCACGACCACCGAGCGATGGACGACGGCCCAGTGTGCGGGGGCCGTCGGCAGCCGGAGGTCCGCGGTCGGATCGGAGCCGAGGCTCGTGATCCGCCTCGTGATCGGCACGCGCACCGGATGCGCGCCACGCAGCGGAACGATCACGAGCTGGAGCGAGCTGGCCGGACCCATGCCAGCGCCATCGTAACGCGCGCGCGCCCTCGGATCCCGGGGATGCGCCACCCGTCGAACCGGATGGTCTCGCGCCACCCGCGTGCTAGGTTCGCGCGCTCGAGCCTGCCCGGAAACCGTCCATGACCGCCGCGTCGCCTGGCCCCATCCACATCTCGAGCTACGAGCTGGGCGAACGCCTCGGCGAGGGCGGCGGCGGCCAGGTCTATCGCGCGATCGATCGGGACGGCCGCAGCGTGGCGCTCAAGCTGCTCGGCCCCGCCGCCGACCTCGAGCCCGAGGCCGCGCGCGCCCGGTTCAAGCGCGAGGTCGCCATCCTGGCGCAGCTCGATCACCCCGCCCTCGTCACGTTGGTCGACCACGGCGTCGACGACGAGCTCGGCCCCTACCTCGTCATGCCCCTGATCCCGGGCACGACGCTGCGCCAGGTCATCACCGGCACCAAGCTGTGCCCGGAGGCCGCGGTCCTCCTCCTCGAGCCGGTCGCCGCCGCGATCGCCGCGATGCACCAGCGCTCGCTCATCCATCGCGACACCAAGCCCGAGAACGTCATGGTCACGCCGGATGGCCGCGTCGTCGTCGTGGATCTTGGGCTCGCGTGGGGCCCCGAGTTCACCCGCCACTCGATCGATGGCACGGCGATCGGCTCGGTCCCGTACATGGCCCC
>JAGSPR010000457.1 GCA_018262455.1 Deltaproteobacteria bacterium | reverse complement strand
GAAGTACATCAAGGTGTCGTTCCTGCGTGGCTCGTCGCTGCGTCCGCTGCCGCCGGTCGAGTCCAAGGATCCAAACACGCGCTACTTCCACATTCACGAAGCGGACGAGCTCGACGAGGTGCAGTGGGCGGCCTGGCTCCAGCAGGCGGCCGCGCTGCCCGGCTGGGTCATTGGTAAAGCGGAGTGACTACGGCACAGGCTTCTTCACCGGCTTCTGCGGTGCGCGGTACGTGAACCCGTACGGGACAGTCACCGTGCCACCTGACGTTGACGTTAGCGTCGCGACATTGGCGCTGGTCGCCGCGGTCTGCGCGAGGCTCTGCTTCTCCAACATCGGAGCGTGCTGAGGGCGTTGCGAGGTGTGGCTCCGCGCGAGGTTCGGCGGTTGCGTAGTAGTGAAGTAGTGAAGTTGTGCCTGACCCGGCCATCTTTTGACCCGGCCATCTTTGCCGGCCATCTCTGCCGCTCTGCGCCGATCAACCCGGCCCGGTCGATGCCTCCACGCACGCGCCGCACCGTACGACGCGCGGATCTCGTGGCACGCGCCTCGCAACTGCTGATCGCGGCGCGTCGACAACTCGTCGCGCGCGACGTCGGATCGAGAAGGATGGAGGACTAGATGAAACGAGTCGTCATGTTGTGCGTGATCACCTGGGCAGCTGCCCCGCGAGCCGCGTCGGCCGATCTTCCAGCTTGGTGCGGTACCGCCTCGTTCGAGGCGAGCAGCTCCGACCTGAACGACCTCAAGCGGACCGACCCCGACTACGTCGTGCGTGCACTCGCAAAGACCCGGTGCTCGCGCAGCCCCGAGGTGGCGCAACACCACGCCAGCATCGACGCCGCACGGCAGGCGTGGGGCAAGAAGTTCGGGATGGTGGACGCCGATTGGGCCGACGCGGTCGCGTTCATCGACAATCGCGACGGCAACTTCCCGAAGGTCGCGTACTCGACGAAGCTCCTCGCCGAGCTCACCCCGATGGACCAGTGGCGAGCGATCCGCGAGGGGCTCGAGCTCGACGGCAAGCGCCATGCGGACGCGCTGTACGTCGCCGACGTGCTCCATGGCCAGCTCACCGAGGTTGGTCGGCTGGCGTTCCTGGAGTGGTGCCTGCAGGAGAACCTGGAGCACGACTCGATCGGGCACTGGGCGATCTGCCAAGCGGATGCCGACCAGTGGGACTTCGCGAAGTTCGCGATACAGCTCCGCTCCGATGCCGCACACGATGGCGGCACCAAGATGTTGTTGCGGTTCCGCGCGGCCGAGCTGTCCAAGCGGCTCGAGGAGGCCGCCGCCAAACGTGACAAGCTGTTCAAGCAAGACGCCGAGTACAAGAAGCTGTTCGACGTCGCCGCCAAGGCGCGCGCCGAGTGGAGCAAGGGAATCGGCGCGAACACCAAGCTGCTCGCGCTCGTGCAGGCGATGGAGTCGGCGACGTTCGCCAGCTCGCGCAAGCAGTTCGCCGGCTGCGAACAGACGACCTCCGAAGCGCTCGCTGGCGCCGTCGCGACGATCCCGGCGAAGTCGTTCGCCGGGATGGCCGACGTCCGCAATAGCCCGTTCGAAGGCTTCGCGCATGCGGCGGGTCCGGTGCTCGTGAAGACCCCGGTCGTCAACCTCGCTGCGATCGCGTACGCGCTGTGCCACAAGACGGCGACGGCCGACTGGCTCCGGGCCACGCTGCAGCAAGTTCCGGGCGTCCGCGGGCCACGGTCCGCGGCGCTCACCGCCCTCTACGACGAGAAGTTCGAGTTCGACGACGTCAACGCGCGCCAGCCCCGCTACCCCGACGTCGGCTCGCGCCCGTACGCACGCAGCGGCGGCTCGATCACGAGCGCCGGCGGTGTCGTCGACAAGGTGACGATGGAGAAGGAGCGCGCGAACGTCTCGCTGAAGAAGACGACGGCCAAGCGCCTCGCATGCGTCCAGTCGAAACCCACCAACCGGCTCTCGCGCATCCGCGCGGACGGTACGCTCGAGTACGAATCGCTCTGCCTGAAGTCGGCGATCGTCACGTACGACACGACGTGGGCGGACTTCAAGATCAACCCCGCGCACGCACCGCTGCTCAAGGCCGGCGTCGTGTTCTCATCGGTTTACGGGGACAAGTTCTTTGACGTCGTCGCGATCTGGTCCAACGCGAACGCGACTACTCCTTCGATGGTGCTCGGTGCGCGGCTCAAGTAAGGCGTGGTCGCTCGACCCGAGGGAGGCGCGCAGCGTGTCCGCGATGCCACGAGCGTCAGCGTCGCGTGTGGTGGCGCTGCTCGGTGCGTGCGCGCTGGCGGGCTGCTCGCTGGCCGGCTCGCTCACCGGCGGCGTCACGACGACGTCAGGACCGACGGCGCGCTCCGCTTCGGCGGCCCCCGAGTCGACACCGGCCGCGGGCGGCGACGGCAAGATCGTGATGCTCGACCTCGATGGCAAGACCGCCGACGAGGCAACGGCGGCGCTGCGGGCCGTGGGGTTCATCTCCTCGCCGGAGGTCAATCGGATCTTGCTCGAGTGCGAGGGCTCCACCAAGCAGGTGGGGCGCATCACCTGCCAGTCCCCGAAGCCCGGCACGCTGGCCGATCGCCGCGCGATCATCAGCGTCACCGTCTACGAAGGACCGCACCGGATCAGCGGTGCCCTCGTGCGTGCGCAGCTCGAGAAGGTGCGCGGCATGACCATCGCGGACGCGAAGACGTATCTGAAGAGTCTCGGTCACGATGGCGAGGTCGCGATCTTCGAGCAGCCTACGTTCTCGAACAGCTGCGGCGTGAAGAAGGTGTGTGAGGTGTCGCCTGAAGGCGGCACCGGAATCCACGATCGCGTCACGCTGGTGATCAATCCCAACGCCAACGTCGACATCAGCCTGCCGCCATGACGTCACGTGGCAACGCGATCACGCGGACGCGGACGTGGCAGCTGACGAGCTACGCCGCGGTTCGCCGACCATGGTGCGTGACGAGCTGCTCGATCACGTAGTCGTGCAGCATGCGCCGCTCGCGTCGCGAGGCATCGCCGATGCGGAGACCCGCGCGGCACCAGAAGCGAGGCTGGCCGTCGGGGCGCCGACCCGGCAGCGGCGTCAGGTATGCGTGGGTGACGATGGCGGTCGCCCACACGATCTCGTCGATGCCGGGCAGCTCGATCTCGAGCTGGACGACCGGCTTGGCCGTCGTCGGCTCGAACGGCCGCTCGAGCCGGAGCCCGAGCGTCGAGAGGTCACTCATCGTCGCGTGGTGGAGCTCGTCGTGATCGGACACGACGCCGCACAGACCGTCGACGGAGATCCGCGGAGCGCGCCGGCGCAGATCGAGCAGGTTCACGAAAAAATGATAGGGGTCCGCGCGCGAGCGGGCCAAGAATTGGTCACGCGAGGCTCGGCGGTTGCGTAGTAGTGAAGTAGTAAAGTTGTGCCTGACCCGACACCTCCCCGGCCTTCGATGACACCCTCGGGCATGCGGATCTGGCTGCTCACGCTCCTCGCGCTCTTGCTCGTGCCCGCGCTCGCGGTCGCGGCGCCGACCAAGCTGTCCTCCACGGTGACCCGGGCTCCGCTCGAGCCGCCGGTCGTCATCGTGCCCGCCAGCGCGGGGAAGACCGTGCTCGAGCGCTACCGCTCGCGCGCGAAGCCGATCTCGGGCGCGGCGCTGGTCGCGATCGTGCGGCTCGCCGACGCGAACAGCCCCGACACGTTCGCGGTGACCGACGCGCGCCGCGACGGCCTGAAGATCACGATCGTGATCGAGTCGCGAAGGTTCCGCGGTCCCCTCAGCGCAAACGACGTCACGACGCCGCTCGTCGAGATCGAGCTCGGCCAACTGGCGGCCGGGACCTACTCGATCAACATCGACGAACAGATCCTCGAGTTCACGAAGTACGCTGCGCCGCAGACCGCGTCGAAGCCCCACCGCGGCATGTCGTCGTCGATCACGCTCACCGTCCAGTGACGTTGCCGCTGGGACTGCGCTGGCGTTCCACGGCGACGAAGCCGCTCTCCTTCGACGCTGGATCACCGAGCTGGCCGTATCCGTTCGCGCCCCAGCACCAAACCTCCGACGTCGCGAGAAGCGCGCACATGTGCGCCTCGCCGCCGACGATCGTGACGACAGGGGCCGGCGTCGAGCGTACGGTCGGCTTGCGGTTCGGCTTGACCAAGTCGTTCCCGCTCGAGGTTCCCCAACAAAACAGCCTGCCGTCGACGGCGCGACCGCACGACTCGGTCGTCGACGCCGCGATCCGGTCGATCGGCGGAAGGCCGATGACCTTCGCCGCGAGCGCGTCGCCGTTCGCCCGTTCACCGAGCTGGCCGAACTCGTCATCCCCCCAGCACCAGACTTCGTTGCGGCGGAGCGCGCACGCATGGTCGAGACCGACCACGACCTCCGAAGCGTCGTCGATCCCCGTGACGGGCTCGGGAGGACACCAACGGTGGTCACGCCACGGCAGCGCTCCCCAACAAAGGATCGCGCCAGTTGCGTCGATGGCGCATCGCGTTCCGGAGACCACTGCTCCACCACTCGCGAGCGCACGCACGCCCGAGATCGGCGGGCGAATCGGATGCCAGTCGCATCCAGACGAGCACGCACGACCATCTCCGACATCGCCATAGCCTCGGCAGGACACGCCGGCATCCGCCAACTCGGCGCACGCCTGCGTGTGATGAAGCGCGACGTGCCGAGCGCCACGAAGGCGCGGAGTCGAGTCCGGACCGACGGTCAGATCGATCCGACCCCAACAACGAACCTCGCCTGCCTTTCCGGCGCAGCTCAGGAGGTCGCCTGCATGGAGCGTGTCCACCGGCCCCTGGCTCGGAAGCGGGCGCGCACGCGGAACGGTCCGCGTGCGA
This sequence comes from Deltaproteobacteria bacterium, assembly GCA_018262455.1. Next base: position 283 of record JAGSPR010000457.1, on the reverse strand, counting down.
TCGGGATCGGGCTCGACTTCTCCGCTGGCCTGCCCCCACTGATCACGGCCCCAGCAGTGAGCTGTCCCGTTCGCGATCGCGCACGTATGAGCGGTGCCCGCAGCGATCGCGGTGACGCCGGAGAGCCGGGGCGTTGGCACCGGCTTCCGCTCGCACGCGGTCGAGGCGAGGACGAGGAGGAAGACCGAAGCGAGGTTGCGGACGATCGAGGTCACCGGCCGCTGAACGTTACCCGACGGTTCAGGCAGCGTGTGCGTGTAGCTAGCGGTTCTGCCCCGCCTTC
>JAGSPR010000169.1 GCA_018262455.1 Deltaproteobacteria bacterium | reverse complement strand
GACGCCGAGCCGTTGTCGAGCGACCTCTCGCAAGCCGACCGCGAACGCGTCATGGGCCGCATGAAGGCGAAGGACCTTCGCTTCCTGTGCGCGACCGACGTCGCCGCGCGCGGCATCGACATCTCTGGCCTGTCGCACGTCATCAACTACACCGTCCCCGAGCAGCCCGAGATCTACGTCCACCGCACAGGCCGCACCGGGCGCGCCGGCAAGAAGGGCACCGCGATCTCGATGGTCGGTCCTCGCGAGCTCGGCAACTTCCGCTACGTCCGGCTGACGTACGGGATCAAGCCCGAGGAGCGGCTGCTGCCCAAGGACGACATCTTCATCGGCAAGCTCAAGGTCCCGCTGCCGCCCGTCGGCATCCCGCAGCCGCCCGACCCCGTCCAGATCCTGATCCGGGGCGTCCAGGCGACGGCGTCGGACCTGGAGCGCCAGATCTTCGAGAAGCTACTCAACACCGCAAGCGGCAAGCGGGTGCTCGCCGCTCTGGTCGCCGAGAAGCTCGACAAGCTCAGCACGCGCACCAAGCCGAAGCGCTCCGAGCAGCGCGACGTGGCGGCGCCGGAGGCCGGCAGCGAAGCGCGTCCCGAGAGCCGTGCCGGTGGTGATGACCGCCCGGCTCGCAGCGATGGTGAGCGCCCGCGGTTCGACGGCGATCGGCCGCGTCGCGATGGCGACCGCCCGCGCTTCCGTGAGGGCGAGCGTGGGGATCGTCCCCGGTTCGACCGCGAGGCCGCAAGTGGTGGCGGCGATCGGCCACGCGAAGGTGGCGGTGGAGATCGTCCCCGCGAGGGTGGCGGTGACCGTCCCCGGTTCGAGGGTGATCGTCCGCGTCGCGATTACGGCGATCGTGGGCCGCGTCCCGCGCGCACCGATGGTCCCGAGCGTACCGACGCCCCTGGCATGACGACCGCGCCAGTTGGTGACCGTCCGATCGGCGAGCGCCCCGAGGCGGATCGCGCCATGGGTGAGCGTCCGATGGGGGATCGTCCGATGGGGGATCGTCCGGTGGGTGATCGTCCGAGCGGCGACCGCGGTGAGCGCCGGTTTGACCGCGATGATCGGGGGGGGCGTGGCCGTGACCGTGACCGCGGTCGTGACCGGGAACGCGGGCATGACCGGCCCCACCCGGCCCCGTCCGCCGTGGTCGAAGCCGCTGCTCCGCTGATGGCAGAGGCGACCAATGTCGTCGTGACCGATGCCCCCGTGGTCGAGGCGCGCGCCGAGTCCACCGAGCGTCTGCCGCGTCAGGATGGTGATCGCGGCGAGCGCCGCGACCGTGGTGGTCGTGATCGCCACGGACGCGACCGTGATGGTCGTGGTGACCGTGGTGACCGGCCGCGCGCGTCCGCGCCCGTCGTGGCCAGCCAGCCGGTCGAGACGGTGGTCGAGGTCGGCACCGAGGCCGCGCCTGTGGTGGAGACCGAGGCAGTGGCCAAGGTCGATGACGTCGCCCGTGCCGCGCTCCAGCGCGCGGACCGCGGCAAGGGGAAGGGCAAGAAGTCCGAGCCGACCGCCCAGACCCGCGAGTTCTGGGAAACCTGGGCCGACGAGAAGTCGACCCGCGCTCCCGAGCCAGCGGTAGCCGCGGCGATCGTCAATGACGAGACCCCGGTCGAGGAGCCTACCAGCCGCAGCAGCCGGAGCCGCAGCAGCACGCGTGGTGGCCGCGACAAGGTCGCTCCTGCCAAGGGTGGCCGTGCCGCGAAGGCGGATGACACCGCCGAGAAGCCAGCGAGCCGCGCCAAGCGCGACGCGACGGCCACGCCGCCACCCGCGACGACCGCAGACAGCACGCAGGCGCGGTTGTTCGTCAGCCTCGGCAAGAAGCACGGGGTCTCTGCCGATGACCTCCGCGAGTTGCTCGCACGGCCGATCGGCGGCGACAAGGCACGCATCGGCTCGGTGAGCCTGCGTGACTCGCACGCCCATGTGCGCGTTCCCGAGGAGCACGTCGATGCGATCATCGCCGGCGTCCACGGCACGCAGCACAAGGAGCAGGACGTCACGGTCGAGCGCTCACGCGCCTGATCCGGCGCGTTCGGCGAACCGGCTGCGAGGTCACCAGACCTCGCAGCCGTTGTTCGTTTCGGGGTCTTCCCGACGTAGCCGCCATGGCTGACACCGTGGTGTCAGGATTTGTCGCCGTGCCCGATTGCTCCCAGCGCCCCGGCTTGACACCTGAACATCCGCTCCGTACGGTTCTGCCCCCATGAGCCGTCACGCGATCGGTCCCGGCCGCCAGCGCCCGCAGTCAGAGCCGGACACGATCGTGGTCGAGGGCGCACGCGAGCATAACCTCGTCGTCGATCGGCTCGAGCTGCCCAAGCATCAGCTGGTGGTGATCACCGGGCCTTCGGGATCGGGCAAGTCCAGTCTCGCGTTCGACACGTTGTACGCCGAGGGCCAGCGTCGCTACGTCGAGAGCCTCTCGGCCTATGCCAGGCAATTCCTCGGCCAGATGGAGAAGCCGAAGTACGAGCGAATCAGCGGGCTGTCACCGACGATCGCGATCCAGCAGAAGAGCGCGTCGAGCAACCCGCGCTCGACCGTCGGTACGATCACCGAGATCTACGACTACCTCCGCGTGCTGTACGCGCGTGCGGGCGAGCAGCGCTGCCACCAGTGCGGCGGGCCGGTTGGCGCTCGAACCGCGTCGGAAGTGGTCGACGAGCTCGCCGAGCTGCCCGACAAGACTTCGGTGACCCTGCTCGCGCCGAAGGCCGAGAACCGCAAGGGCGAGTTCCGCGAGCTGTTCGGAGAGCTCCGCAAGGCTGGATTCGTCCGCGTCCGGATCGACGGCATGATCGTGCGGCTCGACGATGTCGAGGGGCTCGAGAAGCAGAAGAAGCACTCGATCGAGCTGGTGATCGACCGGCTGACGATCCACGCGGCCGACAAGGGCCGGCTGACCGACTCCGTCGAGACCGCGCTGCGCGAGGGCAAGGGCAAGCTGATGGTGGAGGTGGCGGGAGAGAAGATCCCTCGCGTCTACTCCGAGTCGAACGCGTGCCCAACATGTGGCATCGGGTTCCCCGAGCTATCGCCGCAATCGTTCTCGTTCAACTCCCCTCTCGGCATGTGCGTCGAATGCAATGGGCTCGGCGAGCGCCAGGCCGCGGACCCCGATCTCATCGTGCCGGATCCCACGCTGTCGATCCGCGATGGGGCGGTCGCGGTGTGGGGCGAATCGATCGCGAAGGACTCCGGATGGACGACGAACATCGTCAAGGCGCTCGCGAAGGCGTTCAAGATCGACCTCGACAAGCCGTGGAACAAGCTCAACGAGAAGCAGCGCGACATCCTGATGTACGGCACCGGAGACAAGCGCGTCACGGTGGCCTGGGAAGGCCGGCACTCGACCGGTGAGTGGGCGATGCGATTCGAGGGCATCCTCGCGCAGCTCGAGCGCCGCCACCGCGAGTCGTCGTCCGAGCGGACGCGCACCCACTACGAGCAGTTCTTCCGCGCGATCGCATGCGTGGGCTGCCACGGCACGCGCCTGCGCGCGGAGTCACGCTCGGTGTTCGTCAGCGACAAGCCGATCGTCGACGTGACCGGGATGACGGTCCGCCAGGCATTCGAGTTCATCACGACGATGAAGCTCACCGGTTCGCGCGCGCAGATCGCCGGCGAGGTCCTGAAGGAGATCAAGAACCGGCTGACGTTCCTGCTCGATGTCGGCCTCGACTACCTGACGCTCCATCGCTCCGCCGCGACGCTCAGCGGCGGGGAGGCGCAGCGAATCCGGCTCGCGTCGCAGCTCGGCAGCGAGCTTTCGGGCGTCCTGTATGTCCTCGACGAGCCGTCGATCGGCCTGCACCAGCGCGACAACGAGCGGCTGATCAAGACGCTGCACCGGCTGCGTGATCTGGGCAACACGGTGCTCGTCGTCGAGCATGACGAGGCCACGATCGAGGCGGCCGACTGGGTCGTGGACTTTGGGCCCGGCGCCGGTCGCCACGGCGGGCGCGTCATCGCCGAGGGCACGCCCGCGGACATCAAGCGTTCCTCCGCGTCGATCACCGGGCGATTCCTCTCCGGCACGGAGCGCATCGAGGTGCCGGCCACCCGGCGCACGCCGTCGAGCTGGGTGAAGCTCACGGGCGCGAAGGAGCACAACCTGCGCAACGTCACCGCCGAGATCCCGCTGGGCGTGATGGTCGCGGTCACCGGCGTTTCGGGGGCGGGCAAGTCATCGCTCATCAACGCGACGCTGTTTCCGGCGCTCAACCGCATGCTCCATCGCTCGCTCGATCGCGTCGGTCCGTACGAGTCGCTCACCGGCCTCGGCAAGGTCGACAAGTGCATCGTGATCGACCAGCAGCCGATCGGCCGCACCCCGCGGTCGAACGCGGCAACCTACACCAAGGCGTTCGATCTGATCCGCGAGATGTTTTCGCAGGTGCCGGCCGCCCGAACCTATGGCTACGCCGCCGGGAGGTTCTCGTTCAACGTGTCCGCCAAGCAAGGCGGCGGGCGCTGCGAGGCCTGCGAGGGCGCCGGCGTGCGCGAGGTCGAGATGCACTTCCTGCCGAACGTGTTCGTCACGTGTGAGGTCTGCAAGGGCAAGCGCTACAACGACGCCACGCTCCGCGTGACCTACAAGGACAAGACCATCGCGCAGATCCTCGACACGCCGGTCGACGAGGCGCTCGAGCTGTTCCGCCACCACAAGCAGCTCAATCGCATCATGCAGACCATGGTCGATGTCGGGCTCGGCTACCTGTCCCTCGGCCAGCCCGCGACGACGTTGTCGGGTGGCGAAGCGCAGCGCGTGAAGCTCGCCCGCGAGCTCGCACGCGTTCAGACCGGACGCACGCTCTACCTGCTCGACGAGCCGACGACGGGACTGCACTTCGGGGACGTCAAGAAGCTGCTCGAGGTGCTCAACCGTCTCGTCGACACGGGCAACACCGTGCTCGTGATCGAGCACAACCTCGACGTCATCAAGACCGCCGACTGGATCATCGACATGGGCCCGGAGGGCGGCGCGGCGGGTGGCGAGATCATCGCGGCCGGGACGCCCGAGCAAGTCGCACAGATCGCGACGAGCTACACGGGCCAGTTCGTGAAGCCGCTGCTCGAGCGAGCCCGCCGTCGCGGCGCCGGCTCCCGTGGCAGCCAGCGAGCGGCTTCGCCACCCGCGTGAGGCGCTACAGCTCCGCCGCGGTGAACGACAGCACCTGATCGATCGACTCGGCCCCGGTCGCGAGCATGACGAGGCGATCGAACCCCAGCGCGATGCCAGCCGAAGGTGGCAGCCCCTCGGCGAGCGCGGCGATCAGCCGGCCATCGATCGGGTACACGGCACGGCCTCGCTCGCGACGAATCCGCTGATCGTCCTCGAATCGCGCGCGTTGCTCGACGGGATCGGTGAGCTCACCGAATGCATTCGCGAGCTCGAGCCCACCGACATAGGCCTCGAACCGGAGCGCGGTGAGCGGATCATCTGGCTTGCGGCGCGCCAGGGCTGCGAGCGGCGCCGGCCAGTCCTCGAGGATCAGCGGGCGATCGAGCTCGGCGATCGCGGGCTCGACCCGCGCCAGGAATGCCGTGAAGAACGCGTCGTCCCAGGCCGCATCGTCCGGGACCTCGATGCCCGCGGCGCGCACGGCGGCCACGAGCACGCCGGCCGGCTCGTCGCCGATCACCTCGACGTTGGCCCACTGCCTCATCGCCTGGCGGACCGTCATCCGCGGCCACGGCGGGGTGACGTCGATCGACCTGCCCGCGATCCGGGCGATCGCGAGGCCGTTCACCGACCGGATGACGTGGGCGACGAGCTCCTCGGTGTCACGGACGATCGCGTCGAGCTCCGTGAACCCGCGGTACCACTCGACCATCGTGAACTCGCTCGCATGGTGAGGGCCGCGCTCGCCCGCGCGGAAGCACTTGCAGACCTGAAAGATCCGCTCGAAGCCGGCCGCGAGCAGCCGCTTCATCTGGTACTCCGGCGACGTGATCAGGTATCCGGCATCCGCGACCACCGCATCGAGATGAATCTCCAGCCCGGGGCTCGGGACGAGTAACGGCGTCTCGACCTCGAGGAACTCTCGATCGGCAAAGAACCGACGGAGCGACGCCAGCGCCGCGGCGCGTTGCTGGAGCATGGTCATCCGCACCCGCGGCAACCGCGCGACCTCGGTCGAGGGTCCGGGATACGGCGGCCCATCGTAGGCGCGGACCCGGATCCCGGCGTCGACGAGATCGCCCGGGTGCCAGCTCGGATCCGCGACGACCCGTACATCACCACGCTCGCAGCGGATGATCGCGACAGCGCCGGCGGCGTCTCCTTCACCGTCCCCAGGGGGAACGATCGCGAGGACCCGGCCTCGCACCAGGGTCACTTGTTGACGCGCTCGACGTACTCGTGCGTCCGCGTGTCGATCTTGATCATGTCGCCGACGCGAATGAACAACGGGACGCCGACGGTCGCGCCGGTCTCGACCGTCGCGGGCTTCTGGACGTTGCCGCTGGTGTCACCGCGGACGCCCGGCTCCGAGGCCGTGACCTCCAGGAACACGAACGTCGGGAGCGACACGTCGACCGCGCGCTCGTTGAAGAACAGCACCGTCACCGGCAGGTTGTCCTTCATCAGGTCGACCGACTCGCCAATCAGGTCGGCGCTGACCGTCACCTGCTCGTAGTTGGTCTGGTCCATGAAGACGAGGTCGCCGCCCTCCTTGTAGAGGAACTGCATCTCTCGCTGGTCGACGTTCGCGGGCTCGAGCTTCTCGCCCGACCGGATGTTCCGCTCGAACGTGTCGCCGCTGAGCAAGTTCTTGAACTTGGTTCGCGTGAACGCCGCGCCCTTGCCGGGCTTCACGAACTGGAACTCCGTGATGGTATACGGCTTGCCATCGATGAGTACCTTGAGGCCCTTGCGGATATCGGACGTGTCGTACATGGCCCGGCACGTTTACCCCGCGCGACTCCAAGCTGTCAAACCCAGATCATCGACGGATATCGATGCTGCGACGAAGACTTAGGTGCGCTGGAGCGCTTGCCGGCGAGCCAGCCGTGCGCGATACCCACTTCGATGGACGCTTGGGCCCACTATCGGCACCTGATCTCGCTCGGCAGGGAGGAATTCCTCGCCGCCGCGGCGCCGGCGGCCCTCGTGCGCTTCCGGGTACCGAAACCGCCGCCGGACGACCGGGATCGCACGCGGCTCATCAGCCAGCACGCGGGCGACGAGACGATGCCAATCGGCACCCCGCTGGCCACCGAGCTCGAGATGCAGATCTATCCCCTGGTGAAGAAGCCCAACGCGTCGTTTCCAGATCGGATCACGATCGGCCGGATCTCGAACAATGACCTCGTGATCGAGGACGCCTCGGTGTCTCGGCTACACGCCTACGTGCGCCACCTGGCCACCGACTGGGTCGTGGCGGATGCGGGGTCGAAGAACGGCAGCTGGCTGCGCGGCGACATCCTCGAAGCTCGTCGCGAGCGCCCGCTGACCTCGCAGATGGTGCTCCGCCTGGGAGATGTCGATCTGACCTTCTATCTCGCACCCGATCTGTTCGCGGTGCTCGTCGGTGAAGCATGAGCGTCGACAAGTGGGATCAACGACAGCTGTGCTCCGACGGTAGCTGCGTCGGAGTGATCGGACCGAGCGGCACCTGCAAGGTCTGCGGCCGCGCGGCGCCCAACTGGGGCGACGAACGCAAGCGGGGGCTCGTCGACCGGCCCGAGCCCGGCGACGCCGCCGACGAGGCCGACGCCGACGCCGACGCCGACGCCGACGCTGCCGACGCTGCCGACGCTGCCGACGTGCCCGAGGCGATCACGCCGTCGGCGCCGGCCACGATCGGCGAGCCCGCCGGCTGGCACGAGCGCCAGGTCTGCTCCGACGGCGCGTGCATCGGCCTGATCGGTGCCGATGGCAAGTGCAAGGTCTGCGGCCGGCCAGCCGGCATGGCGGGTGGTGCCAGGAGCGAACCGGACCACGATCTCGAGACCGCCGACCATCGCAACCATGATGATGACGAGGACGACGATCCGGGCGACGAAGAAGATCGCGACGAGGTCGCCGATGATGAGGACGACGCGTCGGAAGACGAGGAAGACTACGACGAGGAGGATGAGGGCGAAGATGACGACGACGACAACGACGACGTCGAGCCCGATGAGGAGCGGCAGCTCGAAGCTGCGGCCAGCGCGCTCGCGCCGGTCGCCATCGCCGAAGCGCTGGGCGACAATCGCAAGCTGTGCCCCGATGGCGCCTGCGTCGGTGTGATCGCGCCCGACGGCCGATGCAAGCTGTGCGGCAAGAACGCGGCATGACGTCGCGCGCGACCATCGTCGGTGCTGGCGGGCTCGGCGGGCCGATCGCGCTGGCGCTTGGCGCGGCCGGGATCGAGCTCACGATCGTCGATCACGATGTCGTCGAGCTGTCGAACCTGCATCGCCAGATCCAGTTCACCGTCGCGGATCTGGGCCAACCCAAGGCGACGCGGCTCGCCGGGCTGGTGGTCGCACGCGGAGGCGCCGCGCGGGGCGTGGTCTCCCGCTGGCGGCCAGAGGAAGCGGACGACCACACGAGCGATGCGGACCTCGTCGTCGATGCCAGCGACGATCCAGCCACCAAGTTCGCGGTCGCCGACTGGGCGGTCGAGAACGGGCGCTTCTACGTGATCTCGGCCGCGCTGCGCTACGGCGGCAACGTGATGGCAGGGGCGCCGGGGGTGGCGTGCTACCGCTGCCTGTTCGAGGAGCCCGCCGAGGTGCCAAGCTGCGCCGATGCCGGCGTGCTCGGTCCGGTGGTCGGGGCGATCGGCGGGGTCGCTGCGGCGATCGGCCTCGGGCTCGTGGGTGGTGATCGGAGCCTCGCCGGGGCGCTGCTTGCCTTCGATGATGTGCGAGCGGTCGCCGAGCCACGGGTCGTCCGGTTCGTGCCGCGCCCGGGCTGCCCGGCCTGTGCGCGTGCACCGATCTCACCGATCGCGACGCCGATCCGCGTCGCGGAGGGCCCGTGATGCCGCGCATCCGAGTCCCCAGCGCGCTGCGTAGCTTCACCGGCGGCAACTCCGACATCGAGACCACCGCGACCACGGTGCGCGACGCCATCGCCGACCTCGAGCGCCGGCATCCCGGCATCGCATCCCGCGTGCTCGACGGCACGGGCATGGTGAAGCCGTTCATCCGCATCTTCGTCGGCTCCGAGGACATCGGTGCACTTGCCGGGCTCGACACCGCGATAGGCGATCGCGACGAGATCGCCATCGTGCCGGCGATCGCCGGAGGCTCGGGTGCGTGACGAACAAGTGCGGCGCTATGCGCGGCACATCCTGCTGCCCGATGTGGGAGGGCTCGGCCAGACGGCGCTCCTCGAATCCGCCGCGCGGGTCGACCTCCGCGACGGCGACGCGGCGGCGCTGATCGCAGCGTGCTACCTGGCTGCGGGTGGGGTCGGCACGGTCGTGCTGCGAGGTGCGACCGACGCCCAGCTCGCCAGCCTCGGGGTCTTCGGGCCCGATGCCACGCTCACGCGCGACGACCTCGACCGAGCACACGACGTCCGCCTGCCCCCTCGTCCGCTGTGGTGGCCTTCGGTCGCGGGGGACGACACCGCGCTCGCGTTCTGGCGGGGCGGCATCGCGGCGACGGCCTGGATGGCGAACGTCGCCAACCACCAGTGAACGAGCCAGCCGAGATGACGAGCGCGACGATGCAGAGCCAGGCAGTTCGGATCTCGGCCGATCTGCTCGAGCGGATCTATGCACACGCCCGCGCCGCGCATCCCGACGAGTGCTGTGGCTACCTCGTCGGCCCCATCGGAGCCGCGACGGTCGATGCGGTCGTGACGTGCCGCAATGCCCAGCGCGATGGCGTGCACCCGACCGAACCGCGGCGGGACGCCGATGCTGGCTTCGTGATCGCAGGTGGCGAGCTGCTGCAGTTCGCGAGGAGCTTCGACGGTCCACGCCCCGCGCGCATCGTCTACCACTCCCACACCAACGGTCGCGCGTACTTCTCCGACGTCGATCGCGCGCTCGCACACGGTCCCGCGTATCCCGTCCAGCACCTCGTCATCGGGGTGACCGCCCGAGGGGTCGTCGAGGCAGCGCAGTTTGCGTGGTCAGCGGACGCCCGAGATCACGTCGAGATCGCGCGCTGGAGCGTGCCATGAAGCTCGGCATCGTGCTCGCGACTGCCGCCGACCTCGGCCACGCGGTCGCCCTGGCGCTCGCCGCCCGCCGCGCGCGACACGAGGTCGCGATGTTCGCGATGGATGCTGGGTGCTCCGCCCTCGCCACGAACCCACTCCTCGCGCAGGAGTTGCTCGACGCCGATTGCGAGCTCACCGCGTGTTCGAACAGCGCCGTGGGCCTGACGCTGGTCGACGGCATCGAGCGCGGCAGCCAGGATGATCACGCCGCGGTGCTGGCGACGGCGGATCGCGTGGTGGCGTTCACATGACGATCCTCGTGCTCGCGCGCACCGTCGATCCACACCGCCAGGCCGAGGCGCTGCGCGCGGCGCTCGGGCTCACGCTGAGAGGTGCCCACGTCGAGGTGTTCATCGACGGACCGCTGCTCACGCCACTCGCCGAGCGAGCGGCGGCGACGCTGCGCTCGTTCGGCCACACGGTCAGCTCGCCGCCCGCTTCGCCCGGGACGATCGGCGGCGAGCTCGGCCCGGCGCTCGCGCGCGCCGATGTCGTCGAGGTCTGGACGTGAGGATCCGGCTGCACCTCGTGCGGACGGCGGCTCCGGCGGGCGCGATCGCGGACCACGACTGGGTCGTGCAACTCGACCGGCTGGCGCTCGCCGACCATGGTACGCCTCCCCTGCCCCCCGGACCCATCGATCATGACCAGCTCGTCACCCTCGTCTTTGCCGCCGGTCAGGTCGTCACCTGGTGAGCCCGGATCGACCCTCGATCTGTGCGGCGAGGTCTGCCCGTTCACGTTCGTGCGCACCAAGCTCGCCCTCGAGGCGTTGCCGATCGGGGCGACCTTGCGCGTCGTGGTCGACCACGAACCGGCGGTGAAGAACCTGCCCCGCAGCGCCGCCGAGTGGGGGCAGGAGGTGCTGGGCGCCGCCCGGCTCCCCGACGTGGGATCCTCGCACGGTCCGCGCTGGGCGATCGACCTCCGCAAGCGAGTGCGCTAGCCTGTGTCGTAGAGGACGATGACCCGATGGGAAAGCTCGCCACGCTGCACGCCACCCTCGCCGGCTACGACCGAGTCGTCGTGGCATTCTCGGGCGGTGTCGATTCGGCGTTCCTGCTGAAGGTCGCGGCCGATGCGCTGGGTGACCGCTGCCACGCCGTGACGGCGGTCTCGCAGACCATGGCGCTGTCGGAGATCGCCGATGCCCGGGCGTTCGCCGCAGAGCTCGGCCTGGGCGATCGCCACCATGTCATCGAGTCGCACGAGCTCGAGGTGCCGGGCTTCGCCGACAACCCGACGCACCGCTGCGCGCTGTGCAAGACCGAGCTGATGGAGATCGCGCAGCCGATCGCCGATCGACTCGGCGGCGCCCCGATCGCGCTCGGCACCAACCTCGACGATCTGGGGGACGTCCGGCCGGGGATCGCCGCCGCGCGTGATCGCGGTGCGCGGATGCCTCTGGTCGAGGCCGGGTTCAGCAAGGCCGACGTGCGCGCCAGCTCCCGCGAGCTCGGGCTGCGTACGTGGGACAAGCCGCAGCTCGCGTGCCTGTCATCGCGGTTCCCGTATGGCACCCAGATCACGCCGGATCGGCTGCGCCGGGTCGATACGTTCGAGGACGGCCTGCGCGCGCTCGGGTTTCGCCAGCTCCGCGTCCGTTTCCACGACACGATCGCCCGGCTCGAGATCGAAGCCGCCGAGCTGCCGCGCGTGATGGAGGTCCGCGAGCAGATCGTCGCGCTCGGCAAGCAGCTCGGCTTCGCGTACGTCGCGCTCGACCTGGCGGGTTTCCGGTCCGGATCGCTGAACGAAGTGCTGCCCGCCGACGCGCTCATCCAGCTGCGAGGTCGCGCTTCGTCATGACGCGTGCCGGCTTCGTGGTGGGCGTGGCGGTCGTCACGGCGCTGCTGGGGTCGGCCGCGCACGCCGATCCGGACCCGGCGAACGTGTCGAAGAAGGACCGCGAGCGGACCGGCAAGTCCACCCAGCACGGCGCGGTGCCGGCTCCGGGTGCGCAGCCTGCGAAGCTGGTCAACCTCTACAACGGCTGGACCAACGAGTGGCTGGCCGTCGAGCCCGGCCTGACCCCGAGCCAGGCGACGATCGATCGATTCCTGCGCGATCACTTCACCAACTCGCCGAGCAAGATGGAGCCGCGCCTGATCAAGCTCCTCGTCGCGGCCGCGCAGACCTTCAAGAGCCCGACGATCACGGTGGTCTCGGGCTTCCGGCATCCCAAGTACAACTTGATCCTGCGCAAGAAGGGTCACCAGGTCGCGCGCGACAGCGAGCACACGCATGGCAATGCGGTCGACTTCTACATCCCGCCGCAGAGCCAGTCCCGCACGCTCCAGATCCAGGCGTGGGCCAAGGCCCAGAAGATCGGCGGCGTCGGGCTCTACCTCGGCAGCGGGTTCGTCCACATGGACACCGGCAAGATCCGGTTCTGGTCCGGCGAATAGTCAGGCGCGCGGTTACTATGCCGTCCATGTCGACATGGGCATGGATCGGCATCGGGGTCCTCGGGCTGCTGGTGATCGTGGCGATCCATGATCTGACGCAGAAGAAGAAGGCGATCCTGCGCAACTTCCCGGTGAT
>JAGSPR010000168.1 GCA_018262455.1 Deltaproteobacteria bacterium | reverse complement strand
TTCCGGCGGCGAGCTTCGCGAGCTCGGCTGCGACCGTGACGCTCTCGCTCGCGAGATCGGTGCCGAGCACGAGGGCCGCCGACAGCCGCTGCACGAGGTGCTCGACCGCCACCGCGAGCTCGTCCTGACCACCGACGGAGCGCAGGTCCTCGACCCACTCGGTCAGCCGCTGCCGTAGCAACCGGATCGCGGCGGCATCCGCACGACCGCGCCCCTGGGCGTCGAGCTCGCGTGCCAGCGCGCCGAGCTGCACCAGGTATGCCGAGCTCACCGCGCGCGGAGACGCCGCTTCCTCGCGCTGCTCCTTCACGCGCTCGGCTGGCGGTGCGTAGCCTGCGCTGCTGGCCGGCGAACCGAGGTAGTCCTCGCTCAGCGCGTCGATCGCGGACGCCGAGGGCACGGGCGCACTGTCCGACGCTCGCACGCCCGCTGCCTGGGCGCGTGGAGCCGGGCTGGGAGCACGTGGCATCGCCGCGTGCCCGCTCGTGGGCCGCCACATCGGTGCCGACGGGGCGATCGATGCCGACATCATCGGGCGAGATCGCTGCATGCCACCACCCCCACTTCGGCGGGCATCAGCGTCCCAGCCGGCCGGTTGCTCGACGGCCTGCAACACCTGGCGTGGTTGGCCGCCGGGGTTCGCGATGGAGCTCCGATCGATCGCCAGGAATGCGGTGAAGCGCGACAGCACGCCGTGGCGCTTCGACAGGCTCACGATCTCGTGCTCGAGCCCGTCGCGCGCGCCTGCCGCGTACTGGTCCTCGCGATCGCGAATCGCCGCGCGCGCCCAGCTCGCGGCGAGCCACGACGCCGCGCGCGGCGCCCCGGCCTCGCGGGTGATTCGCAGCTGCAGCGGATCGCCGAGGCTCGTGCCATCGATCTCGATCGTCGCGCTGGCACCGGCGGAGCCGCGGTAGCGTCCGAGGATCGTGACCGGCGCGCCAGCGTAGATGTCGGGGAGCTTGTTCGGCGCCACCGACGAGACCTCGAGGTCCAGTCCAGCCCCGCGCAGCACGAGCTCGGTGGCGATCGGCGTGCCGATCCGGCGATGCACCTTCGCCATCACCGCGTCGAGCCGATCCTCGGATTCGACGAGCTCGCACAGCCCCCCGCCGGCAGCCGCGAGCCGGCGCAGGAACGCAGCGTTGACCGCCTGATCGATGCCGAGGGTGAACATCCGCACCGACCTCAGGAGCGGTACCAGCTCGCGCAGGATGTGGTCCTCGTTGCCGACCTGGCCATCGGTGACGAGCACGACCACGCGCTCGCGGTCATCGTGACCGCCCGCGAGCATGGTGGCGGCGCGGCGAAGCGGATCCGCCAGCTCGGTGCCACCGCGCGCCTCGACCTTGGCGAGCGCCTCGACGGCACGGTAGCGATTGCGATCGGTGGCGTCGACGAGCTGGGCCTCGGGCAGGAGGTCGACGGTGTCGTCGAACGCGATCGCACAGAACCTGTCGCGCGAGGTCAGCGTGTCGATCATCCGGGCCGCGGCACGCCGGGCCGCCACCATCTTCCAGCCGCCCATGCTGCCGGATCGATCGATGACGAACACGATGTCGCGTGGCTTGGCCGCCATCGCGCGCGTGCTCGGCGGGACGAGGGTGAGCAGGAACGTGCCCTCCTGACCACCCTCGTCGTCGGCGCAGACGAGCGTGGTTCGCAACGCCGCGGTGTCGAGCCGCCAGCGCAGGATGAAGTCGCGATCGAGCCGTTCGCCCGGCTGGACCTCGATGACCTGGGCATCGAGACGACTCGTCGTGATCGCGTGGAGGCTCGACGAGACGCCATGGATCGCGTGGTCGCCGAGCACCACCCGCAGCCCGAGCCGCACCGGGTTCGGGCAGCCCGGCAACAGCACGGGCGGGGAGATCCGCGAGGCATCGGGGACGAGGCTCGTGTCGAGCGCCGTGCCGAGCCCTGCCTGGTCGCCGCCGAGCGCCGCGCCGGGCATGTAGCGCGGCGCCACGACGAGCGGAAACCGGAACGTGACCTCGCCGTCGTCGACCGGGAGCGGGCCGACCAGCGACAGCCGCACCGTGGCCAGCTCGCCAGGCAGGAGGTTGCCGACCCGCAGCGTGAACACCCCGGGCCGCTCCTCCTCGGTGATTGCCGCACGATGGCCCCGCGCGATCGCCTCGTCGTACTGCTCGCGCGCTGCCCCGCGCTCCTCGATGACACCCTCGATCACCCGGCCCGCGACCTCCATGCGGAACTTGTGGACCGCGGCCCGGTCCGGCAGCGGAAACACATACGTCGCCTCGATCGCGGTGCCGGTGGTGTTGACGAAGGTCTGCGCCAGCTCGATCGCCGCGATCACGCCAGTGACGCGCGCCTCGACCTCCATGGCCACCAGCGGCAACAGCCCGCGTGCGGTCTGCAGCGCGCCGAAGCCCGCGTCGCTGTTGCGGCCGAACCCGGCCACCTCCTCATCGGTCATCAGTACCATCGGCAGTGCAGTCATGCGGGTTCTCCTTCAGGGTGCGGGGTGAGCTGACGAAGTGCCAGCTCGGCGACGAGCGGTGCCGCAGCCGCGCGAATCGCGCGGATGTCGGCGGGTGAAATCGCGATGCTCTCGTCGGTGACCGAGAGCGACAGCACGAGGTTGGGCGCGAGCTCGATGCGGAGCTCGACGGGCGGCGGCGTGATCGGCGCCGCGGTAGCTGCGAAGGGCTGAGCGTGCGGCAAGACTTCCACCGGCTCGCGCTTCCAGAACTCACGCCGCGCGGGCGCGATCGAGCGTCCGGCAGGCAGCTCGACGCCCGACATCCGCGACAGCGTCAGGTCATCGAGCGTCGGCCACAGCACCTGGATCTCGGCGAGGCTGCGCCCCATCGCCTGCAGCCGCTTGATCGCGACCACCTGGGCGAGGTGCCGCCGACTGTAGAGCGCCGTCCGGCCACGCATCGCCGATGGCCGATCGAGCAAGCCGATCGTCCCGTAGTAACGAACGGTTCGGTCATCGGGGATGGCGCGAACCTGCCCGTTCCTGGGCGCTGGCAGCGCGGTGATCCGCGCCGCCACCTCCCCCACGAGCTCCGAGAGTGTCCACTGTCCATCCACGTCCCCTATGTAACACTGTCACGAACAGTGTCAACATAGAATCTCGTATCCTCCTGAACTCACTCGGCTCCTTCCGCGCCCGGAAAGCGCCGACCGCACGAGCGGTGACGCTGAGGCCACGAGGTCCGGACCCGAAGGGCTTACTCGATCACGCGGGCGACCGGCAGCTGCGCGAGCTGCTTGGCCGCGCGGAGCTGGCGCGTGGCGGTCGCAAGTCTCGCGCTGCCGCGCGCGAGCATCGTCAGCCCGCCGACGGCCTGCATCGGGATCAGGATCGTGGCGACGATGATCCAGCTCGACCCGCCGCTGACGATCGTGAGCCACGGCAGCACGGTCGCGAGCGTGATCACGCCGCAGGCCTGGAGCGTGATCGCCGACGCCCGGGCGCCGCGCAACCGGGTGATCGCGTGGCGCAGGCTCGCGAGCGTGAACGCGTAGCCGCACGGGCACGAGGACACGGTGGCCGGCCACTCGACTTCGCAGATCGGACACTTCACGCCGGTCGTAGTGTACCGGCGAAAGTCCGGCTACCGGCGAAGTCGCGCGAGGAACCGATCCGCCTCCGCGCGCATCGTCTCGGCGAGTAACCGAAACTCTCGCAGACGCGCCGACGAGGTCCGCCACGCGAGCCCGATCGTGCGACCGGGCGCAGGATGGGCGAATTCGCCGAGCGCGACCGGCCCCTTCGTGGTCACGAGCATCGCCGCCGCGGCCTCCGGAAGCAGCGTGACCCCAAGGCCGCCCGCGACCATCTGGACCAGAGTCGGCAGGCTCGTCGCGCGAACCTCCATCGATTCGACCGCACCACCGCGACTGCACACCGCGAGCGCTTGATCGCGCAGACAGTGGCCGTCCTCGAGGAGCAGCATCGTGACGTGATCGAGATCGCTCTCGGTCACCTTGCCTCGCTTGGACACGAGCTTCGCGCCACGCGGGGCCGCCACGACGAACGACTCGCGCGCGATCGGGGCAGTCGTGAGATCTCCGGGCACCGGGATCGCGACCATCGCGAGCTCGATCTGCCCGGCGGTCAACTGGGCGAGCAGCCGATGCGTCTGCTCCTCGCGCAGCATCAGGGACAGCTTCGGAAACCTGGTGCGGACCGCTGGCAGCAGGGCGGGCAACCAGTACGGCGCGATCGTCGGGATGACCCCGAGCCGGATCGAGCCGACGAGCGGTTCGGAGCGCCGGAGCGCCGCATCGTTGACCGCATCGATGGCAAGCAGCGCCTCGCGCGCGCGGCCCACGACGTCCTCGCCCGCCGCCGTGATCAGGACGCTGCGACGATCGCGCTCGAACACCTGGACCCCGAGCGCGTGTTCCGCGCCCTGAACCTGCGCCGACAGCGCGGGCTGCGAGATGCCGAGCGAGGTCGCCGCGCGTCGGAAGCTGCCGTGATCGGCGACCGCGACCAGGCTCTCGAGGTGACGGGTCGTCGGGCGCTCCATGATAGGCAATTCCTATCACGCCAATCAATTTGCGCAATTGGACTTATCACATGCCGAGCACCACGGTAGTCCCAACATCACCACCAAGGAGAACTCGAGATGCTCACCATCGGAGACCAGTTTCCATCGTTCGCCGCCAAGGCCGTCGTCGCACTGCAACCCGGCAAGGAATTCGCCGACCTCACCGACACCTCGTACGCAGGCAAGTGGAAGGTCTACTTCTTCTGGCCCAAGGACTTCACGTTCGTGTGTCCGACCGAGATCGCCGCGTTCGGCCAGCTGAACCGGGACTTCGAGGACCGCGGCGCGCAGCTCCTCGGAGTCTCCATCGACAGCGAGTTCGTCCACCTCGCGTGGCGCAACCAGCACCCGGACCTCAAGGACCTGCCGTTCCCGATGATCGCCGATCTCAAGCGCGAGCTCTCCGGGGCGCTCGGGATCCTCGACAAGCACGAGGGTGTGGCGCTCCGCGCGACGTTCATCGTCGATCCCCAGGACACCATCCGGTTCGTCTCGGTCAATGACCTCTCGGTGGGCCGCAACCCGGCCGAGGTGCTCCGCGTGCTCGACGCGCTGCAGACCGACGAGCTGTGCCCGTGCAACTGGCACAAGGGCGAGCAGACGCTGACCGCGGCCTGAGGAGGAACTGGTCAGCTGTAGGTGGCCTGGGCTCCCACACCGCGCTACACGGCTGACCGTTTTGCGAGAGAATACCTTGCGACTCTTGCTGGGGTTTGGCCCACTGGAAGTACGTGACGACGGAGCTTCCTGCGGGGACCATGCTCGGCCGATACGAGGTCGTGAAGCACCTCGCCAGGGGTGGCATGGCCGACCTGTCGGTCGCGCGGGCACGCGGCCTCGAAGGCTTCGAGCGCCACGTCGTCATCAAGCACCTCCGCCCTGAGGACTCGGCGGACGCGGCGTTCGTGAAGATGTTCGTGACCGAGGCTCGACTGGCGGGCTCTCTCCATCATCACAACATCGTTCAGGTTCACGATATCGGACAGGAAGACGGCCGGCACTTCTTCGCGATGGAGTACGTCCACGGCGAAGATCTGCGACGGCTGCTCTCGCAGCTCCGCAAGTCCGGCGAGCGACCGCCGATCGAGCATGTCGTCACGATCATCTCCGCCGTCGCCGCCGCGCTCCACCACGCCCACGAGCACAAGGGCCAGGACCACCGCCCGCTCGGGATCGTCCATCGCGACGTCACGCCGGGCAACATCATCGTCGCCTACGACGGCAACGTGAAGGTCGTGGACTTCGGGATCGCGAAGGCGGCGGTGGGGCCCAGCGACACCCAGGTCGGGATGCTGAAGGGCAAGGTCCCGTACATGTCGCCCGAGCAGTGCACCGGCAAGCCGCTGGATCGCCGCAGCGACGTGTTCGCGCTCGGCATCGTGCTCTACGAGCTGGTGACCGTGCGCCGGCTGTTCCAGGGCGCCAACGAGTTCCACACGATGTGTGCCGTGATCAGCGGAGACATCCCTCCGCCGTCGAAGCACCGGCCGGATCTCCCGAAGGCCCTCGGCGACATCATCATGAAAGCGCTGTCGCGCAAGCCGAGCGATCGGTACCAGAGCGCCGACGAGATGCGGATCGCGCTCGACGGCTTCGCCGAGCAGGCCCGGCTCCGCACCTCGACGACAGCGCTCGCGGACTACATGAAGCAGCTGTTCGGCGAGCGGCCCGAGCCCTGGATGGGCGAGGAGCCGTTGCACCCGGAAATCGACGACTACAAGACCGAGCCCGGCGTGGTCACGATCCCGATCGAGGCGCTCGACAAGCGCGAGATCCCGAAGTCGGTCTCGATGACGCGTGGCTGCTTGATCGAGCAGGCGCGCCTGACCGCGATCTCGAACGGACTCGACCTCGTGCACCCTCCGGTGGCCAAGCCCAAGCTGCCAATACCCTCCATCAGATCCCTCGGAGTCGCGCGTCCGGCCGCCGATGCCGCCACGCGTGCGGCGAGCCCCCCGCCGGCTGGCGTGCGGCAACCGCCGGTCAGCGCATCGCCTCCCCCCGCCCCGCCCGCGCCCGAGCCCGCCGGGGTACCGACCGAGATCGACGACAAGGCGGACGCCTCGCCGCTCCCGCCGCCGCCGTCCGTCCAGCGTCTCAGCGCCTCGCACGCCGCATCAACGGTTTCCTCGATCAGGTCCGTCTCGCACGATCGCGAGCCAACCATGATCGTCAGCCCGTTGCCGAAGGAAGGCATCCGCCCGCGCCGTGCAACGGCGGTCGGAGACGGCCCCCGCGGGCGGCTCGCTCGGTCGTGGCTCGTCGCGGGTGGCCTCGGCGCCTTCGCGCTCGCCATCGCGGTGGTCCTCGTGATGAACCCGTCGAGCCAGGTCGGTCGCCCCGCAGAGCCCGTGCAGCTCGACATGAAGGCCGCCGCCACACCGGCGCAACCTGATCCGGACCCGCCGCCTGCCGAACCGCCACCGGTGGTCGCCAAACAACCGCCGAGCGAGCCCACGCCGCCGCCGAGCGAGCCCACGCCGCCGCCGAGCGAGATCACGAACAAGCCGACGCCGACCGAGGTCGCGGTCACGCCGCCGCCGACCGAGGTCGCGGTCACGCCGCCGCCGATCGAGGCCGCGGCGAAGCCGACCGAGCCCGAGGTCACCGAGCCGGCGAAGCCGCCGGCGCCCAGGCCGATCCTCCGCAAGCCACCTGTCACCAGGCCGGCGGTCAAGCCCGCCAAGCTGACGCGTACGACCAAGCCCACCAAGCCCACCAAGCCTCCAGCGTGGGATCCCGACGCGCTATTCCTCAAGAAGAAGTGACGATGCAGACCACATGCGGACGCTTGGCATTCATCGTGACCCTGCTCGCGGCCTCGAGCCTCCATGCGGGACCCAAACAAGCCGCCAAAGCCCACGTGGCGAAGGCGATGAAGGCGCACCAGAACGGCAAGTTCGAGGTCGCGCTCACCGAGCTGCGGGCTGCGTACAAGCTCGACCCGCAGCCCGATCTGCTGTTCGGCATCGCCCAGCTCTACGGCAAGCTCGACAAGTGCAGCGACGCCATCTCGTACTACGAGAAGTTCCTCGCGGTCTCCAAGGATCCGCAGGCCAAGCCGGTCGTCGCGCAGGCGATCGCGGCCTGCAAGACCGCGACGACCGAGCCCGAGCCCACACCAAAGCCCGAACCCAAAGCCGAGGTGAAGCCGGAGCCCCAGCCCGAGCCGAAGCCCGAGCCCGAGCCGAAACCGGAGCCGGTGCGCCCGCCGGACCCTGTCCCGCCGCCGCCCGCCGAGCACGACGAGCCGGCGTTTGCGCCGCAGTCGGCCCGCGGCGATCACGGCACGCGCGGCACGCGCGGCACGCCATGGTTCAAGGATGCGCTTGGTGACACGCTCGTGATCGGTGGCACGCTGGCGGCCGTCCTCGGGGTCGCGATCTATCGCGGCGCGGTGTCTGACCTCGATGCAGCCGAAACCGCGCCGACGCTCGCGCAGTACGAGTATCAGGTCGAGAACGCCCACGCGAAGCGCGCCTACTCGATCGGGCTCATCGGCGGAGGCGCCGCCTTGTTCAGCGCGGGCGTCCTGCGCTACCTGATGCGGGACAGCGGAGCATCGTCGGGCGGCGTCGGCATGGTCCCGACCGGTCGTGGGGGGCTCGTCACCTGGATAGGACGGTTCTGATGCGGTCATCACGCGGAGGCTCGGTGATTCTCGTCTTGGCCCTCGGCGGGGGCCTCGGCGTCGGCCTCGGCTTCGGCGCGGGGTGTCTGCGTCAGACCGAGTTCCGGTGCGATACCAATGCCGATTGCGGCGCGGCCGGGCAATGCGAGGCGATCGGGTTCTGCAGCGTCGCGGACTCGAGCTGCGCCGGCAGCATGCAACGGTTCGGCGATTCCGCCGGCGGGGGGCTCGCGAACAGCTGTGTGCCGGGCGGAGGCGGCGGCCCTGATGCCAGCGTCGAGATCGACGCACCGATGGCGCTTGTAGATGCCAGCGATGTGCCGGTCGGCAACTGCCCCAGCGGCTACCTCCAGCTCACCGGGGGAGCTGCCGGCCATCGCTACAAGCTGCTGCCAGCCGGCAACTGGGATGCCTCGCAGGCCGCGTGCCTCGCGACCGCGCCGGCCGCCGCCTACCTCGCGATCCCCGACGACGCCGCGGAGCTCCAGGCGTTCGCGACGTTCAACGGCGCCGGCAACTTCTGGGTCGGGATCAGCGACGCCGCCGTCGAGAACATCTTCGTGAACGTGAAGAACCTCCCGCAGATCTTCCTGCCCTGGGCGCCCGGCGAGCCCGACGACACGCAGGGTGGGCAGGACTGCGTCGCCGGGATCTCGGCGACGGAGATCGAGACCGACAAGTGCAACACGGCGTTCCCGGCGGTCTGCGAGTGCGAGGAATAACTCGCTACAGCGCAGCATCCGAGAGCGCGTATTTCCCGCTCTCGGGTGCGTCGAAATGCCACCACTCCGTCGCGATCCCCTCGAACCCGGCCCGGATCATCGCGGCCGCAAGTCGCCGCGCCTCGACGCCTCGCTTGCCCGCGAGCGCGTGATCGCGATGTGCGGCCGTCGAGAACTCATCGAACTTCGTGGGTAGCGTGACGGGCTTGCCGGCCTGGTCGACGAGCGCGAGATCGATGGCCGCGCCGCGGTTGTGCCGCGAGCCGGTCTTCGGGTTCGCGACGTAGCGCTCGTCGGGGACCTTGCCCCACAGCCGATGCTGGATCGACACCGGGCGATAGCAGTCCCAGACAAGCAGCCGGCGATCCTGCGCGCGGAGCGCGGCCGCGACCTTCGCGAGGCGGGTGGCGACCGCGCGCCTCAGCTTGCACCGGGCGACCGGGTACATGGCCTCGCCGGTGAAGTTGTCCTTCGTCGCATACCGAAGGTCGATCACGGCATCGGGGATCGCGAGGGAGACGTCGATCAGGTCGTCGTCGCGCACGGGCTGCGCGACGGGCTCGTCGGCGCGCGCCAACCCCGACACCGCGATCACCAGCGCGCAGAGCAGCCGAACCACCACCAGGGCGACCGTACTACGCCAGCGAGCGGCCACGCGAGCCAGCGCCCTTGGGGTACAACCGCGCGGCATGTCCCCACCCGAGTCCGGTCTGCTCGACGCGTACCTGCTGGATGGCCGGGGCGGCGGCACGCGGCTCGACTGGGATGGCGTCGGACGCTGGAAGCCAGACGATGGCGTGCTGTGGATCAACCTCGACTACTCGGTCGCGGACTCCGCGACGTGGCTGGACCAACGCTCCAGCATCGACCCGGTATTCCGCGAAGGTTTGCTCGACCACGATCCCAGGCCACGCGCGGTGTCCCACGGCACCGACCTGCTGCTGATCGTGCGAGGGATCAACGTCAACCCGGGTGCCGAGCCGGAGGACATGATCTCGATCCGAGCGTGGATCCAGCCGCAGCGCATCATCACGATGCGCCACCGGGTGTCGCGGTCACTCAAGGCGCTCGCCGCGGACGTCGAGGCCGGCCGGGGCCCCCGCGATGCCGGCAACCTGATCGTGCGACTCGTCGATCGGGTCGTCGACAACGTGTCCGCACGCGTCGACGCGCTCGGCGACGCGATCGCCGCGCTCGAAGATCAAGTGGTCACCGAGCAGCGCGGCGGTGACCTGCGGTCGCGGATCGCAGATCACCGACGGCGCGCGATCGCGCTGCGCAGGTTCCTCGCACCGCAGCGCGACGCGCTGACGAAGCTCGCCGCGATCACGCTGCCCTGGTTCGACGGCTCCCACCGCAACGAGATGGTCGAGGCGGCCGACCGGATGATGCGCACCGTCGAGGAGCTCGATGCCGCCCGCGACCGCGCCGCGGTCACCCAGGAGGAGCTCGCCTCACGGCTGACCGAGATGACGAACCAGCGGCTCTACGTGCTCTCGATGGTCACCGCGGTGTTCCTGCCGCTCGGCTTCGTCTGCGCGCTGCTCGGCGTCAACGTCGGTGGGATCCCGTTTCAGCACGACGACTGGGCGTTCTGGGTGCTGTGCGGGATGTTCGTCGTCGGTGTCGGGATCCAGCTCTGGTTGTTCCGGCGTCGCGGTTGGCTGTAAGCCCTGGGGTCAGAAGAACGAGCAGCCGATCGCGTTGGCAGACGTGCCGTTGGCGCCCGCGTGGACCGGTGCCGACCCGCCCGTGCCGGCGGTCCCGGCGACGAGCATCGACTGCGGCACGGTGATCGTCGTGGTGCCGACGCAGACGAGCGCGGCCGACGGACCACCGCCACCGCCACCGCCGGAGCCTCCTGCACCGCCGAAGCCACCCACGCCACCCGCGCCACCGTTGCCGCCGTCATCCTGCTCGTCGTTGCCGCCGTACGGGCCACCCGGCCCACCCGTGCCGCCGGTTCCCCCGATGCCGCCCAGCCCACCGCGACCGCCGTTGCCGCCACGACTCGCGGTCACCGTCGAGGACTTGATCACGACATCCGAGTCGACCGCGAGGACCCCGAACGAGCCGCCGCCACCACCGCCAGCAGTGCCGGCCGTGCCGGCGCAACCGCCGCCGCCACCGCCCCCACCCGACGAGCCGTACGAATCGCAGTTGGTCGTGCCGCCGCCACCGCCGCCACCGCCACCGCCGCCGTTGCCGTTGACGCCGTTGACGCCGTTGCTGCCGCTCGCGGGGACGTAGCTCGTGCCGGAGAACGTGCCCACCTCGGCGCCGCCGATGCCCTGCGGGCCGGGGAATCCGGTCGAGCCGAACGCTCCCTCAGATCCAACGCCGCGCGAGGCCGATGCGCCTGAACCACCCGCGGATGGCCCCGCACCCGGGGCGCCCGCGCTCCCGCCACTGCCGCCGTAGCCAGCGTCGCCACCTCGCCCACCGCTGCGCCCGCAGGCCGACGTCCCGCCGCCCCCGCCCACCGGGCGAGGGCACGAGGAGCAACCAATCCCTGAGTCCTCGCAGCCGGGCTGGCCGCCGGTGCCGTTGGTGCCGTTCGCCCCGTTGGCGCCGGGACTCCCATCCACGCCAGCCGCGCCGATGCCCGGCGACACGCTGACGTCGTGCAACTCGATCAGCTGCGATGAGGTGATCGCGATCCCGATCGAGCTGTCGCCGAAGCTCACGCCATCGCTGCTCGTGACCGAGACCGCATCGAGCTTGGTCGGGACGGTGATCGCCTCGAACCGGACCGCCGGCGAACCGCCCGCGATCGTGGTGGTGACCGAGGGATTGCGCGCCCACGACTCGTCGAACCCGCCGTAGACATCGACGCCCGGTGACATCGTGATCGTCTCGGAGTACGTGCCCGCCTGCACGAACACCGACCGCGTCGGCTGCAGCCGGCCGGCCATCGCGATCGCCGCGGCGATCGTCTTGAGCGGCGCGGTCTTGCCGCCGGTCGCCGAGTCGCTGCCCGACTTGGCGACATAGACTGCATCGCAGGGAAGCTGGCCGGGCTCGCCGCAGGTGTCGGCATCGACCGGTCGGTTGCCGTCGCCGCCATTGGCATCGACCTCGCTCCCGGGCCTCCCGCCGCTGGCACAGCCAATCATCGCGATCGCGAGGAGGTACCGGCGCATCGTGGCCGGACTGTAGCGCACGTGATTGCGCCGCGCCTGGTAGGCGTTCGGACTACACGGCGATGTACGTCACGCTCGGCGTCACCGGTTCGACGCGTCGACGACGGGCGGCTCGCCGGCAAGGCCCTGGAGATACATGGCCTGACTCCCGTAGGCGATGAACCTGCCCTCGTCGTCCCAGATCTCGGCGTCGGCGATCGCCCAGCCCGCGCGCGCGCGCCGCACGGTCACGGCGACGAGCAGCCACTCGCGCGTGGTGTCATCGACGACATAGCTCGTGAGATCGAGGCTCGGCGCGTAGAACCGATACGGTCCGGGACCGATCGCGCGATGCAGCGCCGTCGGCATGGTGTCGATCAGCGGTGGCAGCGCGAGCCGATCGAGCCGGCCTTGCGCATCACGTTGCGGCACTCGGTAGCGCAGCCACCGAGAGTATCGCGCCGGTCCGGCTTCGAAGCTCGCGGCCCAGAACCTGTCGCCCTCGGCGATCCGACACTCGAGCTGGCGGTAGAACCGGAACCGCGTGTGCGGGTTGTTCGAGCTGTCGTCTTCGACAGCCGGCGAGTCGGCGAGTGCGTGCCGTGACGGAGCGCGACCCTGAGCTGGGCGGTGCTGCCGCCGCGGCGGAGGACGACCACGTCGGCGACGAGCGGGCCTGGGTTTACCGGCGTGCAGAACATCGTGGTCGCGGAGGCCAGCCGGAGCAGCGGATCGCCCAGGGCCGCCTCGGCGGCTCGCAACGCGCACGTCATCACGGTGCCGCCCGAGGGCAGCAGGTAATCCCAGTGATCCGGCAGCCGGAGATGAAAGCGCCCCGGGACTTCGGGGTCGGCGCGCACCGCGGTATCGGCGGCGAGGTCAGCGAACATCGCCCCCTACATACCACGCACGAATAGCCGTGCCGGCCACCACGAGGTCAGGGCGGTACGGCGAGCCCGAGCGCGCCAGCGAGCCGTTCGAGGTCGGCCGCCAGTCGCGCCGCCTTGGCCTCGCCCGCGTGCCCGCGCCGGCGCAGCGCCGGCAGCCGCTCGATCAGCCGGAACGTCGCGTTCTGGACGAACCACAGATCGACCGCGCTCTTCATGCGTGACGCGACGTCGGCGGCGCGTGCGACGGTCTCGAGCGCATGCGGATCGAGCTCGCCATCGGTGACGATGAGGCGATCGATCAGCCGCCGGAGCCCCTCGCTCGCCGCGAGCGCGATCTCGGGCGTGTCGAGGTTGACCTGGACGAGCGCGGCTTCGGCCATGTGATCTCGCAGCTGCTGGAAGCTCGGATCCGCCGCTCGCAGGTTCACCAGCACGCGCCGATGGAGGGCAGCCTGGACGGTGGTGCGCAGCACGTCCGGCACCGGGAGCTGGTGCGCGACCAGCCAGCGGATCAGCGGCGCCTGGGTATCGAACGCCAACGAGAGCTCGGCCTCGGCCGTGGCGATCACATCGCCGAGCACCGCCGACAGCACGCGCTCGCGACTGCCCGGCAGCAGGGCCGACAGCGAGAGCTGCGCTCCGGGAAAGTGACGATCGACCGCGCGCTGGGCAGCGAACACGTCAGCGATCTGGAGCGCGCTCGACAGCTCGTCGACGATCTGCGACCAGTCAGAGTCCGCCGGCGGTAGCCGGACGCCGCCGGTGACGTGCTGCTCGCCGAGGTGGAGCCCGGCGAAGCAGAGGGCGGTCGTGCCCTCCGTCAGGCGCGATCGCACACGCACCGTGCCCGCCACGATCCGCGCGCGCCCGCTGCGGCGCTCCATCCGATCGATGAAGTCGACGTGATAGCCGTAGACGTCGAAGCTCTTCGCCGCACCTGGCTCGACGAGCGTGAGCACGGCGACGTGGGCGCCCACCTTCGCAGGGTCGATCTTCGCGGGCAGCACGCGCCGTTCCCAGACTCGTCTGCCATCTCCCTCGTCGGCGAGGTTCGATCGCGCGGCCGAGAGCCTGTCGACGAATGCCGGCTCCACCGGATCGCCACCGACGTCCTCGATCAGCTCGGCGACGCGTGCCGCATACTGCATGCACTGCACCGTCTCGATTCCCGACAGGTCATCGAAGAACCAGCCACAGCTCGTGTACATGAGCATCGCGTGGCGGGCCATCTCCATGAGCGACAGCGCGCGCACGCGCTCCTCGGGATCGAGGGCGTGCGATCCGTGCGTGGCGAGGAACCGGTCGCGCGCGGTCGCGCTACGCTCGAGCAACACCTCGACGTACGCGTCGCGAGCAGCCCACGGATCGTGGAACAGCAGCCGGCCGACGTTGTCGAGCGCGGCGCCGGCTTGCTCGCTCAGCCAGTCGAGCGCGTCGCGCAGGGGTCGTCGCCAGCGCTGGTTCCAGCCCGGCTTGCCACCACTGTTGCAGCCACAGTCATCGCGCCAGCGTGAGATGCCGTGCGCGCAGCTCCACGAGCTGTCCTCGGCGAGCTGGACCTCCCACGTCGCGGGCACCTTCGCGCGGTACTCGGCATAGTTCGTGAGCCGGGTGCCGTTCCAGCCCTGCTCGACCTGGGCGAGCGCCCACGCGAGCGCCATGTCGCCGTAGCGGTGGTGATGGCCATAGGTCTCGCCGTCGGTGGCGATGTGGCACAGCGTCGGCTCGCCGCCCTCGGCGGGGCCGCGATCCGTCATCCGCGAGATGATCTTGTGGCCGTCCGCGAGCAGCCGCTCGAACGCCACTGCCTGCGCGGTCGCGCCGTCGTAGAAGAACAGATCGATCGTTCGCCCCGACGGCAGCAGGCACTTGTAGGCCCTGCCGGGGTCGACGGGGGTCGTACGCCAGGTGCCGTCCGGGGGCCGCCAGGCCTTGGCCTGGCCCGGTGCGAGCACGGTGAACGCGATGCCTTCGGCCGCGAGCGTCTCGAGCGAGTCCGTGTTGGCCGCGCACTCGGGGAGCCACATGCCCTCTGGGCGTCGGCCGAACCGCCTCGTGAAGTCGGCGATCCCCCAGCGGACCTGGGTCACGCGGTCGCGTGCCGAGGCGAGCGGCATGATCATGTGGTTGAACGCCTGGGCCATCGCCGAGCCATGGCCGCCGAACCGCTGCGCGCTCGCCCGGTCGGCTTCGATCAGCGCATCGTGCACGTCCCGTGCGTGCTCCTCGAGCCACGACATCAGCGTCGGCCCGACGTTGAAGCTCATGCGCTGGTAGTTGTCGACGATCTTGATGATGTGGTTCGAGTTGTCGACCACACGCGCGGCCGCGTTCGGCCGGTAGCACTCGGCCGTGATGCGCTCGTTCCAGTCGCGATACGGATGCGCGCTCGACTGGGGCTCGATCGCTTCGAGCCACGGATTCTCACGGGGGGGCTGATAGAAGTGCCCGTGGATGCAGACCCACTTGTTACTCAAGAGGCAAATACGCTAGCACCATCGCGGCCCCGCGTAACCCCCTACGAGTCGGCCACGAACACGACGATGCCAAGTGGTGGCACGGTCACCGCGATCGAATGCTCGTGTCCGCGGCATTCGATGTGCTCCGCCTGCAGGCCGCCCCGGTTGCCGACGCCGCTGCCAGCGTATTCCTCGGCGTCCGAGTTGAGGATCTCGCGCCACAACCCGCCGCGAGGGACACCGATCCGGTAGCCGTCGCGCGGGACCGGCGTGAAGTTCGCCAGCACCACGATCGGACAGTCCGCGGCATGGCCCGAGTACCGGGCGTAGGCGATCACGCTGGCATCGGCGTCGTCGCCGACGAGCCACTGCAAGCCCCACGGCTCGCAGTCCCCGCGATGCAGCGCCGGGTACTTGCGATACGCGCGGTTGAGATCGCCGAGCCAGCGCGCGATGCCGGCATGGCTCGGGTGGTTGCCGAGCGCCCAGTCGAGCTCGGTATCGTGGTTCCACTCGCCCCACACGCCGAGCTCGGCGCCCATGAACAGGAGCTTCTTGCCCGGCAGCGTCCACTGGTAGCCATAGAGCAGGCGCAGCGTGGCGTACTTCTGCCACGGATCCCCGGGGAGCTTGCCGAGCAGCGAGCCCTTGCCGTGGACGACCTCGTCGTGGGACAGCGGCAGCGAGTAGTTCTCGCTGTTCGCGTAGATCGATCGGAACGTCAGCTGATCGTGGTGGTACTTGCGATGAATCGGCTCGCGATGCAGGTACGAGAGCGTGTCGTGCATCCAGCCGAGATCCCACTTGTAGCCAAAGCCCAGGCCACCCCATTCGGGCGGGCGCGTCACGCCGCCCCACGCGGTGGACTCCTCGGCGATGGTCTGGGCGTCGGGATAGGCACCATAGACCGCGCGGTTGAAGTCCTGGAGGAACCGGATCGCGTCGCGATCGTGGTTCGAGCCGTCCTCGTTGGGGACCCACTCGCCCGCCTTGCGCGAGTAATCGCGATACAGCATCGAGGCCACACCGTCGACGCGTAGCCCGTCGACATGGTAGCGGTCCAGCCACGAGATCGCCGACGAGATCAGGAACGACTTCACCTCGTGGCGGCCGTAATTGAAGACCAGCGTCGTCCAGTCCGGGTGGAATCCGCGGCGGGGGTCGGCATGCTCGTAGAGGTGCGTGCCGTCAAATAGCCCGAGCCCGTGGGCATCGGTCGGGAAGTGGGCGGGTACCCAGTCGAGGATCACGCCCACGCCGCGCCGGTGCAGGCCGTCGATCATCGCCATCAGATCGTCGGGCGCGCCGTAACGGGTGGTCGGCGCGAAGAAGCTGGTGACCTGGTAGCCCCACGATCCGTAGAACGGGTGCTCCATGATCGGCATCAGCTCGACGTGCGTGAACCCGAGGTTCGAGACGTGCTCGCCAAGCTGCTCGCCGAGCGCTCGATAGCCGAGCACCTCGTTGTGATCGCGGCGCCACGACCCGAGGTGCGCTTCGTAGATGCTGATCGGCGCCGAGCGCGACTGGCGAGCCGCCCGGTTCGCCAGCCACTCCGCGTCGTTCCACTCGTGCTGCGCCTGCCACACCACCGATGCCGTGGCGGGCGGGTGCTCGGTCCGCGCGGCGAACGGATCGGCCTTCTCGCGGGTCACGCCGTCGGGCCCGAGGATCGCGTACTTGTAGCGCGCGCCGTGGCCGATGTGCTTGACCACGCCCTCCCAGATGCCCGAGGACTCGCGCGGCCGCAGCTCGCCATCTCCGGATCGCCAGCTGTTCCAGTCCCCGATCACGCTGACGTGCTGCGCGCTGGGGGCCCACACAGCAAAGTAGGTTCCCCCCTCGACGACATGCGCGCCGAGCTTCTGGTAGAGGCGGTAGTGGGTGCCCTGGTTGAACAGGAACAGGTCGTCAGCGGTGAGAAGGGACTTCACGCGCCGGCAGGATACTCTGCGGATCGGGTAGCGTTGTGCAAACATGGCCTCCGAAGCACGTCGCGCACCGGGGCAGACGCGGCGAGAGGACCCGCAGGCCGCGCAGCGCGCGCTGATCCTGCTCGCGCTGTGCGGGCTGTTCTGGAGCACCGGCGGCGTGCTGATCAAGTACGTGCAGTGGAACTCCGGGGCGATCTGGTCCGCACGGTGCGCGATCGCCGCGGTCGCACTCTGGCTCTATCGAACCTGCGCACAAGGGCGCCGGCCGAGCCTCCGCGGGATCTCGCGCGCCGAGTGGCAGGCCGCGATCGCGGTCGCCGCGACCACCGGCCTGTTCATCGTCGCCAACAAATTGACGACCGCCGCGAACGCGATCCTGATCCAGTACTCGGCGCCGGTGTGGGTCGCGCTGTTCGGGCAGTGGTTCCTCGGCGAGCGCGCGACCCGGCTCGACTGGGTCACGATCTGGCTCGTGCTCGGCGGGATCGCGCTGTTCTTCGTCGACCAGATCACGTTCGATCACGCCGCGGGTAACCTCGTGGCGCTCGGCTCGGGTGTCGCGTTCGCGTTCGGTGCCATGACGATGCGCAAGGTCGCGCTGAGCGAGACCCCGAGCCTGCCGGTCGATCCGCTCCGCCCTCTCCTGCTCGGAAACCTCGTCGGCGCCGTCGTGGGTGCGCCGTTCCTGGCGTTCGGTCCGTGGCCCGATCTCACCGGCTGGAGCGCGCTCGCCGCGCTCGGCCTCGTCCAGCAGGCCGCCGCGTACCTGTGCTACGCGACCGCGATCCGCAACGCGACGGCGATCGAGGTCATGCTGATCCCCGTGATCGAGCCGATCCTGTCCCCGTTGTGGGTCGCGATCGTGTTCGACGAGTGGCCGGGTGGCACCGCCCTGATCGGCGGCGCGATCGTGGTGGGAGCCGTCACGATGCGCGGCGTCGTCGGTCGCCGGCGGTAACGCCGTGTCCGATCGTTGCGCGCGCGGGAGACGGTCGAGGACAGCCGGATCCTCAACCCGTTGTGGAGTTGACGTTGACGCGTTTGTCGTCGACGTTGACCCGGTCTGCGCCCTTGACGCGTTCGACGGCGACGTAGACGTCGACTCCATCGTTGGAGTCGACCCTCGGTGTGCATGTGCAATGCGCAACCGGGAAGATGGGCGATGTCCTGTCCGGTACCGGTACCGTTCGAGCGGCAACGTGCAAGGTCAACGATGGGGTCGACGTCTACGTCGCCGTCGAACGCGTCAAGGTTCGGGTCAAGGTCAAGGTCAAGGTCAAGGTCAAGGTCAAGGTCAAGGTCAAGGTCAAGGTCAAGGTCAGGGTCAAGGTCAAGGTCAAGGTCTTCGACCACGTGACCCCGACCACGTCAACGCGACCACGACCGGCCCGGAACCAGTGTGGAGATCCGCTAGTCGACCGAGTCGAGGCCGTCGCCTTCGGTCGAGCCGTCGCCGGCCATCTCGAGTGACGAGGGTGGCGAGTCCGCCGCAGGCTCCGGGGTCGAAGACGTCGGATCGTGGTCGCCAAGATCCCATCCACCATCGAGCTCGTCGGGTGGCGGCGGCAGGGTGATCGTCTTGCGACGCTCCCCGAGCGGCTCGGCGGAGCCTGCAGGCTCCGGCATGCCGAGCGGCATCTCGGGTGGCAGCTTGACGGGCCACGTGACCGCGTCGTGCGTCGCGAACGGGGTTGCCGTGCCCGACATCTCGTCGGGGGAGGCGATCGTGGAGACGGCGCTCGCGGCGGCGTCGGGCACGATCTCGAGCGGCGACGGCTCGGGCAAGGTGACGGGAGGCAGCGTGGTCGACACCGCCACCATCGGGGCGGCGTGAGCCGGGCGATCACGACGCCGACGTCGGTTGCCTTCGCTGTCATCGCGCGCCTGGCGGGGCTGCTGGCCGTTGGCCTCGAGCACGCGCCCGATGATCGCCTCGAACCGCTCGGCCTGCGCGTGGTCCTCGTCGACCAGGATCGGCCCCACATCGGTCCAGGTCTTGCGCAGCTCGTCGATCACCTCGATCGGATCGCGGCCGGAGAAGCGCAGATCGCCGAACGCGTTCTGCCGCATGGCCGCCTTGAGCTGCGAGGCGATGTCGAGCTTGCCATCCGGCGCGGCCGGCTGCTTGGGAAGCAGCTCCTCGGCGCGCGCGATCAGCTTCTCGCGCTTGGCGCGGAGCTGGGTCGGGTCGAGCTCGGTGCCCCTCACCGCGTCGGGGTGAGCCGCGAGCACGTGGCGGATCATCGCGTCGATCTCGGCCTCGAGCGCGCCTTGCTCGTGCGCCTTGGCTCGCACGGCGATCGCGCGGCCGACGGCGTCGTCTCCACCGGCCATCACCGCCTCGATCTCGGTCTTCAACGCGTCGAGCTCGGCGCGGTGCGCGTTGGCTTCGCCATCGCGCGCGGCATCCCGCTTCGCGAACAGCGAGTCACATGCAGCGCGAAACGCGCGGTACACGGCATCGGCATCGCGCCGCGGCACGAACCCGACCTCTTTCCACTCCGCCTGCAGATCCTTGACCGTGCCGATCGCCTTGCCCCAGCCGGCTTCGCCAGGCGCGCCGGCCGCGACGGCCTGGGCACGCGCGACGAGCGACTGCTTGCGGGCGAGGTTCGCCAGCTCCTCGTCATGCTGGGCATCGAGCATCGGCTTGCGACTCTCGAAGAACTTGTCGCAGGCGGCGCGGAACCGCTTCCACAGCTCGTCGCCTTGCTTGCGCGGCAGGTGACCCGACTGCTTCCACTGCGCCTGCAGGCCCTTGAGCTTCTCGGCGGTGACCGCCCAGTCGGTCGAGTCAGCGATCGCCTCGGCCTCGGCGATCAGCGCCTCCTTGACCTTGGTGACCTCTTCGAACTTCTCGCTCTCGACGGCGCGGACGCCCTTGACCTTGTCGTAGACCTGGTCGCACAGGACCTTGAACGAATCCCACAGCTCCTTCGAGCGGCGCTGGGGCATCGGTCCGACTTCTTTCCACAACGCCTGCAGCCCGCGAAGTCGATTGCCGAGATCCGGCGTCGCCGGTGCCTCGAGCATCAGCTTGGCGGTGTCGATCAACGCCTCGGCCTTGGGCACGTTGGCCCAGCGCTCCCAGTCCTCGGCCTCACGGAGCTCGCCAGCCTTGGTGACGAGCTTGCCGCGTGCGTCGCGGTAGAGATTCGCGATCTCGTCGCGCTCGGCCGGCGGTGCCTTGCCGATCTGCTCGAACGCCTTCGCCGATTGTGCGAGCAGCCGATCGATCGCCCTGGTGTCAGGCTTGCCGCTCGCGGTGGCGAGCTGCTCCATGTCGGCGCACAGCGCCCGCAGGCTCGTCGCGACGGCAGCGCCGCGCTCTGCGTCCTCCTTGGCCCGCGCCGCGCGCTCGGCGGCCTGTGCCTGGCGACGCGCCTCGTCCTCGGCGCGCTCGCGATCCTGCGTCTCCTTGCGTAGCCTGGATTCGGCCTCGCGCGCCGCGCGCCGCTCCTCGGATTCGTGAACGGGCACGGCGGGCTCGGCGGCGCGCTGGTTCTCGCTGACACGCTCCTCCGCCGCCGCGGCCTTCTCGGCCTGGGCTTCGCGTGCGATCGCGCGCAGCTCCTCGGGCGTCCGTGCCTGGCTGTCGTGGATCTCCTTGCGACGCCAGAATCGCTCGACCGCCTTGCCGAACCGATCGTCCTTGGTCTCGTCCTCACCAAGCGCGGCCCACGCCGCCGCCGCCCGCGTCACGACCTCGCTCGCCTTCGCGAAATCGAAGCTCTCGGCCACGGCCTCGACCTCGCGCAGGAGCTGCGCTCGCTCGGCACGCTTGCGCTTGACCTCGTCGGGCACGCCGGGTTTCTTCGCCCGCTCGGCCTCCTCGATCTCGGTGACGATCTTGCGCGCCTTCTGCCGGACGGCCTTGTTCTTGGCCTTCTGGGCGACGTGCTCGAGCCGATCGGGATCGTCGATCTTCTCGACGGCCGCGAGCCCGACTTCCTTCTGCGTCGTGTCGATCGCCAGCGCGCGCAACACGTCACCATCATCGATCCGCGCGACCGCCGCGGTGCGCAGATCTTGAGCTGCGTCGCTCTTGGCGAGAGCAGCGAGGGCCCGTGGATCGCGCAGCTCCCCGAACGCCCTCTTGCGGATCGCCGGGAGCTCCGCCATCACGACGACATCGACGAGTGCCTTCTGGTCGCCGAGCTTGATGATGCCGGTGAGCGCGGCGCCCGCGGCCTCGGCTTCATCCGAGCAGGCGGTCGACTGCCACAGCTCGGCGGCGCGCTCGCCCGCGAGATCGCGCAGGCTGCGCTCGGTCTCGGCGCCCGCAAGCTCCGCGAGCACGTCGGCTTGCTCGATCCGCTCGATCGCGAGTCGGCGCACGCCGATATCGCGGTCCGTACGAGCGATCTGGATCAGGGTGGCAGCGTCGTCTGTGGTCAAAGCCCTGACGGCTTCGGACCGGACCCGGACGTCGCTGTGGCGGTATTTGGGGCGAAAGAAGTCGGCAATCCCCATGGAGGTTCGCGCAATCTATGCGGAAGGTCCCCCGGCCACAAGGCGTCCGGCACCACGTTGCTATCCCTGCCTGGATGTTATCCCGGCCTGGATCATGACGAGCTCGGTCGCGCGACCGTCATTCGCCGTCCGCGATCACCCACACAGGTCGACGAGCGCGCCGATGATGTCGACCAGCTTGTAGTCCGATGGCGTGAACACGCGGCGCACGCCGAGCCGGCGCAGCTCGTCATGATCGTGCGCGGGCACCACGCCGCCGAGCACCACGGGGATGTCACCGGCCTGCCGGGCGGCAAGCTCGTGAAGCACCGCGGCGGTCAGCTCGAGGTGCGACCCCGACAGCACCGATAACCCGATGACGTCGACATCTTCCTGCACCGCGGTCTGCGCGATCACGGCCGGCTCGAGCCGGATCCCGGCGTAGATGACCTCGAAGCCAGCGTCGCGCGCGGCGACCGCGATCACCTCGGCACCGTTGGAGTGACCGTCGAGCCCGGGCTTGCCGACAAGCAGCTTGGGCCGCCGCGGCAGGCTCGCGACGCGCGCGCGCACCGCATCCCACGCCTCGCCACTCCCTCCGAGTTGCGCTCCCGCGACGCCCGTCTGGGCGCGGTACTCGCCCCACACGCCGCGCAGCGTGCCCGCCCATTCGCCGGTCGTGACGCGGGCGAGCGCGCACTCGATCGAGAGCTCCATGATCGGCTGACCCGCGCGTGCCGCAGCCTCGAGCTTGCCGATCGCGGCGCGGGCACGCGCGTCGTCACGGGTCGCCCGGGTACGCTCGAGAGAACGCACGGCTGCCTCGGCCGCTGCCCGATCGCCCTGGAACACGCCGCCATCGCTCCCTCCGACCAGGGGCGACGGCAACGCCTCGGTCCACTTGTTGACGCCGACGACGACCTGCTCGCCGCGCTCGATCCGCGCCATCCGCGCCGCCAT
>JAGSPR010000031.1 GCA_018262455.1 Deltaproteobacteria bacterium | reverse complement strand
GGGGTGCCGCGGCCGTCGCTGCGGACGACGACGAAACCCGCGTCGGCGTACCACTGGTCCATCACGTAGGTGTCACGGGCAGCGACCACCGTGGCGACGTGCGGCCCGGCGTAGACCTTGAGCAAGACGGGAAACCGCTGGCCCGGCGCGAACGTGCGCGGGCGCGTGATCGCGACGTGGTGGGTGCGGCCGGCGACCTCGACGGTCTCGAGCACGGTGGTGGGGACGAGGCGCGGCTGCTCGGCGACGGAGGGCAGCTCGCGGCGGCCGGCGGGCGTGATCGCCGTGATCGATCGACCGCCGGTCGCGAGCGCGGTGTCGATCACGACGACGCCGTGCTTCGCCGTGGCGCCGGACACGCCCGCCCCTTCGGTGAGCCTCATGGGCTGCGATCCATCGAGCGGGATCCGGTAGACGTCCTGCCGCGGCGGATCGGCGGAGGCCTCGACGATCGCGGCGCCGGTGTCGAGTCCGACCAGGCGGCGCAACCCGAGGTCCGGCGTCGTCAACGCGCGGTCGAGGCTGCCGTCCGGGCGGCGGAGCTCGAGCGTCCACGCCCCGCGGGCCTCGGTCATCCACAAGAAGCCCGAGCCATCCTCGAGCCAGCGCGGGGCGCCGACGTTGACGTTGATCCAGGCGTCGTCATGCTCGGTGACGAGCGGCTTCGTCCGGCCGGTCGCCGGATCGATCGCGAGGAGCTGGACCTCGGTCTGCGCGCGATCGAGCACGAGCGCGGTCAGCGAACCGCGCTTGGGCCAGTCGACCGCGGCGAGGTAGCCGTGGTTCGTGAGATCCCAGGCTACCCACGTCGGGGACCCGCCGGCCACGGCGATCAGCCCGAGATCGACGATCGCGTTCGGCGTGCCGGCGCGCGGATACTTGAACGGGACGGGCGGCGTCTCCGGGTGACGCGGGTCGGCCACGTAGATCGTGTCGACCGCGCGCAGGTCGCTGCGCTGGAACGCGAGCTGCTTGCTGTCGGGGGACCACCAGAACCCGCGGCGGCGGCCGAGCTCCTCCTGCGCCGCGAACTCGGCAACGCCGTACTCGAAGCCCTCGGGGTGGTTCGTCAGGCGCCTCGGCGCTCCACCGGGCGCGACGAGCCACAGATCACCGTCGCGGACAAACGCGATCGCGCTGCCGTCGGGCGCCAGGTGCGGATCGTAGGCGGCGCCGCCGGGATCGACGACGCGCCGCTTGCCGGTCCTGCGATCGAGCAGGTGGAACACGCCGCCGAGCGGGATCAGGACGAGGTGGCCGTCCTCGGAGACGTCGATGTCGACCACGCCCTTGGTGGCCGTGCGCGAGCGCTCGCGGCGCGCCTTCTCGGCGTTCGAGAGTTGCTCTTGGGTGGCGCCGAGCAGCTCGGCCACGGTCGCGAGCGTCTTGACCGTGCCATCGGGCGACAGCTCGAACAGATCCGAGGCGAACTCGCGTGGCGGGGTGCGTCGAAACAGCACCGCGCCGTCGTGCGTGATCGCGAGCAAGGTCGGGACCCCGAGCCGGAAGTTGAAGGTGGCCGCGGCATCGGCAAGCAGCTTGTCGTCGAGAGCGGGCCAGGTCGTCATGGTGGGAGGCCTCGAAGGATGGCAGCCGAGGGTCGCGGCGACCAGCAGGGCGGTCAGCAGGCTGACGGCCCTGAGGCTGACGGCCCTGCAGGCCCTCGGAGGAGGCACGCGCGCAGTATGCCCAAATCTTGCCCGCGGCGCGGGCGCCCGACACGATCACGCCATGCCCAGCCAGAACTCCAGGATCCAGACCGAGCGTCGGCGGCGGCGTGCCAGCACGGTCACGCAGGCGCTCCGGTATCAGCTCCTCGCCTGCTGCGAGGACGGCAGGATCGAAGCAATGGTGGTGGCGGATGGTGATGGCTTGCCGCTCGCCTCGTCGGGGGACACGCACGCGTGCGACGAGGTGGCGGCGAGGATGGCGCTGGTCAACGGGCGCATCAAGGAGTTCAACGGCACCCTGCTCGGCGCCGGGCAGAAGTGGGACGTCCGGATGACGAAGGTCGAGGTCGACGGGAGCGAGCTGCTCGTCTGCGTGGTCGGCGGCACGGCCGCCGCGCGCAAGCGGCAGCTCACGCGCGGTGCCGAGGGTACCCTGCGAATTCTCGCCGCCTGAGCATGTCCGCGAACGGCGGACGTTCGCGGCATGCGCGGTACACTGCCGGGATGCGATTCATCCCGGCTGTCTTGCTCGCCGCGGCGCTTGCCGCCTGCTCGTCGTCGAAGTCCACCGCGATCTCGGGTGATGAGGCCCAGGATCTGCTGCTCGATCGCAACTGGCTCGATCGGATGCCCGAGACCGACCGCGATCACCTGTTCGTCTACCGCTTCGTGCCCTCGATGGGCGGCGGCGTGTTCCAGGATCGCACGCTCTACAAGGGCGTGTTCGAGCTGTTCAACTTCGAGGCGACCGGCGACCAGATCCGGTTCAACCTGCCCGAGACCAAGTCGAAGGTCACCAGCGGCTACACGATCGAGAAGGTCGACGGGCCCGCGCCGTTCGATCTCAAGCTCACGATCCCCGACGATCCGCGCGGCCCCCACGTCTACTTCGGCATGCGCTCCGAGACCGACCAGAGCGGCATGCTGCTCGAGCAGCGGCTCCGCACGCGCTAGGGGGTGCGGGGTGAACGCAATCAAGTTGCAGTAGGGCTCCGGCGGCTTCGCCGCCTTGGCCAAAGCCAAGCCAGGACCGCGCCGGCCGGCAACCAGGCTGGCAACGCCGAGGACGACGAGCAGCAGCCGCCGCCCTCGTCGGGCTCGGTGACGCAGTCGGGGGTGCAGCCGTCGCCCGCGGTGGCATTGCCATCGTCGCAGGACTCGTCGACATCGACGAAGCCATCGCCGCAGCGTGGGATCTTGCCGAGGCCGACGACGCAGATGTCGTCGAGGTTCCAGCCGCCGAGCTGACGCGAACCGTCGGGATCGAGCGTCCACCCAACGGTGATCGCCGCGCTCGGCGTGACCTCGAGGTCGACGAGCCGCCACTCCTTGTCGACGTGGTCGAGGTTGCCGGCCGCGGTGGTGGTGTTCTGCCAGACGGTCGCACCGTCGACGGCGATCGTGGCCTGGTCGAAGGTGCCATCCTCGATGGTGAGCCAGCGGCGGAACTGGACGTGCACGTGCTGGTAGGCCGAGCCATCGATCGGCGGCGTCTCGATCGACGTGGCGTTGAACGCGTTGTAGCTGCCGGCGGTGCGGACGTTGGTGCCGAGCACGTTGTCCCCGGTGAACGCGCGTGGGGCATCGAGCACGAACGACGGCCGCGCGACCTCCCACTCGGGCTGGCCGACCTGGGTCCACTGGGGATCGCTGTTCAGGGGCTCGCACCAGATCGGCGTCGCGTCGCCGACGAGCAGCTGGTAGAGCGGGTCGGCCGCGTTGTCGGGGAGGTTGGCGGTGGAGCCGTCGTCGAACGTGGCGACCGCGCGGTAGAGCACGAGGGTGTTGTCGGGCTGGGCGGGGAGGGTGGCGGACCAGGTCGTGCCCTGCAGCGTCATCGGGATCGTCGTCGGCGTGCTGGTTGGCCCCAGTTGCCACGCGAGCGCCATCGCGGTGACCCGCGGCCGCGGACAGGCGCCGGCGGACGGGGTCGTGACGGTGAACGCGACGGTCGTGCCGGAGACGACGGGCACCCCGATCGTCGTGGTCTCGAATCCGGGCGCCGCGAGGCCGTGGCGGCCGAACGCGGCCTCGATCGCGCAGCCATGCGGCGTGCCGTTGCCGAGGTTGCCGTCGTTGTCGTCGGCGGTGAGCGCGGCGAGGTACGTCGTGGGCAGGTCGGTCGCGCGCTGCAGCACGCCGACGTAGATCTGCTCGGTGACCGCGATGCCCTGGGCGGCACCGAGCTCGGCGATCAGGGCCTTGCGCAGATCCCACAGCGCGCCGGCGAGGATCAACCCGGTCAGGTGGGGACTGCCGTTGACGTCCTCGGGGAAGTGCTTCTCGGTGCCGGCCGGATCGAGCTCGCGGACGGGGGTGTCGTCGAACGTGAACCCGCGCCCGACCCCGGGATCGTCGACGATGTTGGCGGCGAAGAAGTCGGCCACGCCCTCGGACATCGGCTGGTTGAACGCGCCGACGCCGGGGATGATCGTCTGGTGGTGGAACGAGTGCCCGAACTCGTGCATCACGACGTCGGCGAGCCGCCCGGTGTTCTCGCACATCGCGTCCTTGCGGAAGAAGTGGAGGTCGTCGCCCGTCGAGAATGCGTTGCACGAGCCGGGCTCGTTGACGTGGACCTGCAGCGGCAGATCGAGCCACGCGAGCCCCGGCTGCATCGCGCGGCCGCGGGCCTTGGCGACCATCGCGTAGACGTACGCGGTCAGCTGGGCATCGCCTTGCTCGTCATCGGCGAGGCTCCAGTCGACGGGCTGACCGGGCTGGGCGACGAGCTGGACGGTCGCGAGCGCGCCGGCGCTGTTGACGATCTGCACGATCGAGCCGAGGACGCTGGGATCGACCGCCGCGGGCGCCGTGCCCGGCCACGCGAAGCCGCCGTCGTCCGCGGTCAGTGCCGCGGTGCCATCGACCGTCAGGTTCGCGCGGCCGGCAGGCGCGAGCCGGCGGGTGCCGGTGGGGCGCCGGTCGCCGACGTCGAACCGCAGCGTCCCGGTGGCGTACGACCGCCGGCTCGTCCGCAGGAGTGGCGCACCATCGGGGGCGACATAGACGTCCCACTGGCCGGTCGACGCGCTCGCGTCGAGCACGTCGGCGACGC
This sequence comes from Deltaproteobacteria bacterium, assembly GCA_018262455.1. The sequence goes on along the minus strand of JAGSPR010000031.1, from coordinate 22,284 downwards.
GGTACTCGATGTTCCCTGGGCCGTGCACCAGCGGCAGCACCACGCGCTCGCCGGTCGGCCGTGCGGTGACGGCGAGGCCGGTGTCGTGGCGCAACCAGGCTTCGGCGCGGCCGGCGCTCGCGTGGCCGGCACCCGGCACCGCAACCTGTACGTGGGGCAGGGCCTCGGAGCCCGCGAGGAACAGGCGGTCGTTCGCGAACACGACGTGGAGCTGGCCGCCGACCACGCGCAGGCCGTTCCACCGCTGGCCGAACGCGAGCGTGCGCACCGCCCCATCGATCCGGTTGGTGACGAGCACGAAGTCGGCGAGCCGCGCGCCGGGGGCAAGCTGGCCCAGGTGGGCGGTGAGGAACGCGCGGGCGGCGCGCTCGGCAACGCCGGGATCGCGCATCGCGCCCGGCACGTCGATGTAGCCGCCCCACATCCGCGTCGTGACGCCGGTATCGTGGTCGTGGACGGCACGCCAGCCGGCGGGCGCGGCGGCCGCCTCGAGCACGCGCGAGGTCCGCGGCGCCGGGCCAGCCGGGACGGCAACCTCGCGGTCTCCCCGCGGCACGAAGGCGGTGTTCGTGACGAGCACCGCGGCGAGCACCAGGGACCGCACGCGAGCCACCATGGCATGAACCGCCGGTTCTCGAAGCAATTTCGGTCACGCCGGCGGCGAGCCGCGATCCACCGCACGAGCGCAGTGATCGTCGGGAACCGCCGACTGGAGCAGCGGACCTCCGCGGGCCTGTCCTGCTCAGGCGCGCGCGAGGACAGCGCCCTTCGCGGGCTTGCTGGGCTTCTTGGCGGCCGAGGCCGAGGCCTTGCCGTTCGCCTGCTTGGTGCTGGCGCCCGCGTGCTCCTTGAGCTGCGCGACGAGCGGCGTCTTCTCCCACGTGAACTCCGGCTCCTCGCGGCCGAAGTGACCGTAGGCCGCGGTCTTGCGGAAGATCGGGCGGCGGAGATCGAGCTCCTTGGTCAGCATGCCCGGGCGCGCATCGAACGTCATGAGCACGGCCTTGGTGAGCTTGTCGTCGGACACCACGCCGGTGCCGAACGTGTCGACCAGCATCGAGACCGGCTCGGCGACGCCGATCGCATACGCGAACTGGACCTCGCAGCGACGGGCGAGCCCGGAGGCGACGACGTGCTTGGCGATGTAGCGAGCGTAGTACGCGGCCGAGCGATCGACCTTGCTCGGGTCCTTGCCCGAGAACGCGCCGCCACCGTGGCGCGCGAAGCCGCCGTACGTGTCGACGATGATCTTGCGTCCGGTGACGCCGGCATCGCCGTACGGGCCGCCGATCACGAACCGGCCCGTCGGGTTGACGTGGAACTTGGTCTTGTTGGTGATGAGCTTCGCCGGAACGATCGGCTTGATGACGAGCTCGCGGATGGCCTCCTCGAGCGTCTTCTGCTTCACCTTCTCGTCGTGCTGGGTCGAGACGACGATCGCCTCGACCCCGGTGACCTCGCCGTCCTGATAGCGGATCGAGACCTGGGTCTTGCCATCGGGGCGCAGCCAGTCGACGCCCTTGATCTTCTTCTTGCGGACCTCGGCGAGCCGGAACGCGAGCTGGTGCGCCATCTGGATCGGCAGCGGCATCAGCTCCTTGGTCTCGTCGCAGGCGTAGCCGAACATCAGGCCCTGATCGCCGGCGCCCTGCTTGGACGCATCTCCGCGATCGACGCCCTGCGCGATGTCGGGCGACTGCTGCGCCACCGACACCATCACCGCACACGTGTCCGCATCGAACCCCGTGTCCGACCCGACGAAGCCGATGTCGCGGACGACGCCGCGCACGATCGTCGGGTAGTCGAGATAGGCCTTGGTGGTGATCTCGCCCGCCAGGAGCACGAAGCCCGTCTTGGTCACGGTCTCGCACGCAACCCGGCTGTTCGGATCGGCGGTGAGGCACGCGTCTACGATCGCGTCACTGACCTGATCGCACAGTTTGTCAGGGTGACCTTCGGTGACGGACTCGGAGGAGAACAGATAGCTGGCCATGGGTGTCGACGACTATTCAGCTACCCAAGTCCGCTGTCAACGCTCGAACGGAGGTACCATCATCGGGACGATGCGGCTGATTCTTGTCGCGCTCGCGGCCGCGCTCCTCACGGCGTGTGGCGGCAAGCCGCCGGTCCCGAAACGGCTGGTCGTCGAGGGCGATCTCGGCACCTGGAAGTTTCGGAGGTTCCAGGGGCCGCTGCTCGATTACGAGGTCTGGATCGAGGGCAACAAGGGTGAGAAGTACAGCGCGAGCTACATCACCAACGACTCCGAGAAACGCGGTCACATCGAGGACAAGGATCTCGTCAACGTCACCGTGACCCGCTACGCGCGGACGGACGGGGTCGTGCGCGAGACCGTGAAGCTGGTCCGCCGGCTGGCGCAAGAGCGCGGGTATCAGGTCAGCGAGAAGAAGATCGAGGGCGTGCGTGCGCTCACGATCGTCGGGCCGAGCGAGATGTGGGCGATCTGGCCCTCCGGCACGTACATCGTCATGGTGGGCGGGCAGGGCCGCGAGACCGTGCCGGACTCGATGGTCGAGAAGTACGGGGAGCGCTATCCCTCGCAGCTGCCGGGCGGCTCGCTCGAGGGCCCGCTGCCGCCGGGTCCGGAGGACAAGCCGAAAGCGTCCCATGACAAGGAAGACTACGACCCGAGGAATCCCAGGCCCGACATCGACAAGTACGATCCCGACAAGGTGAAGATCCCCGAGCAGCACGTCGACGATGCGGCGCCGGACGACGACGCCGCCGCTCCCCCGGCGACCAAGAAGAAGAAGCCGAAGAAGAACAAGCCATGACGGCGCGGACGACCCACCGCCGGCGTGACACCCTCCCCGTCGGATGATGCTGAAGCTGCTGCGAGCCGGGACGCCGGCGGCCACCGCGCTCCTCGATCGCTCGACCCGGATGGCCGGCGACATCGACGAGCAGGTCGCCGCGATCCTCAAAGGAGTCCGGATCCGTCGCGACACTGCGGTCGCCGACTACACCCGCCGATTCGACCAGCGCGAACCGACCGCCGGCAGCTACGAGCTGCCCGCCGAGCGGTGGGACGCGCTCGCAGCCCAGGTCGCGCCCGACGTCCGCGGGGCGCTCGAGCTCGCGGCGCAGCGGATCCAGGCGTTCCATGCGACCCAGCAGGCGCGCGACGTCGACGTCACGCTCGATGGCGTCCGGCTCGAGCTCCGGGTGACGCCGCTCCGGCGCGTCGGGCTCTACGTGCCGGGCGGAACCGCGCGCTACCCGTCGAGCGTGCTGATGACGGCGATCCCCGCCAAGGTCGCGGGCGTGCCGGAGATCATCATGGTGACGCCGGGAGCCTCGGCCGAGGCGCTGCTCGCGGCGCGCCTCGCGGGGGTCGATCGGGTGTTCGAGCTCGGAGGTGCGCAGGCGATCGCGGCCCTCGCCTACGGGACCGAGACCGTGCCACGGGTCGACAAGATCGTCGGGCCGGGCAACGCCTGGGTCGCGTCCGCGAAGCGCCAGGTCTATGGCGAGGTCGACATCGACTCGATCGCCGGCCCGTCCGAGGTGCTCGTGGTGGCCGATGCCGGCGCGAACCCGGCGTGGATCGCCGCGGATCTGATCGCCCAGGCCGAGCACGACAGGGAAGCCTGCGCGGTGCTGGTGACGACCTCGCCCGAGCTCGCGGCGGCCGTCGACGACGAGCTCGAGGATCAGCTCGCCGATCTGCCACGGCGCGCGATCGCCGAGCATGCGCTGGTCGCGCACGGCGCGGTCGTGCTCGTCGGCTCGCTCGACGCCGCGATCGACTACGCGAACGCGTTCGCGCCCGAGCACCTCGAGCTGCACGTCACCGGCGCACGCGAGGTCGCCGCACGCTGCACGACGGCCGGCGCGATCTTCGTCGGTGCGTACTCCTCCGAGGCCGCGGGCGACTACCTCGCCGGCGCCAACCACGTGCTGCCCACCGGGGGAGCCGCGCGCTATGCCTCGCCGCTCGGGGTGCACGACTTCTGGAAGCGCACGTCGATCATCGAGTACACCGCCGCGGCGGCTGCTGCGCATGCAGGTCCGATCGCGACCTTGGCGGCCTGTGAGGGGCTCGACGGCCACGGCCGCTCGGCGCTGCTGCGAGGCAAGCGTGGCTGACGATGGCCTGGGTCCGCTCGCCGCGCGGGTCCCCGCCGCGCTCCGTGGCTCGACCGCGTACCACGTGCCGCTGCCGCCGCGGCTGGTCGCCAAGCTCGATGCCAACGAGCTGCCGGATCCGCTACCTGCCGAGCTCCGGGCCCGGCTCGCCAGCGTGCTCGCCGAGGCCGCGCTCGAGCGCTATCCCGATGCATCGGCGCGCCGGCTCCGGGCCGTGGTCGCGCGCCAGCACGGGGTCTCCGGCGAGCAGATCGTGTTCGGCAACGGCTCGGACGAGCTGATCGCGATGCTGTGCAGCGCGTTCGCGGGGCCGATCCTGTATCCGACGCCGAGCTTCGTGTACTACCGGCTCGCCGCGATCGCACGGGGCTTGCCTCCCGTCGAGGTACCGCTCAGTGCTCGGCCCGGCTCACGGTTCGAGCTCGACGAAGCCGCGCTGGTGAGCGCCGTCGACGCCACACGTCCCAGCGTGGTCTTCCTCGCGCTCCCCAACAACCCCACCGGCACGCTGTGGCGCAAGGAGCTCGCGCTCGAGCTCGCGGCGCGACATCGCGACATGGTGGTCGTCTCGGACGAGGCCTACGTGGCGTACAGCGGCGCGACCAACCTCGCCGCGCTCGCCGACCACCCAAACCTCGTCGTGCTGCGCACGTTGTCGAAGATCGGCATGGCGGGGCTGCGGGTCGGGTTCTCGATCTCGGCGCCGGCGATCGCGGGCGTGCTCGAGAAGGTGCGACCGCCGTACAACCTGTCAGCGCTCGACCAGCGGGCCGCCGAGCTCCTGCTCGAGGAGGGCTGGCAGTGGTGCGCCGACCGCGCGGCCGCGGTGGTTCGCGAGCGAGCCCGGCTCGCCGCGGGGCTCGGCGCGCTCGGACTCGAGGTCTTCCCGAGCGAGGCGAACCTCCTGCTTGTCCGGTTTTCGGACAGTCAGCGCACGTGGCACGCGCTCGCCGACGCGGGCATCTCGGTGCGCAGCTTCGGCGCCACCGGCCCGCTCGCCGATTGCCTCCGGATCACGGTGGGCACGCCGGCCGAGAACGATGCCGTGCTCGCCGCGCTTGCGGGCTGACCAGCGGAGGGTGCTTGCGGGCTGACCAGCGGCAGCGGTCGTGGACGTGGACGGAACCGCACAGCGTGCCCAGCCTTGGCCTACCACCGGCGGGCGCTTGCGGGGTGACCGCCGGAGGGCTGTTGCGGGGTGACCACCGGGGGGCTGTTGCGGGGTGACCACCGGCGGGCGCTTGCGGGGTGACCCGCGTACCCGCGGTCACTCCGGCCCCTTGGGGACAACAATCCTCTGAGTGGGGTGCCTACTCGCCAGCCGGATGGGGCAGCGCCAGGTGATCGCCGCCGTACCTGGCGTGCAATACGTGGCAATTACAATGAGGTAGGCTCGGGCGCGAAGGCGTCTCCCGGGGTGCGCTAGCGCTTGCAGGGGAGACCCTGTACAAATGGTCTTACTGCGGGGTTTCATGTCTCGTTCCATCGTTCTGCTCTCCGCCCTGTTCATCGGATGCAGCGTCGGTGAGGTCCCCCTCAATGGGGCTGGCCCGGATGGCGGTAACAACGGAACCGACGGTTCTTCCTCGGCCCTCTGCGTCAACCGCGCGACGACCCCGGTCGCTGCCCATGTCCACGGCGCGGGTGCCGGCGGTGGCACGAAGGCCGGAGAGGGCTGCATCGTGGCCGGTTGTCACCTGGCCGGCGGCGATGGCCCCACGTTCGTGATCGCCGGAACGCTCTACAAGCCCGACGGCGTCACCCCGAGTGCCGGCGCCACGATCCAGGTGACCGCCGACGCCGGCGGTGCCAAGGCGATCGCGGTGACCGATGACGCGGGCAACTTCTCGTCGACCCAGGCGATCAACCCGTTCCCCGGCGTGGCGCTCGCGAGCGCATGCCCGACGACCGACCGCTCGATGGCGGGCAAGATCGCCGGTCCCAACGACGGCAACTGCAACGGCGGCAACGCATGCCATCAGGTCCCAGGCGGGCTCCCGATGGTGCTCGCGGACCAGTAGTCAGCGCTTCTTCTTCGACGAGGCGATCAGGCGCGCGTACGCCTCGGCGGCCGACACGCACAGCTGCTGCATCACACCGCGCTGAATGGCCGACAGCGGTCGCGCGTGGCCGTAGAGCACGTTGACGACGCGCCGGCCGATCATGATCGCGCCGGTCGTGACGAGCGCGGGCTCGGCGCACCCGAGCACCTTGTACATGTACGAGTTGACCGTGGAGGGGGCGAGTGGCCCGTGGAACACGCCGGTCTCCGACGCGATCGCGGCCTGGACCACGGACGGTGCATCGAGCGGGATCAGCAGGTGCTCGACGTTGGCGTGCCCGGGCAGCTCGCCGATCGCTCGCCAGCCGAACGCGATGTTGTCACGCACCGTGAACACCACCGCGGCATCGAACGTCGCGGCCGAGAACCCGAGCAGCACCTCGACGATCCGGTTGCGATCGGTCGCCTTCGCGAGCTCGCGCATCGCGACATCGGGCGACATCGGGGCCGGGACGAGCGGGCTCGTCGACGCGCGCGTCAGTGTAGGCGTCGACGGCTGGTGCGCGACCTCGGCGATCGGCGCGGCCTCGGCGGGCGCCTCGAGATCGGCGTCGAGGCTGTCGATCAGATCCTCGGCGTCGAGCTCGAGTGCCTCGGACTCATCGAACATCTTCTCCAGCTTGACGCTGCGCAGGCGCGGCCTGGGCCCCGGCGCGGCGATCGGCGAGACGGGGACGGGCGGGAGCCCCGGCAGCGGCGGCGCGGGCAGGCTGGTGTCCACCGCGCTGTCGTCCCCCCGTGGGGTGTCGCCGAACTTCACGAAGCGCGCAGGCCGCGGCACCCCGTAGTAGCGCTCGATGTAATAGTAGATGCGGACCTCGGGCGTGACGCGCGGCAGGACGCGATACCCGGTGATCTGGCCCAGGGTCTCGAGCGCCGCGAAGTCGTGCGGATCCTCGACCGCGGCGATCAGCTGGCGGTCCTGGACGACCAGCGGCACGCACTTGTGCTTGAACGCCTGCGCCGGTTGCAGCAGCCGCACGGCCGCTCGCTTGGCGCGCTCGAGCATCGCCCCGGTCGCGATCGGGATCCCGAGCTCGAGGCCGAGATACACGGTCAAGGCTTCGAGATCGACGAAGCCGTGCTCCACGAGCACCGTCCCCATCCTCCCGCCATCCCTGGCCTGGTACTTGAGCGCGAGCTCCAGCTGCTGCTCGGTCAGCCGGCCATCGCGGACGAGCATCTCGCCGAGCTTCATGTCCTGCGAAGGTATCACGGACGTGCTAATCGAATTGAATGCGTGGTTGGTTGCTCGCGGCGCTGTGGCTTGCCGGCTGTGGCGGCAAGGACGCCCGGCCGCCCGATGACCGGGTGGACCGCGAGCACGGGGCGCAGCTCCCGATCGATCCCGCGGAGCCGACGGCCGTCACGGTGCCCGACTTCCCCGAAGGCACGCGCTCGCTGGAGCTGGTGCACACCACCGCCGTGCGGCTCGAGCCCGGTGACGGCAAGCGGATCGGCACGGTCGCGGTAGACACCCGGGTTGGCTGGGTCCGCACGGCCAAGGCGAAGGGCTGCCAGAAGGCCTGGATCGAGATCCGGCCGCGCGGCTGGATCTGCGGCGACTACGTCAAGCCGAGCTCCAAGGCGCCGTTCGGCCGCGAGGTGCCGATGCTCGACCGCGCCGAGCTCGTGCCCGGCGTGTACGGCAAGGTCACGGCGCCCAACTCGGTGACCTTCACCGTGGACAAGCCAAAGCCGGCCAAGGACGACAGGACGTCGCGCAAGCCCAAGCCGAAACAGCACCAGGGCCCGATCACCTCGCCGAGCGATGTCGTCCAGCTCACGTTGAAGCCGCAGCCCAAGCTCGTCGAAGGTCGTCCGCTCGTCGGATCGGTCAACGTCCGGCAGTACGAGGAGCTCGCCGTCGACGGCAAGGTGTACTGGCGGATCAGTCAGAAGGATCCCGAGTACGTGCTGCGGCAGGCGATCACGCCGCACCGACCCTCCGTCTACGGCGGCGCCAGGCTCGGCGACGACACCGGGTGGACCGGACCGACGATCACCGCGCCCGCGTCGGCGGAGACGATCGGCTTCGTGTGGCCGCGCGTCGTCGGCTGGCAGCAGGTCTACACGACGAACAAGGCGATCGGCGGTGGGGTCAATCGCCAGCTCGCGGCGCGCACGCCGGTGGCGATCCTCGAGATCTCGGCGGACAAGGCCGGGCGCCCGGTCGCCTATCGCATCGGCCTGGCCGAGTGGATCGCGGCAGCCGACGTGCGCGTGTTTGCCGCCGCGCCGCCGCCCCCGCTGCTCGAGAAGGGGGAGCGCTGGATCGACGTCGATCTCGATAACCAGATCCTCGTCGCGTTCGAGGGCGACACGCCGGTGTACTCGACGATGGTGTCGTCGGGTGGCAAGGACACGCCGACCGAGATCGGCGTCTATCGCATGTGGCTCAAGGAATCCGAGGCCGACATGAAGGGTCTCAACGGGGAGGATCCGTACTCGGTCGCGACCGTGCCGTGGACGCAGTTCTTCAGCCCGGAGAAGGGCCTCGCGCTTCACACCGCGTACTGGCACGACCAGTTCGGCGCGCGCCGCAGCCATGGCTGCGTCAACCTCGCGCCGCGCGACGCCCGCTGGCTCTACTTCTGGAGCGATCCTCAGGTCCCGCCGGGCTGGACGATGGCAGCCGGCGTGATCGAGGCGCCCGGCTCGATCGTCCGGATCCGCACGAAGGAAGAACCGTCGCCCGAGCCCAGGGGGTACGCGCGGAAGGTCATCGAGCTCCGGCAACAGAACGCGCCGGTGAAGTAGCGGTCAGCGAATCTGGCCCCACTCGTAGACCCAGTTCTCGCTCAGGATCCCGTTGTCCATCGTGACCCGGCGCTTCGCGAACACGGCCCGCGAGCCCTCTCCGATCGGGAACTTCATCGCGTAGGCGGTCTTGTGCATGCACTCGAGCAGCTCGGGGTTCGTGATCGTGGTGCCCTCCTCTTCGACCGCGGTGGTCTCGACCTCGATCTTGTCGCCGGTTGCGTCGTGCTTCTTGGCGACGATGAACGTCAGGATCGCCCGGCCGCTCGGCTTGCCGCCGGACTGCTTGATGCAGGCGCGGATCAGGTCGTCGGTCGGGACGGTCGCCTCGCGGATCACGGTGAGCTGCGCGACCGGTTGCGGCCTGGTCGCAGAACCGGAGCCGCCCTCGGGCACCACCATCGGCGCGACCGGCATCGAGGGCACGGGGACGGACGGCCTGACCGCGGTCGTCGTGGGCCTGGGGTTCGCGATCGGCTCATCGCGCGGTGAGGGCGGTGGCTCGCTGGGCACCGGCGGCTGGCCCGCGGCCACGATCGGCTGCTCTGGCACGCGCGGCACGGTCGGCGCTTCCAGCGTGCCGCGGGTGAACCACCACAGCGCCACACCCAGCGCGAGGACCGCCGCAAATCCGAGGGCCAGGAGGCGTGGGCCGGACACGGTGCAATCGTGACGGATCGATCGCGCGAACGCTACATCGAGCCCGACCTCAGTGCATGCTCGCGGCGCGCGTGCAGTTCAACACGTACCTCTTCGCGTGCTTCTTCGCACTCGTGCTCGCCGTCCACCAGGCGCCGATCCCGTGGACCGCTCGCAAGATCTCGCTGCTGGTGGCGAGCTACGTGTTCTATGCAGCGTGGGACCCGGTGTTCGTCGTGCTGCTGTGGGGCTCGACGGTGGTCGACTGGCTCGTCGCCAAGCACATGGTCCGGTCTCGATCGCCTGGGCGGCGCAAGCTCCTGCTCGCCACCAGCCTGACTGTCAACCTCGGCCTGCTCGTCTACTTCAAGTACGCCGGGTTTCTCGAGCGCTCGCTCGCGTCGCTGCTCGACGCCTGCGGGATCGAGTGGACCCCGGCCGCCGGCGATCTCGTGCTGCCGATCGGGATCTCGTTCTACACGTTCATGACGATCTCGTACACGCTCGACGTGTATCGCCGCCGCTGCCAGCCCGCGCGATCGTTCCTCGATTACGCGCTCTACGTGACGTTCTTTCCCCACCTTGTCTCGGGCCCGATCGTGCGAGCGACCGAGCTGGTGCCGCAGTTCGAGACGCCCCGCCGCGCGACGGCCACCCAGCTTGGCTGGGGCCTCGCCCTGGTCTGCCTCGGCCTGTTCGAGAAAGTCGTCGTCGCGGACGGCTTCCTCGCACCGGTGGTCGATCACGCGTACGCGCTCGACCAGATCTCGACCGCCGACGCATGGGTCGGGACGGTCGCGTTCGCCGGCCAGATCTTCTGCGACTTCGCCGGCTACTCGACCTGCGCGATCGGGGTGGCGCTGTGTCTCGGGTTCTACCTGCCCCAGAACTTCCGGTTCCCGTACGCCGCGATCGGATTCTCGGACTTCTGGCGACGCTGGCATATCTCGCTCTCGAGCTGGCTGCGCGATTACGTGTACATCTCGCTCGGCGGGAACCGGAGCGGACCCACGCGCACCCACGTGAACCTGCTGTTCACGATGCTGATCGGCGGGTTGTGGCACGGGGCGTCGTGGACGTTCGTCGCGTGGGGCGGCTTGCACGGGGTCTACCTCGTCGGCGAGCGTGTGCTCCGCCGGGTCGTGCCCGCGTCACCGGTGTGGCAGACCACCGGGGCGCGGCTCGTGATCGGGCTCGGGACGTTCGCGCTCGTCTGCCTGGCGTGGGTGTTCTTCCGCTCGCACGGCTTCGACCAGGCGTTCCGGATCTGCGCGGCGATGCTCGGCGGAGGCGAGGGTGTCTCGCACCCAGCCTGGCGCTACGCGCTGGTCCCCGTCGGCGGGTTGCTCGCGAGCCACTGGCTGCTGCGCTCGACCACGCTCGAGGACGTCGTCGAGCGCGTTCCCTGGCCGGTCGTCGCGACGGTGCTGGCCACGCTCGTCCTGTCGCTGTTCGTGTTTCCAGGGGTTGATCGTGCCTTCATCTACTTCCAGTTCTGAACCCGCGATTCCGGAGGTCCCGGTGCCGCGTGTCCCCGACCTTCGTTGGGGTGCGACCTGGCTCGTGTCGTTCGCGCTCGTCTGCGGTGCCGTGATCGGGCTCGAGAGCTTCGTGCGCGGCCGAGGCTACGCGCCGTCGATCAAGGACGACGACTACGCGTGGGCCTGGCAGCGCACGCGCGCCAGCGGCTCGGCGCGCACGGTCGCGGTGCTCGGGGCATCGCGGATCCAGCTCGCGTTCTCGTCCGAGGCCTTTCGCGAGGTGCTCCCCGGCTGGCGCTCGGTCCAGCTCGCGATCGACGGCACGCAGCCGGTGAGCTCGCTGCGCGACCTGGCCGAGGATCCGACGTTTCGCGGCATCGCGCTCGTCGAGATGATCGAAGACGGCTTCGTGTCCGCGAACTGGCATCGCCAGGACGCTCAGGTCGCCGTGTACCACCGGCGCTGGCGGTCACCCGGGGCCATGCTCGAGCGCTGGCTTGCCACCGCGGTGCAGAGCCGGCTCGCGCTCGTTTCCGCGGCTGGCACGCGCGCTCTTGGCAGCCTGGTCGGCGGACGCGGTTGGCCGGCGCCTCCCTACGTCATCACCCATGACGATCGCACGCAGTTCGCCGACTTCGCGCTCACGGATGTCGCTGCACTGCGGAGGCGTCAGCTCGCGCGGATCGGCATCCCTGCAGCTTCGGACGCCGCGGCGGCCCGGGCCTGGCTCGACGACGCCCTCGCGCTCGAGCCGCTGGTCGCGGCGATCCAGGCACGCGGCGGCAACGTCGTGTACGTGCGGATCCCGACCTGCGACGAGCGCTGGGCCGCCGACGAGCTCTCGACGCCCAAGGCGCGGTTCTGGGATCAGCTCGCCCGCCGCACCCACGCGATCACGATCCACTTCCGGGACGAGCCGACCCTGTCCGGCTTCGCGTGCCCCGACACGTCCCACCTGGCCTCGAACGACGGCCCACGGTTCACCCGTGCGATGTTCGAGATCTTGATCGCGCGCGGCGTGATCGTGGACCCCTGACGGCCGAGCACCGACGGCTCAGAACAGCTTGTCGAGAGCCTTCATCACCGATGGCAGCTCGGCCTCTGCGACCGCGAGCTCGAAGGCGATCTCGGTGCCCGCACCGACGAGCTTGATCGACTGCAGCACCTTCGCCACCGCCGGGACATCCTTGGCGCGTTTGGTGGTCTGGGCGAGCTCGCCTTTGCCCTCCTCGAGCAGCTTGGCGTTGACGGCCGCCGAAGCCGTGGAGATCTTGGCCGCGAACGCGAGCATGCCCTTCGAGAGCGTCAGCGTGCCCTGGCCCCCGGTGATGCCGTCCTTCTTGATCGCGAACGCGCCCCAGACAAGCGCCGAGGTAGAGGTCTTGCCGATCCGCGTGGCGAGCTCGGCGCGCGGGGGCTTGCCGCTCAGCATGGCATCGAGGTTGACGCGCTTGTCGGGTTTGGTCCCGATGACGAGGACGTCCTTCGCGAGCCACGCCACGTAGAACTTCTCGCGCTCGACCGCGTACTCGGTGACCTTGCCCGGCTTGGCGACCAGCTTCGCGTTCGGGGCCTGCTGCTGCAGCAGCTTGTTCGTGCAGGCCACGAGCTTCGGCTCGTCGAGGCCATCGAGCCCGATCGCGATCACACCCTGCTCGGTCTCGCCGTCCACCGCGATCGTGACGTCGCTGATCGCGGTGAGGGCATCGATCGCGCAGGCACTCTTGACCAGCTCGAACACCTGCTTCACATCCCTGTCCTCGTCGAGCACGGACGAGACCAGCGTCGGAAACGACGACGCGGCACGCAGCGCCACCACATCGACCCCGACCACGATCGAGGTCGAGGCGGGGAGCTTGGACTTCACCGCCGTCCACGACTTGGTGTCGGCTGCCGCGCTACGCAGCGCCAGCGTCGAGACCGCGACCACCGCAAGACCCATGATTCTCTGGTTCATGGTCGCGCAGCTTACAAGGATCGATCTGCAGCGTCGACGAGCTCTGCGCGCTAGATCTTGAGGTCGACGGTGTACACGCCGTTGTCGGCGTTGGTCAGCGTGCCGGTCACCTGCGTCGTTCCCGGCGCGCGGATCACGTTGCCGGTGCCATCGTCCTGGAGCGTGCCGCTGAACGTCAGGTTCAACGTGGCATCTCCCTCGAGGTCGTCGCTCATGTGGTAGGTACCCACCAGCGTCCCCGTGAGGGTGCCGGTCGGGATGTTCTTCAGCGACAGGTTGAGGAACGGCTGGAGCGTGGGATCGGCATCGGTGTCGTAGGTGACGAGCACGGTGTTGCCGTCCGCGTCGATCGCGACCTCGCCATCGGTGTACGCGACCATCCCGACGTGGAGTCGCATGCCCTTGTTGTCCGACGATCCCTGATCGACCTGGCCGGTGACCGTGAGCATTCCGGCGGACACGCCCGCCACCGTCTGCGGGCTGATGTTCGCGCTCGAGGCCGAGTTGAAGCCGGCGAAGCCGAGCGTCAGGGACTTGCCGATCGAGCCGTCGAGCCCGAGGTAGGCGCGCCGGGCTGCCTCGTTCGAGTCGATCTCGCCATCGCTACTACAGGCACCAGCTGCAACCGCCATCATCATCGCAATCGCAAAGCTTCCGAGTCTAGTCATGCAATGGAGGTGGGGCCGTGCGCTGGATTCGTCGCAACGAGTTTGCGATCGCGCCTGCGCGCGCCCTGGGCGTGGCGGTGCAGGTAGGCGGCGGTGCTGCGCTAGAGCACCTTGAGCCGCACCGGCTCCGCAGCGAGTACAGTTCGCTCCGCGGCATCGAGCGCGGTCACGAGGTCTTTGCCGAACAGCTCGCCGAGCGTGTCGCGGGTGATGCGATACAGCGTGGGCCCGTCGACGTGCGCGCACGAATACTCTGGGTATTCGTCGGCGATCACGATCGCGTCCTCCTCGTACGACAGCGGGAACAGCCGGCAGATCGCGGGCTTGATGCCGCGGAAGTCCCAGCTGCGCTCGATCGACGCGCGGTGGATCGCGCAGCCGCGGCGGTCGTGGGCGAGGAAGATGCAGCCGCCTTCGAACACCTCCGTACGGACCACGCGCCCCGACGGATAGTCCGCGTCGACTTCCTCCTCGGGATCGAACCACCGGGCGTTCGCCACCTCCGGCCGGAGCAGGGCTCGAATGTCGTCGGTCTTCGCGAGGATCGCCTCGCGCTCGGCCAGATCGACATCGCAACCGTACTGGCAGCAGGCATCGAGCTTGTCGGTGTGCGTGCCCTCGAGGCTGTGCACGCAGCTGTGCGTCATGCAGTCCGCGACGAGGCGGCGGGTGAAGATCGACGCCCAGACCTTCTGGAACCGTGGGTGGTCGAGCTTCAAGACTTGGTCATCCATGAGGGCGCGCACTCTAGCTGCTGGCCAGCTCGTCCACCAGCGCTGCGAGATCCACTCGTTCGTGGCTCCCACCGGCGTCGCGATCGACCGCGAGCACCAGGGCCGACAGCGTGGTCTGATCGAGCACGCAGTCGGCATCGGGCTCGGTGTGGGTGAAGTTGCGGTGGCACGCCTGGATCACCGGCAGCGAATCCACCCGCAGCCGGATCGGCGCGCCGTGGGACCGGCACACGAGCGGCCGGGCCAGGTAGATCTTGCAGCGCCCGGCCGCATCGAGTGCAGCGCAGTGCGTGGGGTCAGCTCCCGGGCCGGGCGCCAGCGCGCGCCGCAGGTCGTCGGGCCAGCCGGCCACGTGATCCCGGATCGCGGAGGCCTCGACGCTCGTGATCGAGAGCCGCACGTGACAGCAATCCGAGCAGCCAGTCCCGCACTGCATGTCCGAGCCGTGACGCTCGTGGACGCGCGTGAAGAATGCATCGACCTTGGCGGTCAACTCGCCGAGTCGGCTCACGCCACACCGATAGCACGCGAGCTCGGATGTGATCAGACTCTGCGCGCATCGATCATCTCGGCCCGCCCGCGCCGGACCACTACCGCGTCGCGCGCCGCGCTCGACGCAACACGACCGCGCCGAGCGCGACCGCGACCGCGACCAACCCACCGAGGCCGCCCCTGCCGGCGCCGGCGTCGGCGCAGCCGAACGACGCCTCGGGAGCGCAGACCTGACATTCCTCCGGCACCAGCTCGATCGCCGGGCAGGCGCTGGTCCCGAAGCTCCCTTGCGCGAGCAGGGTTCCGTTCGCGTCGATCAGCACGACTGCGTCACCGGGCTGGGCATCGCTGAACGTGGTCGCGTATTCGTTGAGCGTGAGCGTCGTGTCGACCACGCTGCCGTCGCACTCGTGACGGATCTCGTGGCTCCCGAACGGCTGCGGGCTGGCCACGGTGATCTCGTGGATCACGGTCCCATCGGGTTTGCGGAGCTCGAACCGGACGCCGCCCGCGAGCGGCGCCGGTTGTAGCCAGCGCACCGGACAGCTGGGACCGAGCGCGTTGATGTCGACGGCCAGCGCGCCGACCTCCGGGTCCGAGTCGCAGACCGGGTACCCAGACGAGGCGTGGGCCACGGAGGACGCGAGGAGCAGGGGGAGGAGCAGGGTTGCGCGCATGCCCACCGACATCGCAAGTCCCGCACCATCCGCCGATCCTGTGATCTCGCCGACTTCGAGACCGAACCCCGGTCACTTCCCCGACATCCGCGACATTGTTGCCAGAGTAGGATCTCCGCGCAGGTCTCCTTGGCGCGACACCCACGGCGCGCCCGGCGCCACGCCTAGCCCCGCCAGGCCGACCATGCGAGCCACGCCCAGCCCGCGAGGAACGCCAGCCCCCCGAACGGCGTGATCGCGCCGAGCAGCTTCACGTCGGTCAGGGCGAGCGCGTACAGCGAACCCGAGAACACCACGATGCCGGCCTGGAACATCCAGCCCGCCGCGCTCGCGCCTCGCACGACGAGCAGGCCCGCCAGGATCATCGCGAGCGCGTGATACATCTGATAGCGCGCCGCGGTCTCGAAGATCGCCAGCGCGGGCTTCGCCAGACGGTCTTGCAGGCCGTGCGCGGCAAACGCCCCCGCCGCGACGGCGAGCCCTGCATTGAGTGCGCCCGCGGCGATCAGCGGAGAACGTGCGTCAGCCATGTCCGCACTCTACCGTGAGGCAGCAGCGCTCGCCTGCTCGCGGTCCGTTCGCTGGAACGCTGCGTTCGAGCTGGATGGCTTGTTGCGTGGTCCGGGACTGACTACGGCGTGGTCAGCGTGAGCTGCCCGAGGTAATCGCGCTTGCCGAGCGGCACGCCGTTGTGGCGGAGGATCTCGTACGTCGTGGTGAGGTGGAAGAAGAAGTTCGGCGTCGCGTGCTCGATGAAGTAGTTCATCCCCGACATCACCTTGCCCTCCCAGCGCGGCTGGCTGATCACCCGGGTCGCGGCTTGCTCGAAGTCCTTCGCGGTGAAGCCATCGAGATACGTGCACACGGCTGCAAGCCGGGCCCGGATCTCGGGGATCGTCTGCTCGGTATCAGATTGCGCAGGCGCGTCCTTGCCGGCGAGGCGCGACGCGACGAGCTTCGCCGTGTCACACGTGATCTGGACCTGGCGCAACAGCGGGAACTGATCCGGGGCGAGCCGGAAGCCCAAGAACAGGTTGGGATCGACCTTCTTGGTCTCGGCGAAGCTGACCGTGGCATCGAGCCACTTCTCGACCTGCGCGAGCTGCTTCTTCATCTGGCGAATCGTCTCGTAGAACATGGCGGCATCCTACGCCGTCCCGGACGGTCTGCGCTCAGCCGACCGTCACGACGGCGCTGCCGGCCGCGCTCTCGACCCGGATCGGGACGTCGAGAAACACCGCGATGGTGTCGATGTTCGTCGTGGCGTGGAGTGACAGGGGAACCGTGCGGAACCGGCCACCGCCGGCGACCGCCATCGGCAGCAGCAGCTGATCCGCGAGGTGCTCGCCCACCGGCACGTCGGCGGCGAGGAACGCCGCGAGCTCGTCACAGGCACGCTGCGCGACCAGCTCCGCGCGCAGCCCCCGCTCGCCGAACGCGGTGACGAGCTCGCGGCATGGATGACCGTTCCCACCGGCACGCTCGACCTCGAGCAGCAGGACGTTGGCAGGCCCGCCCTCGCGCACCTCGCGGACCTCGCACTCCGCCACCGTGAGCCCGAGCCGCGCGCGGACGATCGCGAGCTCGCGGTCGGCGACATGGGTCGGCAGCCGGGCGAGGATCGCCACGGCGCGGCGCGCGGTGATCGGGCTCGCGTCGACGATCTCGAGCGGCCGCAGCGCGCCCGGACGGACCTCCATCACCACCTGTCCTCGATCGCTCGTGACCTCATCGTGCGAGTCGCGGTGGGCGCCGCCGGTCGCGAAGCCGTGGCGATCGAGGCTCAGCGTGACGTCCGCACCCATCGCGCGCAGGTGCGGCACGAACACGCGGTCGAGGAAGTCGAACGGCGGCGCCATCGGGTTGTGGGTCCCGCCGATCACGGTCGCGCGCAGCGGCCGGCCCGCGGCGATCGCGGGGACGAGGATCGTCTGGATGACCAGCGAGGTCGAGCCTGCCGTGCCGATGTCGATCACGATCGCTGGCGGCGGGGTCGTCGGGGCTGGCTCGAACACGAGCTCTTGCGAGCCGAGCTTCGCGCCGCGCAGCTTCGCCCCGCACAGCGCCGCAGCCGCCTCGACACAGGTGAGGTGCTGGCGGCGCAGCCCGGGCTTGGCACGCCCGGCGCGGATGTGGTGCATCGCGAACGGCCGGCCGGTGATGATCGAGAGCGCGAGCGAGGTGCGGACGATCTGCCCCCCGCCCTCTCCGCGGCTGCCGTCGAGGTCGATCAACCCTTCACGCACACGACCTGCCGCAGCTCGTGCGCGATCTCGACGAGATCGGCCTGCGCCGCCATCACCTTCTCGATCGATTTGTACGCCATCGGGGTCTCGTCGATCACGTCAAGGTCCTTGCGACATTCGACGCCCTCGGTCGCCTTCACATGATCCTCGACGGTGAACCGACGCTTCGCCTCGGTACGTGACATCGCGCGCCCCGCGCCGTGGCTGCACGAGTGGAACGACTGCGGCTCGCCCTTGCCGCGTACGATGTAGCTGCGCGCGCCCATCGAGCCCGGGATGATCCCGAGGTCGCCACGTCGCGCACGCACCGCACCCTTGCGGGTGATGAACACGTCCTCGCCGAAGTGGTGCTCCTTCGCGACGTAGTTGTGGTGACAGTTGACCGCGGTCTCGCCGAGCTCGAACGGAGGCAGGCCGCTGTCCGAGCGCTTTGCCGCCGCGACGACCGCCCCCATCATCAACTGGCGATTGGTCATCGCGAAGCGCTGCGCCCAGCCGACCGCGGCGACGTAGTCGTCGAAGTGCTCGGTGCCCTCGCGCAGGTACGCGAGATCCTTGTCGGGCAGGTCCTTGATGTGGCGCTGCATGTCGCGCTTCGCGAGCTCGATGAAGTAGCTGCCGATCCGGTTGCCGACCCCGCGCGAGCCCGAGTGCAGCATGAACCACACGTGATCGCGCTCGTCGAGGCAGACCTCGATGAAGTGGTTGCCGGTGCCGAGCGTACCGAGGTGGTTCTGGTCGTTGCCGGCGGCGATCCGCGGGTGGTGGTCGGCGAGCTGCTTGTACTCGCGCGACAACGTCCTCCAGGCCTCGGTCGGGCCGTGGGGAACCTTGTGCCAGGCGCCGCGATCCCCGCGGCCGCCGTTCATCGTGCGGCCGTGCGGGACCGCGTGCTCGATCGCGCTGCGCAGCGCCTTGAGCGAGTCCGGGAGCTGGCTCGCCGTCACCGAGGTCTCGACCGCCATCATGCCGCAGCCGATGTCGACCCCGACCGCCGCCGGGATGATCGCGCCCCGGGTCGGCACGACGCTGCCGACGGTCGCACCGATGCCGAAATGCACATCGGGCATCACGGCGACGTGGCGGAACACGATCGGCAAGCGCGCGACGTTCTCGAGTTGCCTGCGCGCGGCTGGCTCGATGTCGACGCCGCGCGTCCAGGCCTTGATCGGCACGCCCTCGGTCTCGAACAGATCGTACGCGGTCATGACGCTTGCCTGGCAGCTTGCCAGGTTTTCGCGGAGCTCCTAGCGGTAGCCCTGCGCCTGCAGGTTGAACAGCCTCGCGTAGCGGCCGTCCTCGGCGAGCAGCTCGGGGTGCGAGCCGCGCTCGATGATGCGGCCGCGATCGAGCACGATGATCTGATCGGCCATCCGGACGGTCGAGAACCGGTGCGAGATCACGATCGCGATCTTCTCCTCCGTGAGCTCGCGGAAGCGCTCGAAGATCTTGACCTCGGCCTCGGCGTCCATCGAGGCCGTGGGCTCGTCGAGCACGAGCACGTCGGCTTCGCGGCGCATGAACGAGCGCGCGAGCGCGACCTTCTGCCATTGACCGAGGGACAGCTCGCGGCCCGACTTGAACCACCGCCCGAGCTGGGTGTCGTAGCGATCGGGGAGCGTGTCGATGATGGGCTTGGCGAGGCCGCGCTCGGCGGCGTCCTCCCAGCGTGCGCGGTCCTCGTAGGCGCGGTCATCGCCGGCGCCGATGTTCTCGCCGACGGTGAGCTGGTAACGCACGAAGTCCTGGAAGATCACGCCGATCCGGCGATGCAGCACGGTCGGCGACCACTCGCGGAGGTCGCGACCGTCGAGCAAGATGCGGCCCTGGGTCGGCTCGTAGAGCCGGGTGAGCAGCTTGATCAGCGTGGTCTTGCCCGACCCGTTCTCGCCGACGATCGCGAGCTTGCTGCCGGGCGGGATGTGGAGATCGATGCCATCGACCGCGAGCTCGCGCGAGCCCGGGTAGGTGAACGACACCGCCTCGAACCGCACGCCATCGCCGGGCTTGGTGCCCGCGACCTCGGTGCCACCGGGCGCCATCGTGGGTGTGTCGAGGAACTCGTAGAGGTTCGAGAGGTAGAGGTTGTCCTCGTACATCCCGCCGACGTCACCGAGCGCGCTCGACATCGCGGACTGCGCCTGGCGGAACACGACCAGGTACATCGTCATCGCGCCGATCGTGATGAGGCCTTCGATCGTCGACAGCGCGATCCACAGGTACATGCCGTAGAACGCCACGGTCCCGATCGTCCCGAGGAGGATGTTCCACACCGCGCGCTTGATCGTGATCGAGCGATCGCCGGCGTAGAGCTTGTCGAAGATCGCCTTGTAGCGGTGGAGGAACCGCGGGCCGAGCCCGAACAGCTTGACCTCCTTGGCGTGATCCTCGCGAGCGAGCACCGTCTCGACGTACATCTGCTCGCGGGTCTCGGGCGTCCGCCAGCGCGACAGCCGGAACGCGTCGCCGGAGAACTTGAGCTCGGCGACGAATGGCGGGATCGCGGCCGCGATCAGGACCGCGAGGGCGATCGGCGAGAATGCGGCGAGCAGGACGCCGAGGCCGACGAGCGTGACCATGCTCTGGCCAAGCTCGAATGTCTGCGAGACCAGCGAGAGCGGCCGCGAGGAGGCCTCGCGACGGGCGCGGGTGAGGCTGTCGTAGAGCTCGGAGTCCTCGAACTGGGTGAGCTCGAGGGTCAGCGCCTTCTCGAGGATCTCGACGTTGATCTTCTGCCCGAGTTGCTGGCGCAGCAGGTTGCGCATCATCCCGAGCAGCCGGCTGGTGATCGCCAGGGCGATCACCAGCCCGAGCTCGACCCCGACCCACTCGATCGCGACGTCCCGGTCCGGGACCGCCTGCGTCCGGGCGGCGAGCACGATCGAATCGATCAGGTGCTTGCCGACCCACGCCACGCCGCCGGGAAGCAAGCCGGCGAGCAGGCTGCCGAGCGCGAGTCCGATCGTCAGGCGGCGGTTCGTGGCCCAGACCAGCCCGATGGCGCGCCGGCTGTACTTGAAGACCCCGAGGTAGTTACGCCAGTTGATCTGCTCGCTCGGCGGCTTCTGGGGCTTGGCGTTCTTGCTGTGGGGGTGGTTCTCGCCCGCCTTCTCGTTGGCGCCACCGCCGCCGCCACCGCCGCCACCGCCACCCCCGCCACCGCCACCGCCTCCGCCGCCACCGCCGCCATAGGTGATCGGAGCAGGAGGTGCGAGGACAGCCATGCCGGCACTGTACCCCAAGGGTACTTGCTCGCCTGCCAGCTCGCTGGCGTAGTGTGGCGGGCGGGGCGCGCCTACCCGCCGAGTGGCTAGCTTTCACCGGAGTGTCTTTTCGTTAATTGACACCAGGCGGGCGGCGCCGGACGCTGGAGGACGCCATGGAGACCAAGTACACGATCCTCGAGAGACTCGGCGGCGGAGGCCAGGCCGAGGTGTTTCGTGGGATCGCCGAGACGATGCAGGGGTTCAAGAAGTCGGTCGCGATCAAGCGCGTCCTGCCGCACCTGACGTCCAACCCGCAGTTCGTGGCGATGTTCCTCGACGAGGCCCGACTCTCGCTGTTTCTCCAGCACGCCAACGTGGTCCAGGTCTTCGATATCTCGAAGGCCGCCGACGCCACGTACTTCCTCGTGATGGAGTTCGTCGATGGCTGCGATCTCAAGGCGCTGATCGAGCACCAGGTCCGGCACACCCGGAGCGCCAGCATCTCGCTGTCGCTGTTCATCCTGGTCGAGTGCTGCAAGGGCCTGCACTACGCCCACACACTCGAGCATCCCGAGACCTCTGCGCCGCTGCACATCGTGCACCGCGACGTCTCGCCGCCGAACATCATGCTGTCGAAGAACGGCGAGGTGAAGGTGGTGGACTTCGGGCTCGCCAAGGCGAACAGCCAGGTCGAGATCACCGATGCCGGGGTCGTGAAGGGGAAGTTCAGCTACCTGTCTCCCGAGGTCACCGAGGGGCTCGAGGTCGATGCGCGCACCGATGTGTTCGCGCTCGGGATCATCTTGTGGGAGATGCTCACCGGGCGTCGGCTGTTCCTGTCCGACACGCCGCAGGACACGGTCGCGCGCGTGCGCGAAGCGCGGGTGCCTTCGATCATCGCGCTCAACCCCAACGTCGACCCCGAGCTCGACGGGATCGTGCGCAAGGCGCTGGCGCGTGACCGCGACGCTCGGTACGAGACCGCCGCGGACTTTGGCGAGGCGCTGTCCCACTTCCTGTTCTCCCACGAGATGAAGGCGACCTCGCGCGATGTCGCCGAGGCCGTCCGCGAGATCCGCGCGGATCGCGCCCGCCGGGCGTCTCCAAAGGCGTCGCTGATCGATGCGCTCGTCAAGGACGAGATCAACAAGCTGACGTCGCTGATCGCCGAGGAGCTCGCGGCCAAGCCGCTCGAGGCGTCCGACGGCGAGATGGTGGATCCGAAGGGCTGGGCGGCGGACTTGCTCGAGGA
>JAGSPR010000167.1 GCA_018262455.1 Deltaproteobacteria bacterium | reverse complement strand
CCATGATACGCGGCGGCACACGCCGGGTTGTCTGGAATGAAGCTGGCCGGAGTCGTCGAGACGATCTGACCCGATGCGTTGGTCGTCAAGGACGCATCTGGATGGCAGGCGAGCGTACAGAGCCCCTCCCGGCAGATCGGGGCCTCCGCTGGACACGCTGGGAGGTTGGGGCCGCACGATTGGGAGAGACCGATCAGCGTGTTCGGGACGGCGTCGACGCCCGCATCGGCTGGGTGGGGCGCGTCGACGGGGGTCTCTCCGTCATCACCGCATCCCATCAGCGCGACCGAGCAGATTGCGACGGCGAAAGCCAGAGGAGCCAGCCTGGTAGCGATCATGCCCATGAGTGTCGCGGCGGGCACAGACCTTCAAAGTATCGAGGGCTCGTCAGCGATATGGGCCCTGGGCCCCCTGCTCGGTGCCCTGGCGACCCAGCTGGGCCAGGACCTGCTGCGCGAGATCGGGCCTGTGGTGATACTCGGCAACGGCAAACAGCAGAACGTCGGCTTTGCCAGCCTCGACATCGCGGTCCCATGCGCGACCTTCGTTGTCTGCTTCCCATGCCGAGCGCAGCCTGTTCGCGGTCTCTTCACAGACGTCGCGTGGCAACAAGCTCGGGGGCGCGCCGACGCCGGTGATCGACTTGAGCAGGCCCCGGCGCAGCTGCTCGGCCTTCGATAATCGACCCAGCACGAAGGTCGAGATCGTGGCGATGGCTGAGAACGCGACCATCCAGCCAAACAGACTGCCGGGGCGACGCCGGTCGATGAAGTAGAACACACCGCACAGCAACGCCACGATCCACGACGCGATCCGCAGGTACCCGAGCCCGACGCTCTTCCCGTTCAGAGGGATCTCGAAGCCGGTGATCCCACCCGCACTTTCCGAGAGCACGTAGTGCGAGCTCATCGGGATCAGCGGCACGCCGAGGACGAAGAACTTCGTCTGGATGGATTCTCCTTGGACCGAGTCGACGGTCCCCAGGAACATGGTGCCGATGCGCATCGACGCGACCCTAACATGGCAAGTCGTGCCGATGCCCACGTCATCGATGAAGCCCAACGGTCGCCGGGCCCCGGTCCATGGGCGTGCGATGCTCACAAGTGCAAGCCCGAGATCGTTGGGGTTCGATGGATGTCACGGACCGGCATCCCCATTACCATCGGGTATGTGGCACGTGATGCGAGACCCAGCCGGCATCAGATCCGGAGCGCATCGATGATCGTCGTCGCGTTGCTGGACGCAAGCGACCGGGTCCAGCAGGTCAACGAGGCGTTCCGACAGCTGCGCGGCCTGAGCGCCGACCAAGTGCGTGGCAAGGACTGGAGCGCGGTCGTCGGAGCGGCCCCCACGGAGCCGCCGATCGCATGGCAGAAGGAGTCGCTCCGCGACCGCCTTGGACAGGTGACCGGAGCCCTCCTCATCGGCATCCCGCACGCGGTCCACGACGCGAGTGTCCCCCAGACGTTCCTCGACACCACGATGGACTGGGTGTTTGCGAAGGATTCGTCCCACCGGCTGTTGTTCGTGAACCGGGCGTTCGCCGAGGCGCAGGGCCATCGCCCCGGCGACATGATCGGGCGTCTCGACACTGATTTCTGGCCCCTGGAGTTCTGCGTCGGCGACGAGGCCAAGGGACTCCGCGGCTTTCACGCCGACGACGACGAGGCCCTGGCCGGTCGCACGCTCCACAATCCCAACGACGTCGCCTCTCTCGCCGACGGCCGCCTCCGGATCTTCGACACCGTGAAGCAGCCGCTGCACGACGCCGAGGGCCGCGTCTACGGCGTGCTCGCATTCTCGCGCGACGTCACCGAGCAACGGGCGGTGGAAGCGGCGCTTCGCACCAGCGAAACCCGCTATCGCCTGCTCGTCGATCACGCTGCGGTCACGTTGTACGTCCACGACGGCAAGTCGATCCTGTTCGCCAATGGGGCGTTCGCCAGGTTGCTCGGCTACGACTCGCCGCTCGAGCTCGTCGGACGATCGCTGTTCGGACTCGTGCACCCCGATGACCGGGGCGAGGTGGAGGGGCGGATCGAGCGCCTGCAAACCGCGGCGCGTCCGGGGTTCAACACGCCGTTCCGCGGCCGGCTGATCCGGAGCGATGGCGGCGTCGTTCACCTCGAGGTCGTCGCCTCGCCCACCGAGTTCGAAGGTCGACCCGCGATCCAGGTCGTCGCGCTGGATGTCACCGCTCGAGAGCGTGCCCAGGAGATCATCCGCCAGCGAGACGCCGCGTTGCGCACGAGCGAGGCGCGGCTGAGCGAGGCCCAGCGGATCGCCAAGCTCGGTAGCTGGGAGGCCGACCTGGTCGACCACAAGCTCCTGTGGTCCGACGAGCTGTTCCGGATCTTCGAGCTAGACCGAGATCACCTCCCGACGCGCGACACCTGGCTCGCCACCGTCCATCCCGATGACCGCGCTGCCGTACTCGCTGACTTCCAGAGCTCGGTGGCGGCGCGTGTGCGGTCGGAGCTCACGTACCGGCTGCAGTTCGCAGATGGGCGGATCAAGCACGTTCACCAGCGCATGGAGACCGTGTACGACGAGGCCGGCCGGCCGATTCGTTCGATGGCGACCGTGCAGGATGTGACCGAGCGCGAGCAAGCGGCAGCAGACCGCGTCCTGCTGGAGACCCAGCTCCACCATGCACAGCGGATGGAGGCGCTCGGCACGCTCGCCGCAGGCATCGCTCACGACTTCAACAACATCCTGACCGCGATCATGGCCAACGCCTCGCTCGCCCTGCTCGACGTCGGGCTCTCGCACCGAGTCCGCGAGAGCCTCGGGGAGATCTCGACCGCAGGTTCCCGGGCTGCCGCGCTCGTCCAGCAGATCCTCGCCGTCAGGCGCCGCGAGCCACAGCAGACGCGCGTCGTCGCGCTGCCAGCGATCATCGACGAGGCGCTCATGCTGGTCCGCGCCACCATCCCCTCGACCGTCGAGATCGCCACCGACTTCGCGGTCGACACCCCCAGCATCGCCGCCGATCCGACCCAGATCCACCAGGTCATGATGAACCTGTGCACCAATGCCTGGCATGCGATGGCCGGGCAACCCGGGCGTCTCGGCATCCAGACGTTTGGCCTCACCGTCGACGCCGATGCCAAGCGAATCCACCCCGAGCTGGAACCGGGCCGGTACGCGGTGGTCACCGTGAGCGATACCGGAACCGGCATGGACCCGGCGACCCTCGAGCGCATCTTCGATCCGTTCTTCACGACGAAGCCCGTCGGCGAAGGTTCCGGCCTGGGGCTCGCCGTCGTGCACGGCATCGTCAAAGGGCACGCTGGCGTGGTGACCGTGGTCAGCAGCCCCGGCAACGGGACCACGTTCCAGCTGTATGTGCCGGCGGTCGACGCGGCCGTCGACGTCGTCGCGAGCTCGCCACCCCGGCCCAAGCCGCGGCGCGATGTCGAGCGACGCGTGCTGCTCGTCGACGATGAGGCCTCGATCATCGGCGTCATGAAACGCTCTCTCGAGAGCCTCGGCTTCGAGGTCTCCGCGTTCACGCGTCCACTCGAGGCGCTGGAGGCGGTGCGGTCGGGGACCGCCCGGTTCGACGCCGTCGTCACCGATCACCGCATGCCAGGCATGTCGGGGAGCGATCTGACGCGCGAGCTCCGGAGTTTGGACCCGGGGCTCCCCGTCATCACGATGTCGGGCTATCTCAGCGACAAGGTCGTCGAGGAGGGTACCCAGCTAGGCGTCGCTCGGTTCCTCAACAAGCCGTGCTCGATAGAGGAGCTCGCGGAGCTGCTCGAGAGCGTGTTGGCGACCCGCCCCAGCGACGCGAGCTAGCGGCGACTGGGGCCCAGGCGACTCGGAGCTAACCGCCGAAGATGACTGCGTGGGGACGCACGACGATCGTCTCCTGGTCCCACTTTTCCCCTGTCGAGGCAAGGAGTTGTCGCGCACCTGGCTTGAATCGCCGGCGCGTCACGGCGTACCATCGATACGAGTCTGCAAGATGGCCAAGTTGATAGTCATCTCGGGGGAGGAACGGCAGGAGTTCGAGCTCGCCGCCTTCAACACGATCGGTCGCCATCCGGATAACACGATCCAGATCCTGGATCGGATTATCTCGAAGGAACACGCACACATCCAGCGCGCCCCCGACGGCCACTTCATGTTGCGCGATCTCAAGTCACTCAACGGCACGTTCATGCGCGGCGAGCGCGTCGCCGACCACTACCTCCACGACGGCGACGAGTTCACGATGGGCTCGACGCGGATCGTCTTCGTCGACAAGCCGAAGATCGACGACGCGCTCGGCCGCGTCACGATCGCGCCGGGCCTCACCGAGAGCCACATCCGCGGCCGGATCCAGGCCGACACCGGCGACTTCATGCCCGAGCGGCAGATCGGCGATGACAAGAACCTGCGACGCGACTACGAGCGGCTGCGCATCGGCCACGAGCTCGCCCGTGCCGTCGGCAGCGAGCTCGATCTCGACAAGCTCCTCCCGAAGATCCTCGAGAAAGCGTTCGAGCTGGTGAACGCCGATCGTGGCGTCATCCTGCTGATGGATGACAAGGGCGAGCTGTCGCCCCGGCACGTCAAGACGCGCAGCGGCAAGAGCGATCCCAACATCGTGCTCTCGAAGACCGTGATGGCGGAGGTCACGAACAACAAGGCCGCGGTGCTGTCGTCGGACGCCACGATGGACGCGCGGTTCTCGGGCGCCCACTCGATCATCATGCAGGGCATCCGATCGACGATGACCCTGCCCTTGCTCCACGCCGGAGACCTGCTCGGCATCATGCACCTCGACTCGCTGTTCACGTCGAACGCGTTCACCGAGAAGGACCTCCAGATCTGCACCGGCATGGCCGCGCAGGCCGCGATCTCGATCCAGAACGCTCGGCTCGCCAGCCGGATCGAGAAGGAGGCGCAGACCCGCGCGCAGATCTCGCGGCTGATCCCGCCCGCCGTCGTCGAGCAGGTCCTCAAGGGCGAGCTGGTCATCGAGAAGGGCGGCCGCGTCAGCGAGATCACGATGCTGTTCTCTGACATCCGTGGCTTCACCACGATGTCGGACGGCAAGGAGCCTCAGGAGGTCGTCAACACGCTCAACGAGTACTTCGAGGTGATGGTCGACGTCCTCTTCCAGTACAGCGGCACGCTCGACAAGTTCGTCGGCGACGAGATCATCGGCCTGTTCGGCGCTCCCATCCAGCTCGAGGACGCGCCCTTCAAGGCCGTGGCCTGCGCGATCGCGATGCTCCACGCGCTCGAGGAGTTCAACAACACCCGCGCAGCCGAGAACATGCCAGCGATCCGGATCGGCATCGGCATCAATACCGGCAACGTCATCACCGGGTCGATCGGCTCGACGCGCGCCCTCCAGTACACCGCGATCGGTGACGCCATGAACGTCGCCTCACGCCTCGTCAACGTCGCCGGCTCCGGCGAGATCATCATCTCCGAGGACACCTACCGCAAGGTCGCTGGCCGCATCGACGCCATCGCCCTCCCCCCGGTCAGGGTCAAGGGCAAGGCGGAGGAGCTCAAGGTCTACCGCGTGGGCGGCCTGCGGAGCCTCACGACCCCGGTCGCGGGCGAGTGGTCGGGCCCGACCAACGGCTAGAACCGAGCGAAGCTCTCGACGGCGGCATCGAAGGCGGCGGGCTCCACCACCCAGCTGCGAGCACGAGTGCGACGAGCGCTAGCCCGCGATCGTCAGGCCCATCTGCGCGCGCACCGTGAAGAACTCCTCGGAGATCGAGTACAGCACGAGCTCCTTGATCTTGTCCTTCACTTGCGGCCCACCGACGGTGACTGGCTCGGCCGAGACCATCCGTGCCGCGACCTCGAGATCACCGCACACCACGAAGCCAGCGCGATGCGAGGTCGCATCGACGGAATGGCCCCATTTGGCGAGGTTGATCTCGGGCGCCGCCTGGATGAACCGAGACACCACCGCGCCGAGCTGTTCGAGCACATGCGGAGGCATGCGCTTCTGCATCTCGGGCAGGTACTGCTGCACCAGCTGCACCATGTCCGGGGGGACGGGAAAGCGCGGCTGCACCATCACGATGGCCGACAGCACGACCACCTTCAGCTCGGTGTTCGTCGGCAGCAGCATCTTCAGGTAGTACTCCGGCCGCATGAACGTGAGCCGACGGGCCGAGAGGAACGCGATCTCGCGCTCCGACTTGCCTTGCAGCAGGTGCGGCCTGACGACGAACGACGGCGTCAGCTCGGTCTTCTCGATCGCGTTCGCGAGCTGGATGTCGCCGGCCTTGTTGTCCTCGACGAGGTACACCTCGGGCAGCGGCACGTTCAGCACCTGCGACACGTAGTAGAACAGCTTCGAGAACATCAACGGATCGCCCTGCAGCTGGCGCTTGTCCTTCCGCTTGACGCCGAAGTCCTTGTGCGGGAACGCCTTCATCGCGGCGACGCCCTGCCAGCTCGCCCCGAAGATCGCGCTGATGTAGCGGTTCTCGTCGGGGTGGATGAGCTTGCCCCACGTCTCGTTGCTCATCACGTTCTTCGCCTTGACGAGCCCGCGCGGCTTGTACTGCTCGTAGAACTGCAGCTCGTCCGGGTCCGCCTTCTTGAGGAACGCGAGGGTGTTACAGACGCACCACGTCTTGTCGTACTGGTGCGCGTCCATGTAGATGCGGCGCAGCGCCTTGTACGAGTCGTACTTGAACGGCTCGTTCCGCAGCATGAGCATGTGCTGCGCGACCGCCTTGTCGGTGTACTCGGGTCCTGCGACGAGGTAGAGCTCGGCGAGGATCTCGGCGCGATCGTCGCCGGGCCGCAGCTCGTTCTTGGGATCGAGCTGCTGCGCGATCTCGTAGGCCTGGGTGGCCGACTGGTAGTGCTTGAGGCGAGAGCGATAGATCTCGCCGAGGCCGTCGAACAGCCCGACCTGGATCTTGTGGAAGGTCGGGGAGCCCTGCTTGGGCATCCGCTTGATCATGTCGCGGTAGTTGCGCTCCTGCGCCTTCCAGTCGCGCTTCGTCGTCAGGACCTTGTCGATCGCCTCGAAGGACTTCAAGGCGCGCGGGATCATCGACTCGGGCAGCTTCTCCGCGTTCTCGAAGAAGCTATCGAGAGCCTTGTTGTAGTAGTCGACGGCATCGTCGAGCGACTTGAGCTCGTCGCGGCACACGGTCGCGGCCGCGTGATAGTAGGCACCGCGGCGAACCGATTCGGGCTCGAGCGCGATGAACCGCTCGATGGTCTCGACCGCTTTCTTCCAGGCCTTGGTCTCGGTGTACAGGTCGAGGAGCTTCTGCAACAGCTGGTGGTCATCCGGTGCGATCTCGAGCGCCTCGAGGTACGCGGCGGTGGCCTTCTGCGCGTTCTGCAGCTTGACGTGATAGATGCCGCCGATCTCGTCGAGCAGCTGCGTCTTCTCGCGCGCCTGGGCCGTGACCATGAGTCCGCGCTTGGCGTGGACCACGGCCTCCCAGTCGCCCTGCTGCTGCTGCAGATCGATGACCGCCTCGAGCGTGTCGCGGTGGGTCGGATCGATCTCGAGCGCCTTCTCGAACATGTTGAGCGCCTTCTTGCGCTCCCCGAGGTTCTGACGAACCATGCCGAGTCGGTGGTAGATGCGGACGACGTCCGCCTCCTGCTGGCCATCGCGATGCTGGACGAGGATCGTCTGGTAGATCTTTCCAGCGTTCTCGAAGTCCCCCATCTTGAACAGCAGGTCTGCGCGACCCACCAGCGTCGGGAGATACGTCGAGTCGATGTCGTACGCGGCCTTGTAGTAGCCGAGCGCACGCTGGAAGTCGCCGAGCTCGTCCGCCGTGCGTGCCGCGCGGTAGTAGAGGTCGTTGAGCTCGCGCGGATCGGCATTGAGCTGGCCGACCTTGCGGCAAAGCATGTCGATCACGGGCGACAGCGCGGCCCACTCGTTGGACTCGAAGTAGAGCTCGGCGAGCGGGCGCCCCGCATCGACGTGCTCGGGATCGAGCGAGATCACGGCGCCATAGAGCTGCTTGGCCGCGTCCTTCTGGTGGAGCCGCTCCTCGTAGATCCGAGCCGCCTCGAACAGCAGCCGGACCTTGTCCTTCGCCACCGCGGTGTAGCTCTCGGCGCGGACCATCATCTGGGCCGCCTTCAGCCAGTCGCCCTGATCGGAGTACTGCTTGGTCAGCGCCTCCATCGTCGGCACGTGCGCGGGATCGATGGCGAGGCCACGCAGCAGGTTCGACTCGGCGGCATCGGCATCGCCGAGCTGGGTGTACTGGATCCGGCCCATCCGCCAGTACAGATCGACCTGCTTGCGCGGGTCCTCCGACAGCCGGACCAGGTGCGCCATCACGTCGATCGCGCGGTCCCATTCGCTGATCTTCTCGTAGAGCCGGCCGAGCGCATCGAGCGCGCGCTGCTCCTGGCCGTCGATCTGGACGACGTCCGAGTACGCTTCGACCGCGCGGTCGATATCGCCCAGGTTCTGCTCGTACGTGAGGCCCATCGCCACGTACAGGTCGATGCGCGTCTGCACATCGCCGGTGTTCGTGATGTGGTTGCGGTAGGTCTCGACGAGCGCTTCCCACTTGCCCGACTGCTGGTAGAGCCGAGCGAGCTCGCGGTAGGCGCTGAAGTTGCGGCTATCGAGCGCGACGATCTTCTCGAGTGACTCGGCCGCTCGATCGAGCTTGCCGAACCGCTCCTCCCAGGCCGCGGCCATCCGCTCGTAGAGACCGATCTGCTCGGTATCCGACGGCGACGCGTCGAGCTGCGCCTCGAGGATCTCGAGGTACTTCTCGGACTGATTCGTCTTCTCGTAGAGCTGCTCGAGGGCGCGCAACGCGGTCAGGTTGGTGGGATCGAGCTGCAGCACCTGCTGGAAGGCCGCGATCGCCTGGCCGGCATCGAACAGCCGGAGGTCCCAGATCTGACCGATCTCGAGCCGGTACTTGATGATCGTCTGATCGTCGGTCTCGTTCTTCGCGCGCCGCGTGAGCACGTCGATCAACGGCTCCCACTGCTCGGCCCGGCGATACAGCCGGTCGAGGGCGAGCAGCGCGTTCGGCGAGCTGGCGTTGTAGTTCAGCGCCTGCTGATACGCGTGGATCGAACCCGGCAGGTCCTGCATCTGGCGTTCGAGCAACTCGGCGAGCTGGATGTACAGCTCGGTCTTCTTCTCGGGTGCCGTCTCGACGGCTGCATGCCGCTGCAGGGTCTCGATCAGCTCGCTCCACGATCCGCGCTTGCGTTGCAGATCGCCCATCCCGGCGAGCGCGCCGGTGTGGCTCGGATCGATCCGCAGCGCCTGCTGCACCGAATGGATCGCGTACTCGAGGTGAGACAGGTGCTCGCTGTACCAGCGACCGACCTTGACCCAGAGGTCCGCGGCCGCGCTGCGGTCGTCCCGCTCGAGCTCGTTCACGCGGTTGGTGTACTCGGCGAGCAACTCCTCCCAGCGGTTGGTCGCCGTCGCGAGGCGCTCGAGCTCGTTCGCGGTCTCGTCGTGGGAGTAGTCACGCTTGAACGCGGCCTGGAGCACGTAGAACGCGGACTCCTGGTCCCCGATCTCGGATTCGTAGATCCTCGCGACCCGGTTGAGGATCTGGATCTGCTCGTCGACGTTGGGGCGCAGCTCCGAACGCTCGAGCAAGATCTCTACGAGCTCGGCCCACTTGTACTGCTGTGAGTAGATCGCCTCGAGCCGATCGGAGGCCGTGTTGTTCGATGGATCCGACGCGCGAACCCGCTCGTACACCACCGCCGCGCGCGCGAGGTCTTCGACCTTCTCCTCGAACGTGGCGGCAGCCTGGAGGAGCGTGTCGCGACGCTGGGTCTCGTCGTCGAGGACGAGCGCGCGCTTCTCGAGCACGTCGATCGCCTCTTCCCATCGACCCTCACGGGTGAACAGCTGTTCGAGTGCCGCGAGCGCGCGGAAGTCGCTCGGATCGATCGCGATGACGCGTCGCCATGCGTCGACGGCGTCGTCGACCCGGCCGAGCACCTCACCCTCGAGCTGTCCGAGCTGTGCGTACAGCTCGATCGTCTCGGCCTCGTTGATCGAGCCGGTGACGTTTCCGACGTCGATGATCCGCCGCAGCGTCTGGCTGAGCTCGTCCCAGGCCTGGGTCGAGCGATACAGGTGCGCCAGGGCGCGCAGCGTCTCGAGATCGTTGCCGTCGATCCGATCGGCGGCAAGCCAGGCGTCGAGAGCGTTGCGCTCGCGCTGGAGCTTGTCCTCCCACACGCGCCCGAGGTGCTTGTAGAGCGCGATCTGCTCCTGGTCTCCCGGCGCCACGCGGACCTGACGCTCGAGGATCTCGACGAGCTCTTCCCACCGCTCGCGGCGGCTGCACAGCTCACCGAGCGCCTGCAGGGCCTGCGGCTCCTCGCCGCGGATGTCGAGGACGCGGCTCCACAGCTCGATCGCCTTGTCTTCGTCAGCCAGGGCGTCGGACGAGATCCGCGCCATCCGGGCGTAGATGTCGGCGAGCTCGGCATCGGCATCGGCCGTATCGACCAGCTGTTCGTAGGTCTCGAACAGCTTCTTCCAGTTCTCGCGACGGAAGTGGATCGCCTCGATGGCTTCGAGCGCGCGCCGGTTCCGGCTCTCGTGTCCGAGGACGGCCGTGTAGCAAGCGAGCGCCTGGTCGAGATCTCCGAGCGCGTCGGAGAACAGCCCGCCACGCCGGAAGTAGAGCTCGATCTGCTCGTCGGTGTCCTGGACGACTTCGATCCGCCGCCGCAGGATCTCGGCGAGGTCGTCGTACATCCCGGCGGCGAGGTAGAGCCGATCGAGGGCCCCCAGCGCGTCGGGGTCCTTCGGATCGAGCTCCAGCACGCGCAAGTGAGTCTCGACGGCCCGGGCGGGATCCTGGAGCTCGTACTCGTGGATGCGCGCCATGCGCAGCAACGTCACCCGCTTGACCTCGCGGTCACTGGTTCGTTCGAGCGCACGCGTGTACGCGGCGATCATCTCGTCCCACGCCGCGGTCAGCCCTGCGAGCCGTTCGCTCTCCTCGAGCGCGTGATCCCAACGCGGATCCTCGACGACGGCCTCGGACCACCAGTGGAACGCCTTCGGCTGATCGTAGAGCTTGCCTTCGGCGAGCTCGGCGAGGCGCTGGTACATCGCCTGGCGATCGGGCCCGGCGAGCTTGCCGAGCTGGACCTCGTGGATGGCGTGTAGCTGGTTCTGCAGGGTCTGCCCCAGGCGGAACTGCAGCATCGAGATCGCGCCGGGATCAGACGACCCATCGACGAGCTGGATCTCGCGCCGCAGGATCTCCGCGAGCTCCGGCCATGCAGCGGTCGCGGAGTACAGCCGATCGAGCGCGAGCACGGCCGGCTTGTTGTCGAACTCGACCTCGAGGATCCGGCGATAGGTCGAGATCGCCTTGTCGACGTTGGCGAGCTCCTGCTCGTAGACGCGAGCGAGCCGCGACAGCAGATCGACCTGGCGCGGGACGTCGAGCGACTTCGCGCTCTCGGTCTGGTAGAGCGTGGCCAGGGTCTCGAAGGCGTTCGTGATCTCGGCGAGCCGCTCGATGTGACCGAGCGTGAGCGGGTTCCCTGAGTCGTCCCGCAGCGCGCGCGCGTAGGCGTCGAACGCGGCAGTGGCGTTGCCGATCATCTGCTCGTGGTAGGTCGCGATGCGGTGCAACAGATCGACCCGCGCGAGCGGATCGTCGTTGTGCGAGACCATCACCTCGAGCACATCGACGAGCCTGGCGTACTCGCCCGAGTGCTCGTAGATCGGCTCGAGCACGCGTGCGGCCATGACCGGCTCGGTCTTGCCGTGAACGAGCCCGTCGAGCGCGTGCAAGGTCTCGGAATGCGACGGATCCAGGTCGAGCGCCTCGCGATAGCTCTCGATGGCACGCGCGACGTCACCAAGCCGGATCTGCCAGAGGTGGCCGACACGGTACTTGAGCGCGACGGTCTCGCCGGTGGTCTCGGACAGCTCGATCTGGCGCTCGAGGTTTCCGAGCAGGTCGTACCAGCGCTCGGCCTGGCCGAACAGCCGATCGAGGGACTGGATCGCCGGTAGCTCGTCGGCGTCGAGATCGAGGATCGCCTGGTAGGTCTCGATCGACTTACCAACATCACCGAGCTCGCGATCGTAGACCTGCGCGAGCACGTACAACATCCGCTTCTTGTCCGACGGATCCTCGGCGAGATCGGCCTTCTTCGCGTAGACGTCCTTGAGCGGCTCCCACCGCGCGAGGCGGACGTAGAGGCGCTCGAGCGCATCCATCGCGACCAGGTCGACGTCGTCGATCGCCAGCACCTGGCGGAACGTCGCGATCGCGGCATCCGCGTTGCTGAGGACCTCTTCCTCGATCTGCGCGGAGCGATACAGCAACGCCTTGCGGTCGTCGAGGTTCGGCAGGATCTCGGACTTGCGCTTCAGGGCGTCGACGAGCTTGGGCCAGTCGCCCGTGCGCTCGTGGATCGTCTGGATCGCGGTCGCTGCCTCGATCGTCCCGGGCGAGGCGGCCAAGATCCGCTCGTAAGTCTCGACCGCGGCTTTGTCGTCGCGGAGCTCGTGCTCCTGGATCACGGCGCGACGGAACAGCAGCGCGACCTTGAGGTCGTCTTCGGAAGCCTCGCTCGCGACCTGATCGTAGAGCGTCGCCGCGTCGGCCCACTTGTCGAGTCCTCGCGACAGTCGATCGAGCTGCGCGTGCGTGGTCTCGTTGCGCGGATCCTCCCGCAGTGCGCGCGCGAACGTCGCGAACGCGGAATCGGCGTTGTCGCCACCGATCTCCTGGAGCTCGGAGATCTGATGGAGCAGCTCGATCTTGCGGACGGGATCAAAGGCGTGCTTCGCCATGATCTCGTACACGCCGACCTGCTTGCTCCAGTCGCCGCGGCTCTTGTAGATCGGCTCGAGGATGTTCGCGATCGTGAGCTCGTGCTCTGGATTGCCGATCAACTTCTCGAGCGCCGCGACCGACTCGCGATTGCCGTCCTCTAGCTCGAGGACCTGACGGTACGTCTCGACCGCAGCGCCGAGCTCGTTGAGGTGGGTCTCGCGCAGCTGCGCGAGGCGAACCAGCAACGCGACCTGCTCGTGCTTGTTCTCGACCAGCTGGAGCTGGCGACTGATGTTGTCGCCGAGGTCACGCCACGATCCACGCTGGACGAAGAGCCGGTCGAGCGCGCGCAGCGCCTTCAGATCGTCTGGCGCCTGACCGAGGATCTCGGTGAAGGTCGCGATCGCCTCGTCCTGGTTGTTCAGCATCTCCTCGTGGAGCGAGGCGATGCGGAACAGGAAGTCGAGCCGCTCGTCGGCATCGTTCGCGATGTCGACTCGCCGGCGGTAGACCTCGAGCAACTCGGGGTACCGCTCGTCGCGCGTGAACATCGCCTCGAGCGCCGCGAGCGCCGCGAGGTCGTCGGGCTCGATCGCAAGCGCCTTGCGGTAGTACTCGACCGCCTTGTCGCTCTTGTTGAGTCGGTTCTCGTAGGACTGCGCGACCTTCGTCGCGAGCTCGTGCGCGAGTCGCTGGTCGAGATCTTTGGCGCCCAGCCCGTCTTCGTAGAGCTTGACCAGCTTGGCCCAGCCATCGTCGATCAGCGGCGAGATCGCCTCGAGTTGGTCCTTCGCGGCCTCGGTGGACGGATCCCCCCTGAACGCACGGGCATAGGCATCGAACGCCTTCTCGGCGTCGAGCAGCTTGGTGCGCTGCAGCTCGCCGATCCGGAGCAGCAGGGACGTCTTGCGGAGCGCGTCCTGCTCGTCAGCGAGCTGGATCTCGTGGACGCCGACGAGCGGTGCCCACTCGTTCAGCTGCTCGTAGACCGGCTCGAGGATGCCAGCGACCTCGAGCTTGTGCTTGTCATCAGAGCGCAGATGCACCTCGAGCGCAGCGCGCGCGCGCTCGTGCGACGGCATGATCTCGAGGATGTCCCGGTATGCATCGATCGCACCGGGTTGGTCTTCGAGGTGCTGCTCCTTGACCTGACCGAGCCGGAACTTGAGCTCGACATGGGCGAGCTTGTCGTCCTCGGGGCCGATGATCATCAGCTGGCGGCCGATCACATCCGCCAGATCCTTCCACTGCGAGTTGCGCAGGTAGATCCGGTCGAGGCTGCGGAGCGCGGACGGCTCGTCGCCGGCAGCCTCCAGGATCGCCTGGTAGGCGCCGATCGCCTTCTGGTCGTCCTTGACCTCGTCCTCGTAGAGCTGACCGATCTTGGACTGGATCGCGATCCGCTCGTCGGCGTCGTTCGACAGCTCGAGCTTCTTCTTGTAGATCCCGAGCAGCTCCTCGTAGCGCTGCTTGCCCAGGTAGAGCCGCTCGAGCGCATCGAGCGCCTGCTCGTTGCCCTCATCGATCTCGAGGATCGACCGGTTCATCTCGAGCGCGCGATCGATGTCGCCCTGCTCCTTCTCGATGACGCGCGCCATCACGAGCATCAGCGGCAACGATTCGTTCTTGTGGTCGAACTTCGGCAGCGCCGCCGTGTAAGCGTCGACGAGCTGGTTCCACGCGCCAGTTTCCTGTGCGAGTCGCTCGGCCTCCGTGCGGAGCCAGTCCGCCTCGTGATCTTCGGCGATCGCCTTGATCCACCAGCCGAACGCCGCGCCCTTGTCGCGCAGCTTGTCCTCGCTGTACTGCGCGAGCCGCTGCATCCGTTCCTGACGGGTCTTGCGATCGTCGGTGGCTCGGAGCTGGATCTCGAGCACGCGCACGAGCGCCTTCGGGTCACGTCCCGCCTCGTAGAGCGGGATCAGCGCCTCGGCTGCATCGAGGTTGGCCTCGTCGAGGGTGAGCACCTTCTCGAAGGCACGCATCGCGCGATCGGGCTTCTGCAGCTCATCGCGATAGAGCACCGCGATCTTCATCGCGAGCGAGAGCCGGTACTGCTCGCTGCCGGCTTCGACCTCGCGCTCGAGCACGCGGATGTACTCGTCGATCTTGCTGCGCGAGCGATAGAACTCCTCGAGATCGTCCCACCGGCCCTCGGTGACGTAGAGCTTCTTGAGGGCGTCCTGGGCGCGGCGGTTGTTCTCGTCGATCGCGAGCAAGCGCTGCCATGCGTCGATCGCCTTGGCGCTGTCCTCGACCTTCTCGGTGTAGAGCAGGCCGAGGCGCTGGAGCGCATCGGCGCGGACCTTGTCATCCGACGCGGCGTCCGCCTGACGGCGTGCGATGTCGGCGAGCTTGTCCCATTCCTTGTTGCGCTCGTAGAGCTTGCCCAGCTCGGCGAGGGCTTCCTCGTGGGTCGGCTCGTACTGCAGGACCTTCTCCCACCAGTACGTCGTGATCTCGGGCTTCTTGACCTTCGTGGCCGCCATCTTGGCGACCTCGATGACCTTGGCGCCGCGCTCGACTTCAGGAGCGCGATCGACCTCGGCCTCTTTGAGCTTGATCAGCTTCTCCCAATCACGACGCTTCTCGTAGACCGCGAGCAGGTGGTCGACCGCCTGCTGGTTGTTGGCGTCGAGCTCGAGCACGTGCTCGAACGCCTTGATCGCCTCGGCCTGATTCGAGAACCGCTCGAGATAGAGGTTCGCGACGACGAGATAGATCTCGACCTTGCCTTCGCTGCCCTCGGTGCGATCGGCCTTCTCCGACAGGACCTTCACGAGATCCGGCCAGCGCTTCTTTGCCTCGTAGAGCGCTGCGAGTCGATCGTAGACCTCGAGCCGCGTCGGATCATGCTGCATCGCGCTGGTCAGCGCGGCGATGACCTGGTTGTCGTTGTTGAGCTTGCCGTAGGCATCGGCGAGCTCGAGCAGCACGCTGGCCTTGTCGGATCCGGACGGCGCGGCCTTGGCCTCTTCGTCCTTCAGCGCGTCGGCGAGCTGGGCCCACGACTGGTTGGCGCGCAGCACGCGCGCGAGCTCCCGGCGAGGCGCACGTTCGGTCGGGTTCTTCGCGACGACGTCCTTCCACGCCGCGACCCCCTTGTCGGCTCCGGTTTCGGCGGCAGCCGCCGCCGTCATCGCGTCGGCGAGGTTGGCAGGCACGCTCGGCTGCGTCGTCGGCGTCTTCGCACGCGGCGGGGCGGCTTCTGCGGCGGGCGTGGGCGTGGGCGTGGGCGTGGGCGTGGGCGTGGGCGTGGCTTCGGGCTGGGCGGCTTCCACAGGCTTGGCTGCACTGGCTGCGTCGGCCTGCTCCTTCGCCTTGGCCTCGGCTTCGCGATCGGCCTTCGCCTGCGCCTTGCGCTCGGCCTTGGTCAGCTTGCGCTCGGACTTGTCGTCCTTCGCGTCACTCGCGTCATCGGCGGATTCATCCGTGGCGGCCTGCATGCCGGGCATCGAGCCCGCCGCGGTCTGCCCGGGCTCGTCGAGCCCGACGGCCGCGACGAAGTCCTGCACGTTGGGGTTCTGGGGCTCGATCCCCGCGGCGATCGCGAAGAACTTCCGAGCCCGCGCGATGTCGTTGAGCTTGTCGAATGCGATGTGGCCCGCCTGGACGGCGATGTAGAGCTTGTCCTCACCGCTGATGCGATCAACCACCGTCTCGGCGATGTCGAGCAGCTCTTTCCACTCGCCGCGATCGCCCTGGACCTGGTGCATCAGCGTGAACGCCGCGACCATCGACTTCATCGGCGAGGCGCCATTCGACGAGGTGGCCCTGATGGCCGCATCGAAGAACTTCGCGCCACGATCGCGGTCCTTGAATCGCTGCACCCACTCGAGGGCGAAGATCCGAAGCGCCTCGGCCTTCCGGCCGTAGTCGGGAGCGCGGTCCGCGCGGAGGCGATGGTGCGCCTCGAGCTCTTCCCAGCGCTGGGCCGTGGCGAGCACGGTCTCGTAGATGAAGTTCGTCGAAGGCTCCTCGATGTCCTTCGCGAGCACGCGCTTGAGCACCTCTTCGAGCCGCTCGTCCTCCGGCGCTTCGATGCGCAGGATGCGAGCCGCGCGGATCAGCATTCGTACGGCCGTGGCCTCGTCGAACCGATCGGCCTCGTCCGAGAGCCGCTCGACCTCGTCGGTCCAGAACTCGGGCTCGTAGCTCAAGGCTGCGAGCGCGTCCTTGACGCGGATCGAGTCCGGCGTCCTCTCGAGCGCGCGCTGGAGGACCGGCAGCGCCTTGTCCTTCTGCCCGCTGTCGAGCATCGCCTCACCGACGATCTGCGCGAGGTCGGTGTGCGCGAACGGGCTCCGGAGCTCCATCTCGCCGAGCTTCGCGACCATCTCGAAGCGACCGATCTCGCCATACACCTCGCGCGCTCGGGAGAGCGCCTTGAGGTTGTCGGGATGGAGCTTCCACGCGCGCTGATAGAGACCCAGCGCACGTTCGCGCTCGGGAATCACATCCTCGACGAGGGCGGCTAGCTCGAATAGCCGTTCGGACTGCTCGGGCTTCGAGCCCGACGCTTCCAATTCTTTCTCGAGCTCATCGATTGCCGCGGCCCAATCACGGGACCTACGAAGGCGTTCTCGAAGCAAAGTACGCGTATCCATCTGCGGTCTATCCTCCCGCAAACACGAAGAAAACCACGCAACTACCCACCTGAGGCTTATATCACGGGAAAAAAGCCACGTGTGGATCGGCGCTCGCCCATTTTCCGGCGCCGCATCCGACCATCGGTTGAGATGGCGGGTTCGTTACACTCAACGAGAGAAATCCAGAGACAACCGCAGCGTCGACTCGACGGCGACGCTTACTTCCCCTTACCCTGCTTCCCCTTCTTCACGAGGTCTTCCGGAGACAACTTCTCCGTCGGTGGCGCTCCTGCGCCCTTCTCGATCGCCGACTTCGCGGCGATGTCCATCAGCATGCGTGATGCCTGCTGCTTGAAGAACTCGACCGACGCACCACCAGCCTTCGAGAACTCCTCGAGGTCACGCTTGGCCTTGGTGTGGTCGCCTTTGCGAAAGTAGGCCTGCCCACGCGCGAACTTCGCCTTGTGGTTGTCCTTCTTGGCTTCGAGCGCCTTGTCGAATGCTTCGATGGCCTTGTCGTCGATCCGCTTGTCGTCGTAGCCCATGCCGAGCTCGAACCAGATCTCGCTCTTCTCGTTCTCGCCCGGGATCACCAACGTGCCCTGCTGCGCGACCTGGATCGCCTGGTCGGTGTAGTCCCACTGGCGATACAGCTCGGCGAGTGCGATCCAAGGCGCTGGCTCGGTCGGGCCCGCCTCGAGCGCCTTGCTGAACTCGTCTGCGGCTTCCTTGGTCTTGCCGCCGTGGCGATAGATGCTGCCGAGCAGGTAGTGCCCGCGCCAGAGATCGTTGTTGAGCTTGATCGCGGTCTGCAGGTACTGGAGCGGCTCCTGGAAGTTCACACTGCTGAGGTCCGCTTCGACCTCCTCGACCTTCTTGCTCTCCTTCTTCGCCTGGTCTTCCTTCGCCTGCTGGATCGCCTTCTCGTAGAGGAAGCGTCCGTACATCAGGTTGTACATCGCGATCTCGGGCTCGATCCGCACCGCGGTGCCCGCGGCCTCGGCGGCCTTCGCCCACTCTTTGCGCTGCGCGTAGGAAGCGGAGAGCCCGTACCAGGCGGAGTGATTGTCGTGCCAGGTCTCGGTCGCCTTCTTGTACTTCTCGATCGCGGTGTCCCATTGCTTCGCGCCGTAGGCCTTCGTGCCTTCGTTCGCGAACGTGACGGACTCGTTGCGAGTCTTGCTCGGACAGCCCGCAAGCATGAACAGGACAGCTACGCTGACGATCGCGGAGGCGAGCTTCATCTGCGAACCGTAGACCGGTTCGCGCGCGTCCTCAAGCATTGAGCATCGAATCCTCCTCGGAGATTCCACCGAAATATGGAAAGACCCCGATCGCAATTGCGACCGGGGTCAGGCAGGCGTCGATCGCCGAGCGAGTTACGAGCCAGCCGGCCGGAACGTGAACGGGTAATTCACCGACACGCTACCGCCACCCTTGGGCTTCGGGAACTCGATGCCCTTGATGACGTTCGCGACGCAGTTGGCGACCTCGGGGTCGACACCCGACCCCGTCGACGACGCGACGTTGCCGTTCGGCGTGATCAGAAAGTTCGTCGACACCGTGCCCGCGAGGTTTGACTTCGCGAGCAGCTCCTTCTCGTAGCAGTACTGGATCTTCTGGATGTTGCGCTTGATGTAGCGACGGATGATCGCCTTATCGAGGTCACCCTGGGAGTTCGGCTGGCCGATCGACACCGTCGGGACCGCCGAGGTGCGGCCGCGCATGCCACCGCGCCCACCGCCGACACCGTAGCCCGAGCCCGTCCCCGAGCCGTGACCGATCGTGCCGTAGCGTCCCGTGCCGATGGTGCCCCAGCCCGTGCCGCCGCCGCCCGGGCCGAAGCCCGACCGACCGTAGCCGAAGCCACCGTTCATCTCGCCTGCCTCGTTGCCGAGCAGACCGCCATAGATGTCGCCGTCATCGAAGCCGCTGGAGATGTCGCCGGTGCCGGTGAGGGAGGCGAACGCGCCGCCCTGCGTGAGCGCCGACGAACCGAGGATACCGGCGGTACGCGCCTGCTCGATCGCCTGCTGGCGGGCGAGCTGCGGGTCCTGCTGGTTGTTCTTCATCTTGTACTGACCCTCGGCACGGGTCGAATCCTTCTTGCCCATCTTGCCCTCTTCGAGGGCCATGGCCGTACCGGTGCCGCCCGACTCCGCCTCGTCACCGGGCTGCTCCTCTTCCTCGGGAGGCGGCGGGTCATCCTGCGAGGCGTTGCTGGAGCGAGCCGAGGTGTCCTCGAGCGACGCGAGGTCGACGTTCACGCCACTGTCGTCGATGAACGCCTGGTCCATGATGAACACCAGGAGGCCGTGCGCGACGGCCGAGCCAAAGAAGTAGAGCAGGACGCGGCTCTCGAGCGACGCGAACAGGCCGCTCACCGCGCGGCGCGGCCGGGGAACAGCGGAGACGAGGAACGTGCTGCGGTTGACGCGGACACGAATCTTCGCGTTCGGGGGGATCGGGCTGATCGTGGTCCGCCCCTGCGCGGCAAGCTCCGCGAGCGATGTCGACTGACCGCCGACGACCATCTCGCCTTCCATGCCGTGGGTGAAGTTGAACGCGAAGTCATCACCATGAGGCGAGATCAGCGCGAACGCAGGCTCCGGCGCGCCCTCGGTCGGGAACTCGACACCCTTTGCAGTGCCGATCCGGAAGTACGACGAGCGGCGCTCGTTCTGCATCCGCAGGAGGAAGTAGCTGAGCGAGCCCAGCGTCAGCATGAAGCCAGTGAACGCCATGATGTCGAACATCGGCGACAGCTCGCGGGGACGCACCGCGTAACCCGGCTTCGGGGTGCACGCCGAGACGCGCTTGCCATCCATCATGCAGGTCGTCTCGTAGTCGCGCCGGCCCTTGTTGTAGGCCGCGTTCGAGATCGAGACCGAGAACGAGTACGCCGTGACAATGAGCGAGATGATGCCGAGCGCCAGGAACAGCCAGGTGACCGGCTGGATGCGGCCGGTGCTGCGCGGGTCGATGCAGTGCTTCACCCCGACGACGGAGTCACCAAGCATCGCGGCAACCTCGACGGCCCGTCCGCCGTGGAGGTCATCGGCCGACTCGGCCATCGACTGCTGGAATCCGACAGGCGGGGCCATCGCGGTCCCGTACATCGCTGCGCCACCCGACATGCCGGGAGGCGGGCGGACGGCCGGAGCCGGCTGGAACGAAGGGGCCGGCTGGAACGAAGGGGCCGGCTGGAACGAAGGGGCCGGCTGGAACGAAGGGGCCGCGGGTGGGGCGTACGCGGCCTGTGGCGGCTGCGCAAACGCGGGCGCCGGCTGCGGGGCTGGCGGCCGTGGCGCTGGCGGTGGCGCCTGCATCGTCTGGCCGAACGCGGGCGGAGCGCCGGCTGCCGGACGTGGCGTCGAGGTGAACACCTCGGCGCCGGCAGGAGGTGCAACCCCCTGGTTGACGCGAGTGACCTCTTCCTCTTCGCTCGCTCCGATGGCGAGCTCGATCCGCGTCTCGCCGACCAGGATGGTGTCGCCGGACTGGAGCTTCGCCTTGTTGACCTTCTGGCCGTTGACGAAGGTGCCCTTGGTCGACCCGAGGTCGATGATGCTCACATCACCGGGGCCGTTCACCTCGATGATCGCGTGCATGCGACTCACCGTCTCGTCGTCGAGCTTGAGGTGAGCCGAGGGGACCTTGCCGAG
Organism: Deltaproteobacteria bacterium; assembly: GCA_018262455.1. The sequence goes on along the minus strand of JAGSPR010000167.1, from coordinate 6,110 downwards.
CTTGATGACGCTCAGGCTCAGCCTCTCCTCGCGGAGCAGCTGGTCACCCTTGAAGATGCGGAACGTGAGAGGAACTTTTGCGCCGGCCATGTTGATGATTCTCCGAGCGGAGAGCGCCCAAAAAAGGAGCGATTACTAACAGATGGCCGGTGACCAGGACAGCGCGTCGCCCAGCGGGCGAACGCCTGTTCCTTACAAGTCCTCGGCCGACTTGATGATCTCGGGGATGAAGTCCTTGCGGATACGGATCAGAGACGAGTGCTTGGCGAAGTCGCGGGCGTCGACGCTCGAACCCTCCGGCTTGACGAGGTCTCCCTCGATCGTGTCGCCGGAGAAGTCGTAGACCTTGACCTTGCCGCCGCCGCCCTTGTCGCCGCCCTTGGGCTGCGCCATGGAGGTTCCGGAAAAGAACACGAGTGCAACGAGAGCGCTGACGATGGAAAACGAGGTGCGCATGGAGGTCGACCCTTCAGTGGTGGGTTGAGCCGCGCTGCGCAGATCCGTTTGCACGGAACATCCGACAACGCGCTTGGTTCCTGGTTCCGAGATTCTTTCCAAAAAGTTCCGTCATGGCCAGACACGAGCGCTGGATCGAGGTTGCGGCCTGACGCCCAAGCATTTTCAGCTACTTACTTCTTCGCGGGAGGAGCAGCGGGATCGGCTGGCGCACCAGCCGGAGGGGTCGGGGCCGGCGGCGGCTGGCTGGCGAGCTGCTTCAAGAAGTTCTGCGTCTGGGTGACGGTCTTGTCGATCAGGGCGATCTGCTCCTTCGCCTCGGCCTGGTCTGCCGGCTGGGCCACCTTGCCGTTCAAGAAGTCCTGGAAGTAGCTCTTGGCCTTGCCATAGGTCGCGAGCGAGGCCTGCGGCTCCTGCTTCGTCGCCTTGAAGTCCTTGTAGAGGACCGCCAGGTTATAGAACGCGTCGCCCTGCCTCGGGTCGAGCTTGGCCGCGGCGTTGTACTGCGCCTCCGCACCATCGAAGTCCTTGAGGCCACGGAGCGCGACGCCCATGCCGATGTATGCGTCGTACGTCTTGGGGGCGAGCTTGATCACCTCGGCGAACTGCTCCTTCGCGGTGTCGTACTTGCGGAAGCCGAGCGTCGTCAGCCCGACGTTCATGCGGGCCTCGATGAACTTCGGATCGGCCTCGACCGCGGAGAGGAAGTGCTGCAACGCCTCCGACAGCGCGTTGCGGTGCATGTAGTAGAGGCCGTACGCATTCTGCAGCGGGGCGTACTTCTCGTTGCGCTTCTTCGCCTCGTCGAGCAGCAGCTTCGCCAGGTCGAGGCGGTTCTTGTTCTTCTGGAACCCCTCCATGTAGACGAGGCCGTACAGCGTGTACGCCTTGACGTTCTCCGAGTCGACGCCGAGCACGTTCGACAGGTTGAACCGTGCGTCCTCCTCGAGCTTCTTCCACTCGGGGGACTGCGGGACGAGCTTGCGCATCTGATCGAGCTCGAGCGACGCGATGTTGTTGCGCGCGGCCACCAGCTTGCCGTTCGCCTTGATCGCGCTCTCCCAGTACTGCTTCGCCCCGTCGACCTTGCCGGCGCGGAAGTAGATCTCGCCCAGGTTGGACAGCGATTGGCCGTGGTTCGACTTCATGCCGACCGCAGCCTGGTAGGCCTTCTCGGCGTCGCCGAGCAGGTTACAGCGGTGGAACGACAGCCCGACCATGAACTGGGCCTCCACCATCTTGGGATGCGAGCGGACGACCGCGGAGAATCGATCGGCCGAGCCGCGGCACGCCGACTCGTTCCAGCCGCCGCCCTTGTCGGTCTGGAGGAACGAGGCCATCGCGCTCTCGTAGTCCTTGCGCTCGTCGTTCGAGATCTCGCGCTTGGGATCGTCCTTGGTCGGCGCCGCGTCCGGCTTGACGTTCGGTGGAGGCGGCGGGACTGCCCCCCCGTGCGCCAGGCCAGAGCCCTTCGGGCCACCGCCACAGGCGATGAGCAGGGTGGCCAGGGTCGCGGCCAGAGAGCCGGTACGCGCGGCACCGGATAGCAGGTTGAAGTTACGCATGGGGTTCTCCTGGTGCGCTTTCATTACTCGAGCTTCCCGATCGGGGGCTCGACGTCGGTGACCGGGGCAACGAGGTTCGGTTCGCCACGCAGCTCGGAGGCCGTGGGGAACTCTTCGGGCTTGATCTGTCCGAGCTCGTGCTCGCACATCTTCGACCACTCGCTGAACCATCCGAGCTCGGTCGACTTGGTGAGGCAGACGCTGTAGCCGTTCAGCGCGCGCAGATCGAGCGGTTCGGCGACGGTCGTCATCTGGTCACAGAACGCCTCGACCTTGTCGTCCGCGAACTCGCCGGTACGGACGTCCTTCGGGATCTCGGCCGAGAACAGCGCGTCCGACAGGTTCTGCGAGATCTGGGCGAGGCGAGCGGCTGCCGCGATCGACGTCGCGTTGTCCTTGATGCCGAGGATGTCCTCGTACTTCTTGGTCGCGCCACCACCGACCTTGGTGCGCTGCTCGATCCACTCGTTGAACCGCTTGAGGCTCTTCTCCTTGATCGCCTTCCTCGCGGGATCCGGATCGAAGTTGAGGTTCGCGGGGAACTTGAGCGTGAGGTACGCCTCGAAATCCTTGTCGGCCTCGGCGAACTTCGCCTGCGCGAAGTGGTGCCGCGCCGATGCGTAGCGTACCGCGGCCTCGCCACCGGCCGGCGGAGGGGTGACCTTCGCGAATGCCGCCGTCGCTTTCTTGAGGTTGATCGCGCGCTCGCGGACGATCTTGACGCACGAGCCGTCGACCTGCTTGACCGGGCAGCTCTGGGTCCACAACGTCTGGCCGATCTTCGTCCACGCGACCACGATGCGATCGGCGCCGCCCTTGGCTTCCGGATACTCGTGGATGTAGCGGTTGAGGTGCTTGATGAGCGCGTCCGGATCACCCTTCTTCTCGTAGACGCTGGTGAGCGAGAACAGTGCATTGGCGCCCTCCGTGGGGTTCGCCTTGCCGAACTTCGCGATGTAGACGTTCGTGTCCTCGATCGCCTTGTCGTCGTCGCCGATGCCCTTGCGGAAGAACACGGCGTCGCTCATCGACTTGTGTGCGTCCGCCTCGCCCGCGTAGTTCTTCGAGTACTCCTCGAGTGCCGCTGATGCCTTGTCGTAGAAGGCGATATCGCCATAGGCCTGGCCGATCCGGCCGAGGGCCCGCGGCATCAGCTTGCTCTTCGGGTAGTACTGCTTGAGCAGCGAGTACATCTGGATCGCGGCGCCGACCGACTTGCCCTCCTGGTAACAGGTCAGCGCGTTGTAGAGCACCTCGTCGTTCTCGGTCGCTTCCGGGTTGCGGTTGTAGATGTCGAGGTAGGCCTGACCGCAGGCGACGTACTTGCCAAAGTCCTTCGACTCCTTGGCTTCCTTCTCGATCTTCTCGGCCTTCTTGCGCATGGACTGCGCCTTGATCTTGCCGAGCGTGACGTTGAGGTCGTCCTTGCCTTCGAGGAACTTCTTGTCGGCATCGAGCTTGTCGACGAGCACCAGCATCTCGTCGTACTTGCCCATCCGGTTGTAGGTATCGAGCAGCAGGTTGGCCGAGTACTCGGCCGTCTCGTGCTGGCGATGCTTGTCCAGGATGTCCATGAACAGCGGGATCGCCTTGTCGAACTGGTTGTAGCGGCGATAGATGTTCGCCTTGAGGAACTTCATCCCGACGAGCTCGTCGTCCTTGGGGTCCTTGATGTAGTTGATGTAGATGTCGAACGCCGCGATCATCTTCTCCTCGCGCGGCGGGATCGGCTTCGGCGGAGGGATCTTGTCGAAGTCCTTGCCGATGTCCTCGACCTTGTCGGCCTGCTGCTTGATCCGCGGATCGACGTTGAGCGCGTTCTTCCAGCCGAGCACGGCGGCGTAGGCCGCTTCCTTCATCTGCTTGGCATCGACCTTGCCGCCCTTGACGACGTCGGTGAACGCGAGCGCGGCGTTCTCCCACATCTCGGTCTGGAGCCGGAGGTTCTTCTCGTTCTCGGCCCGCGACCAGATCAGCTCGGCGTAGAAGTACTGCGTCTGGGCGTAGTCCTCGGCGTCCGGGAACACCTCGAGATAGACCTTGTAGAGCTTCTCGGCGTACGCGAGCGTCTCGGGGTTCTTGGTCTTCGCCGACTCCGAGTGGTACGCGCGGGCGAGCTCGCCGGACATCGCGGCGGCGTTGTCATGGCACTCCTGCGCCTCGGCTACGGGGAGGACTTTCTTGCCCTTGAGCGCCCCGAACAGCTTCACGAGGTTCTCGATCTCCTTGACCTTGTCGCTGTTGTTCGCGCCGGCCATCGAGAGCATCGCGTGCGCGATGTTGTACTGCCACAAGCAGACGTTCTTGTCCGTCGGCCTGGTCTTCATCATCTCCTGGTAGACGTAGATCGCCTTGTCGCTCTTGCCCTGGCCGAGGTAGAGGTCGGCGAGGATCGAGAGCATGTCGAACGCGAACTTGTTGTCGACGCGCTGGAACGCCGGGTAGGCCTTGTCGGCCTTGCCGATCTCGGCGTAGGCGCGGACGAAGTCCTTCTTGGCGGCGCGGTTCAAGATGTCCTGCTTCTTGTCGTTCTTGGTGGCCTGCGCGACGTTGAAGAACGTCTCGAGTGCCTCCTGGAAGCGCTGCAGGTTGAGATGGATCCAGCCCATCTTGTACATCGCGTACCAGTACGCTGATGACTTCGGGAACTTGAGCACCTGGCGGTAGCGGCTCTCGGCATCCGCGAGCTGGCCGGCCTCGAAGTAATAGTCCGCGAACGCGAGGTGCGCCTCGGGGACGAACTTCGAGTTCGGGTAGTTCTTGAGCAGCTTGTCGTAGACCGCCCGCGCCTCCTTCATGTACTTGCCGCCCTGCAACGTGTACCCGTAATAGAACAGGGCCATGTCCATCTTCGGGTAGTTGCGGAACGCGTCGTTGTCGGTGAGGCCCTTGTAGGTCTTCACCGCCTTGATGAGGTAGTCCTTGGCCTTGTTGCCCGCGGCGGCCGAGTCATTCTTGAGCTTCGCCTTCTGCGGTCCGCCCTTCGCGTTGTCGGACTGGATCGCCAGCTCGACGCCCTTCAGGCGCCAGTAGCGCTGCTGCTTCGCGTAGAGCTCGCCGAGCCGGAAGTAGTAGTCGGACTTCTCCTCGACCTCGGCGTCCGGCGTGTTCTGGATCAGCTCCGCGAGGATCTGCTCCTGCTCACCACGGATGTTGCCGACGAGACCCTCGATCGAGAGCACGTCATCGGCCGACAGCGTTGGTTGCGTGTTCTTGGGGTCCGGCGCCTTCGCCTGGATCGGCTTGACGCGCTCGGAGAGCTTGACGTCGACCTTGACGTCAGAGTTCCGCGTGTACTTGGCCTTCTGGGCCACCGCGGGGCTGCTTGCGAGCAACACCCCGAGGATCGCGAGCGAAAGTTTGTTCATGGCGATCTTCCTTTTTCCCGAGCGAACAGCGAGCAAGGCGACGGTAGCGGACGGCAACACCGAGGTCGTCACGGGTTTGTCATTGGACGAAGAAACTGCGAAGTACGTAGAATCCCACGAATACCGAAAACGCCACGAGCCTGGACCGAGAGGGCCAGGCTCGTGCAGATCCCGATCTTACTGCTTGGGGCAACGCGACCGGATCTTGAAGCGGTAGTACCCGAGCTCGTCTTTCCAGTACTCGCCGTTGAACTTCCACTGGAAGTGCTCGTCGTCGATGACGATCGGCTCCTGGCGAGCGCTCGACGACACGCGGACCTTCATCGCCTCGGCCGATAGCTTCTCGGCCTTGGCGTTCAGGATCTCGAACTTGATCTTGCTGCCGTCACGCGACAGCGCGCCGAGCACGCCTGCAAGCCGAGAGACGCGGTCACGAGCGACCTTGCCGGCGTCGGCCGCTGCCACCGACTGCTGCACCGTCAGCTCCTGGAGCACCTCGGCTGCGACCTGGGTGGTCTGCCAGGCCTTGTCGCTCTTCTGCAGCATCGCGAGCTCGTTGTTCAGCTCGTCGACCCACATGAACGTCTTGAGCAGGGTCTTGTCGTTGAGCACGCTCATCACGAGGCGCTGGGTCTGCTGGTCGAGGCCCGCCTTGCTGGCCTTGACCTTCTTCACGTACTCGTAGAACTCGGCGTTGTCGTCGTACTTCTTGACGAGCTCC
>JAGSPR010000166.1 GCA_018262455.1 Deltaproteobacteria bacterium | reverse complement strand
GATTCACAAGATGCTCCATCGGCTCGGCCTCGCGAACCCCGGTCGCGACTGATCCCCGTGGTCCCGTGCCCACGGTCGGGCACCAGACGCGGACTGCCCTGCGCGACAGCGCACGGCGTGCCTGGGCGCACGCCGTGGCCTGCATCCGGATCGTGTCGATTCAATCAAGAACATACCCAAGTGCGCCAGCTAATTGCGCGAACTCCAAAGGGCCCTGGTCTGCCCGGTTCGGCACGAAGATCGCAGCTGCGCGCACCGATGTTCATCGTCGACTCCCGTCCGCTTCGAAGCTCGGCTCACGGCCCGATCGAAGATGACTCCGAACATCTGGATTGGACCCTCGCGCTGGCCGGCGGCGATGGCGTTCGGCTCTCGGAGTACGTGCAGCGCCGATTCGGTCAGCACATTCCCAAGCAGTACTGTTGCCTGCTCGGAACTCGCTCGATGCTCGAGCACACGCTCGAGCGGCTCAACCAGATCACGCCGCCGTCCCGCACGCTCACCGTGATCGGCACACAGCACGGGGACTTCGCGTATCCCCAGCTCGAAGGCAAGAGCTCCCACGTGTTCCGCCAGCCGTCGTCGCGTGACACCGGCCTGGCGCTCTACGTCGCCCTCGCGATGATCAAGCGGTGGGCCCCGAACGCGGTCGTCACGATCACCCCGACCGATCACTACGTGGCGCCGTCGGCGAAGTACGTCGAGCAGGTTCGCGCGGCGCGCGGCGTCGCCCGCCGGATGCGCGACAAGGTCGTGATCCTCGGGGTCCGTCCGACCGAGCCGGATCCCGAGCTCGGCTATCTCACTCTCGGCGCATCGCTCACCGAGATTCCCGAGGTCCGGCAGCTGGTCGGCTTCACCGAGAAGCCATCGGTCACGGTCGCGCTCGAACTTCAGTCGCGCGGTGCCTTGTGGAACACGATGGTCACCTGCGGCAGCGTCGGTGCCCTGTGGGAGCTCGGACGCGCGACCGAGCCGCAGCTGCTCGACATCCTCGATTCGCTGGTGCCACTCATCGGCACTGCCGACGAGGATGACGCGATCGAGTACGTGTACCGGGCGTTCCTGCCGGTCAGCTTCTCGCGCGACATGCTCGAGCGGGGACCCGAGAAGCTGTGCGCGATGGAGCTCGAGGGGGTCGAATGGAGTGACTGGGGCAAGCCGGAGCGGGTCGAGACGGTGCTTGGCCTGCGTCGTTCACGAGCGCTGGTGCCGGCCCGGGCCTCGCTTCGTGACCGAGGCGCCGATCAAGGTTGATCTTCGAGGGCGCGGACGCCGGGTAGCGACCGCTCGCTGCGATCCTCGCGCACGCTCGTCGAGTGCGGGGTTCACGTGCAACCGCGCGGCGGCAGTGGAGGCCGGTCGGCCGAAGTGCTCGCGCCGGGTCGTGCGGTGATCTGCGCGCCGTCGCCGCGCGTGCGCTCGCGCCCGATGGGCCGCGCGGTGTTCTCGGCGCACCTGGCATCGTCCGTGAAGCAGTGGTCCTTCATGCTGCCACAACCATCGCTGGCGACCTCGGCCACCGAGCAGGATCTCCGGCCGCGTGCTCGTACGCTGTCATGGATGGCATCGCTATCCGTAGCTGCCGGCGACGTTCGTGCGGCCGAGGGGTACTTGCTCGAGCTCCTCGCATGGTGCGCGTTCGCAGACCGCGACGTCATCGACACCGAGCTCGACGAAGACGGCCTGTGATCGCCGTTACCGCGTTCCAGCAAGCACGCGCAACTCTCGCAGGACGCATGCTCGCTGATCAGCCCGATCCTGTGATCCGGCGCAGCTGTGCCTCGCGCTCGGCGTAGCGCCCCGCGATCTGCGCGCGCGCCCGGGTGACCAGGGCAGGCGCCGCGACGCTCGGGTGGCCGGACGCGAACGGCGGGGCAGGGGCATATTCGAGCTGGAGCTGGATCTGCTCGGCCACCTCGCGGCCGGACACCGCGGCGACGATCGTGAGCGCGAGATCGATCCCTGCCGTCACGCCGCCACCGGTGATGCGGTTGCGATCCACCACGACGCGCTCGGCCACCGGGATCGCGCCGACCAGCGGCAAGAGCTCCATGAACGCCCAGTGGGTCGCCGCCCGGTAGCCGCGTAGCAGGCCTGCGGCGCCGAGCAGCAGTGATCCCGTGCACGCGGACGTCACCCAGGCAGCCGAAGCTCCGGCGGCGGCGATCCACGCGAGCGTGGCGGCATCATCGGTCGCGGCGATCTGGCCGAAGCCGCCCGGCACGAACAGCAGGTCGAGCGCAGGCGCCTCCGCGAAGCTCACGGTCGGCAGGATCGTGAGCCCGGTTTCGGAGGTCACCGGATCCCGCGTCTTGCCCACCAGATGCGTCGTGGCACCGGGCAGCCGTGCCAGCACTTCGTGCGGCCCGGTCAGGTCGAGTTGCGTCAGCTTGGGGAACAGCAACATGCCGATCTGCATCGCCACCAGCATACTGTCCGGGCTGCCCGCCGGCTGGGTCGCCGACCCAGCTACTCTCGGCTCGACCTTGATGAACCGCCCCACCCCATCTCGACCGCTCGCCGTGACGCCATGCCGACCGTGACGATCGTCGGCGGCGAGGCGCCCGTGACGGTTGCGTGTCACGTCGGCCAGACGCTGTTCGAGGTGGGCGCGAAGGTCTCCGCCGGCATCGACACGGCCTGCGTCGGCAAGGGGACGTGCGGCCTGTGCCGCGTCAAGATCATCGCCGGCGCCGAGCACCTCAACCCGTTCACCGACGAGGAGCGCAAGCACCTCGGCAACGTCTATCACATCACCAAGGTGCGGCTGTCCTGCCGGAGCAAGCTCACCGGCGACGTGACGATCGAGGTGGTGCGCAAGAAGAAGTGAGGGCTGAGAGGCCGTGGATCAAGGGTGTCGGCGATGTCCGGTCCGGTACCCCGCTTTCCTGCGTGGTTCCGTGCGTGGTTCCCCTGCCGGCGTCAAGGTGCAAGGTCAACGATGGGGTCATCGTCTACGTCGCCGTCAAGGTCAACGCCAGGGTCAACGTCGACGTCGACGTCGACGTTGACGTCGACCCCAACCTTGACCTTGACGGCGACGTAGACGTCGACCCCATCGTCGACCTCGACCTCGACCTCGACCTCGACCTCGACCTCGACCCCATCGTCGACCGTCGACCTCGACTACGTCTACGTCGACGCTCACTCCAGCGTGACCGTGATGGTCTGTTGCCCCTCGGTGACGTCGATCGCGACGGTCTTGCTCTGCTTCGCAGGTCCGTTCACGATCGTGAGGTGCTGGCGGCCGACCGGCAGCCGAAACTGCCGGAGCCCGGTGGGGCTCTGGTTGCGGCCGAGGTGCCGACCGCCGACCGAGACCTCGCCCCAGTTGCCACCGCCTTCGACCTTGACGGAGATCAAGCCGAATCTCTCGATCGGCTTCAGGGTCTCGGAGACCTCGGTGGTCTGCCCGGCCTTGAGGTCGATCGCGCGGGTGATCGTCGTGAATCCGGGCTTGCCCAGCGTCAGCACCGCGCCGCCAGCTGGCGTGAGGTTCTCGAAGGTGTTTGGCGAGTCGCCGAGCGATCGACCCGCGACCGTGACCTGCGCGCCGGGAGGATCGGTGACGACGTGGAGTCGGGCGGGGGCGGTGACGAGCCGGGGCTTGAACCGCAGCCGCTCGCCCGGGGCGAGGGTGACGATGTCGTCGTACGGGGTGTAGCCCGACAGCTCGAGGTGGACGTGCAGCTTGGCGTTCACCGGGACCTTGGCGCTGAACAGCTTGTCGTGGGCGAGCCTGGAGATGGTCTTGCGGGAGCTCGGATCGCCCGCGACCTCGACGTAACCGGCCGCGCCTTCGGGATCGGGATCGAGGATCAGGGTACCGGTGTCCTCGATGACGCCGCCATCCCCCGCGGCCGTCAGCGCGACCGGGCTTCGCTCCTCGCCGCCGCGCGTCAGCATCCAGACTCCGAACCCGCCGCCGAGCATCACCAGCAAGATCATCCACCACAGGCCACGGCGAGGGGCCACAACCGCGGACTTCTCGCTCACCTGCGGGAGCTTGGTGTTGGAGGCCGCGAGGTTCTTCGGGACCTGGCCGGTCGGTGGGCCGCCCACCTCGGTGTGACGATCCCGGTCTTTCGACGCGTCGTACAGCGCGTGCAGATCGGTGTCGCCGGGCATCGGGCCGCCCTGCTCGGAGTTGCGCTTTGCGCGCGGAGCCGCGACGCGCGTCGCCTCGACCTCCTCGAGCCGCGACAGGCCATCGAGGTCGACCTTGCGGAACAGCCCGGTCGAGTGCTCGCCGCGCTCCGCAGTCTCGGTCGACGGCGGCTGGCCATCGGTGACCGCGGTGCGCCGCGCGACGTGCGACTGATCGGAGAGCTGCTTGCGGATCACGTCATCGAGCGCGCCACGCCCGGACTGGCGCTTCGCCGGGATCACCGTGGCGAGGGCCTCGGCGACATCGAGCGCGGTCGCCATGATCGAAGACTCGTAGGACAGCTCGATGAGCGAGCGCAGCACGGTGGCGGGGCGCGTCGGGCGATCGATCGGCTTGCGGGCGAATGCGGCGCCGATGACGTCGTCGAGCCGCGACGGCAGCCCGGGCCGGAGGGCCGCCATCTTCGGGATCGGCATCTCGTTGAGGTTCTTGATGATGTCTTCGGCTTCGTCGCCGGGAAACAGCTTCTCGCCGGTGAACAGCTCGTAGATCACCGTGGCGGCGCTGAACAGATCACTGCGGGTGTCGAGCGTGTCGCCGCGGGCCTGCTCGGGCGACATGTAGCGCCACTTGCCCATGACCTTGCGCGGGCCGGGCCCACCGCCGCGATGGGGCTGCGCCGCGACCGCGATCCCGAAGTCGGCGATCTTGACCTCGCCGGCGCGCGAGATCAGCACGTTGGATGGCGAGACATCACGATGGACGACGTTGTGACCGTGCGCGAAGTCGAGCGCGCGGATGATCTCGATGGCGATGTGGAAGGCCGCCGGCAGCGGCACCTGGCGGCCTTCGTCCTTGAACTTGCGGAGCATCGCCGCGAGGTCGAGGCCGTCGACATACTCCATCGCGATGAACAGCGACGCGCCGATCCGTCCGAAGTCGAGGACCTGGACCACGTTGGCGTGCGACAGCCGGACGGCGACCTTGGCCTCGGCGATGAACCTCGCCTCGAACTCGGGATCGCGCGCCAGCTCGGGGAGGATCCGCTTGATCGCGAGGGTCTTCTCGAAGCCGTGGGCGCCGTACGCCTTGGCCAGAAACACCTCCGCCATGCCGCCAACCGCGATCCGGTCCAGCACGTCGTATCGTTCGAGGGATTTGGTGAGGGGCTCGTCCATAAGTGGCGTCGGCCACACGAGGATAGCTGACGGCCATGGGATGGCCGCGCAAGGTGCCCTATACTAAGGCAATGTCGTCGCGCCTGGCGGCCCGAACGGTCGTCGTCTGCACCCTGATCTGTCAGGTGGCGATCGCGTGGGCTCAGCCTGCCTCGGAGGCCCCCCCCACCCGCCGCCCGGTCGCGGTGATCGATCTGACCGAGACCGACGCCGGCGAGGCGCTGGCCAAGGACCTGGGCAACGAGCTCAACAACCACCTCGACCTCAAGCCGATCGACGATCAGAGCCTGTTCGCGGAGCTGCTCGGCGCGTTCAAGGACGAGGACGCCGATCGCTTGGAGGATGCGCGGAAGTCCAGGCTGTCGGCGCAGCAGCGGCTCTCGCAGTTCGACTTCCCGACGGCGGCCGAGCACGCGATCGCCGGCCAGGATGCCCTCGCGTACGCCACGCCCACGCCGGCGATCGTCGCGGTCTATGCCGAGCTCTCGTTCGTGCTCGGTCAGGCGCGCCTCGGCGAGCGCAAGCCGGATCCTGCCGCCGCGGCATTTGCGCTGACCCACCAGCTCGACCCGGGGTTCACTCCCGACGCCGCGCGCTACTTGCCCGAGGTCGTCCAGGCCTTCGAGGCCGCGAGGTCGGTCAGCGCCGGGATCGGCAAGATCGCGGTCACCGGGACAGGGCGGGTGTGGATCGACGGCAAGGCGGTTGGCGACGCCCCGGCGGGGTTCGATGCGCCGGCGGGCCAGCACGTGGTGTGGCTGACCGGGCCCGAACGCGATCCCCGCGCCAAGCGGGTCACGGTGATCGCGCAGCGCAAGGTGCAAGCCGACATCGACGACGCGCCGACCGGCCTTGCGACCCGGATCCGGAGGGCCCGGATCGCGCTCAAGCACGCGCCCGACGCCTCCGCGCGAGCCTCGGCGATGTACCAGATCGCGGAACTGCTCAAGGTCAGCGACGCGGTCGTGCTGACCGGCGCACCGGGCGGCGGCGTGATCGTGCAGACCTGGCGCGATCGCGCACCGGGCTTCTCGGCACTCCGCGAGCACACGCGCGGCGAGCAGCCGAGCGACCTGCTCGCGCCGCTGGCACCGCCGCCACGCAAGGCGCCGAAGCCCGTCGAACCGCCCCCTCCGAAGATCCCGGTGGTCGAGAAGCGCTGGTACCAGCGGACCTCCTACCGCGCCGGCATGATCGCGACGGGCGTGGCGATCGTGGCCGGCATCCTCGCGATCCGGTCGATCGATCGGACGGTGTCGCTCGACCCGAACCCTCAGACCGGATCGGCACGTCGATGAGACGCATGCTGGTGCTCGCGGTGGTGGCTGCGTGCACGACGCCGCCGCTGAAGATCATCTACGAGGTCGCGGAGGGAACGCCCGGGCAGAGCTGCGGCGTCACGGAGTGCAAGGACATCCCGATGGGGTGCGAGAGCGTGCTGAGCGTCCGGATCCTGTCCCCGAGCAACCCGAGCGAGCCGTTCGTCTCGGTCTGCGAGGTGGTTCCACCCTCGACCTCCAAGGACCTGTGCGCGATCGGCAAGATCGATCTCCCGCCGACCGACCTGCCACGCGAGGTCCTCGAGGTCCAGGTGACCGTCTGGCCAAAGAGCATGGTCACCGATCCGGTGACCGGCGAGCTCAACTGCCTCCGCGTCCCGGTCATGTTCGATGCCAACCTCGGCTTCCCGATCGATCTCTCGCCGACGCCGGCCCTCGGTGGACACGCCTTCTACCACCCGGGAGACAGCGAGACCGTGGTCACCCTCGGGTGCACGAACAAGGAGCTGATCAACGCCCCGAGTTGCTCGGGCATGGACACCGTCTCGGTCACCTCCACCGTCACCGACTTCGAGACCGGCGTGTCGGTCGGCGAGAACCTGGCCGATCAGCTCAACGTGTTCGTCGGCGAGCCGACGCTGACCACCTTTGGCTCCGAGACGGCTTTCACGTTGTTCCCGAACACGGCGCGCGCGCTCAGTCGCGCGACGTCGGTTCCTCCCGTCTGGGGCGCCGACGTGAAGCTCGTGTTCACGAGCTCGGCGTGCATCGAGGTGCTCGAAGACGATGCTCCGGCGATCACGTCGCTGCGCTGTCGCGACCGGATCACCTCCGCCGACCGCCGGATCGATATCGCAGGCGTGCGGGTCTCCAAGGAGACGCTACGGGAGATCCTCGGGGCACTCACGCTCGCCGAGTTTCCGCCCGAGGGCCTCACGCTCGGCATCGTGCTCGACGCCAACGGCAACCCTGCCGCCGGCTTCCCGGTGGCGGCGAGCCAAGGCACCGTCCAGTACCTCAACGCGAATCGCACGGGCCTGGCGACCGGCGGCAAGACCACCGCGAGCGGCATGTTCGTCTCCCGTGATGCGCCGTACGGCACCCTCTTCAGCACGTTCCTGACCACGCAGCTCTCCAGCATCGGCGGCCTGGTGCAGGGCAGGCTCACCATCGTGCTGTTCGATCCCCCCACAGGACAGTGACGGTTGACACGATGACCGGAGCGCAGACTCTGACCTGGTACCGCATCGCGCTCGCACGAACCGCCGGCAAGCCGGTGCTGGTCGCCGCTTCTGGCGAGCACCTCGGCGTCGCGATCGCCGCGGCCGAAAAGCATGTCGCGAAGTCCTTTGCGATCGCCGGTGAGGTCGCCACCGCCGATCAGGTGCCGCTCGGCCAGTCGGTTGGCAAGGAGCGCGTCGTCGAGCTCGGAGACGTGCCGCCCGACCAGGTCGGGGCGCAGCCGTTCCGCTGGCCAGTCGGCGTGTTGCCCCAGCTCGGTCATCCCGTGGTCGGCCGGCGCGGCTACACGATCCACGCCGATCCCAAGCTGCTGGTGATCGAGGCGCAGACCGACGCCGAGCACCTGACCGATCTGTTCCTGGGCCTGATCGAGCATCTCCCCGCCGCCGACAACCTCGAGGTTCGCGTGCTCGATCACTTCGTGGAGCCCGGCCGGGCAGATCACAAGACCGACGTCTGGCTGACCTCGCGCGTCGACGCCAAGAAGATCCTGCGCTTTCTAGACGATCACGACGCCGAGCTGCTCGGCAACGGTCACCTCGAGATCTCGGTGTACGTGCGCAAGCACACCGCCACGCTCCGGCTCACCGAGCACAAGACCGTCGTGTGGCTCGCCGAGGGCCGCGCGCTCGAGACCGAGGTCACCGGCTGGCTCCGCAAGCTCGAGGTGCCGCGCGTCGATCCCCTCGTCAGGCTGACCTCGGTGCCGCACTTCCACTACCGGCCGGCGAACAGCCGCGTTCGCGTGAAGCTCGCCGAGCACCTGTACCGTCAGCGCCTGCGCCGCGTCGACCGGCTCGCGCCCGCCACCACCGCGCCGCGCAAAGACGACTGACCGGCGGATCCGCCCGGCCCGCGCGAGACCGCGGGATGATCGCGCCACCAGAACCGCATCGGCCGCGCGGCCCAGTCGCCCGCGAACGCGACGCCAACGCGCGGCCCGGTCGCGATCGCGAGGGGAGGGACGTTCGCCCACGCCGAGAGACCCGCGAGCGCGGACCTCGCCGGCCCGCTCGCGACATACAACGTCCCTCGTGCGAGCTCGCGACGGTCGTGCCCGCGATCGATCTCGAGGGCACGGGTCAACTTGCCGGGTCCGCGGCCCACGCTGGCATCGTCGGGTAGCCCGAGATACGGCGCGATCGCCCGGATCAGGACCGCCTGGCCCTGACCCGCGGCGCCGGTGACGATGTTGAACATCTCGTGGACGCCGTAACAGAGATAGACGTAGGAGATGCCGCCCGGCCCGAACATGACGTCGGTGCGAGCGGTCGGCCCGAACCGCGCGTGCGAGGCGAGGTCCTCGGGGCCGAGGTATGCCTCGGTCTCGACGATGATCCCCGCTCGCGGGCCGTGGACGAGCACGGAGCCGATCAGCGCGCGCGCCACCGTGATGACGTCGCGCGCGAAGAAGCTGGACGTCAGGCGGGCAGCCCGGAGCTCGGTCAGCCGCTGTCGGCTCACGGCAGCGAGCTTGTCATGTTATCCGGCCCGCCGATGCTGGGGCCGCCGTGTGACATTTTCCGCTCGCACCGAGCGGGTTCAAACGACACGAAACCACGACAGGAGGCGTTTTGCGTCTTGTTCCAGCTCGCAGCCCAGCAATAATGCTTGCCATGGTCGTGATCCGCCGTGCGCAGGGGCTGTTGGTCGCCGCGTCGCTGTTCCTCGCACCCGGCGGAGCCACGGCCCAGGGCAACTGCACGGTGGTCGACGTCGACTTCACACCGGCGGCGAATTCTCAGAACCCCTCCGCGCCGCAGATCGTGGCGTGGATCGAGGACACCAGCGGGAACTACCTCGACACGATCTACATCACGCAGCTGACCGGCACGTTCGGCATCGGCAACCGGCCGGGGCGCTTCGACTTCAACAGCGGACCCAACTGGCCCTATGGTCGCCGGCCGACGGTGTTCCCCGTCTGGTCGCATCGCCACGGCCTGTCGTGGGACGAGGTGGTGTTCCAGAACGCCGACGAGTCGAACCTCTCGCACCCGTTCAACAACAGCTCGCGCGAGGCACACTTCTGCCGGCCGCTCATGCCCACCGAGGAAGCCTGGGATGCGGTGACGTGCGCGTCGCAGGCCTACACCGACAAGGGCGTGCTGAAACCGGGCGGGAACAAGAGCTTCTACCCGCCGCGCAACGATGTGGCGCGTGCCACGCCCGACGATCCATCGGTCGACATGTACGACGTGCTCAACCCGTTCGATGCGGTCTCGCAAGCGACGCCACCTGCCGGCACGCCCGCCACGATCAGCTGGCCGGTGCCGGAGACCCTGCCGTTCGGGGATTACGTGCTGTTCGTCGAGGTGTCGCGCGAGTTCGACATGAACGCGAGCTACAACGAGACCGTGTTCGCGCCGCCCGACGGGATCCCGTGGGCCGAGTACGGCCTGCCTTATCGCGGTCAGCCGTCGGTGGTCTACAAGATGCCGTTCGCGCTCAACGCGGCCTCGACGACGGCGCTCGTGTCGGACTACCTCGGCTACGGTGATCCCGACGGCGTGGATGGCAACGTTCGCGCGCCTGACGACACGATCACCACGAACGTGCCGGGCTCGGGTGCCGCGCGGCTCCAGCTCGTGTCGCGAGACAACTCGACCTACCGGGTCCGCCTGGTGTCGAAGCCGCAGGTCGACTTCGATCCGCCCGCGGGCCCGGGAGCGCTGCAGCTCGTGACCTCCACCAGCCGCGACGCGACGATCGGGTTCGTGGCGCCCGGCGATGACGGCACGGTCGGCAAGGTCACGAAGTACGAGATCCGCATGCTCGCCGGTCAGGACATGACCGCGGAGACCTTCGAGACGGGCACGCTCGTCACCACCCCGGTCGTGCCGGTGATTGCCGGCACGCCGCAGAGCTTCAGGCTGGATGGCCTGCTGCCCGAGACCGACTACTCGGTCGGGATCCGTGCGTTCGACGACTGTCGCAACACCGGCGAGGTCAGCGTGCTGTCGTTCACCACCGCACCGCGTGATGTCGGAGACGTCGACGCCTGCTTCATCGCGACGGCGGCGTACGGCTCGGTGATGGCGAGCGATGTCGAGCTGCTGCGCCACTTCCGCGACTCGCTGCTGCGCAAGACCGTGCTCGGCGAGCTCGCGGTCGAGACCTACTATACGTTCGGGCCCGCGGTCTCCGGGGTCGTCGGCGAGTCCGACCTGCTGCGGGCAACGGCGCGCGAGGTCCTCAGGCCGATCGTCCGCCGCGTCCGCGGGTTCCAGCTGTAACGTGACGGGAGTGAACATGCGACGTTGGGCTTCTCGTTCTGGTCGTGCTGGCCGCACCGCGATCGCCGTCGTCGCCATGGCACTTGCCCCGGCGGCCGCGCGAGCCGAAGGTCAGTGCCGAATCCTCGACATCGGGTTCCAGCCCGCGACGCCCGACAACCCCAACAACAAGTTCGCGCCGCAGATCGTGGCGTGGGTCGAAGACACGGCCGGCAACTTCGTCGAGACCGCGTACATCACCTGGCAGACCGGCACGTTCGGCATCGGCAACCGGCCCGGTCGGTTCGACTTCGATTCCGGCCCGCTGTGGCCGTATGGCCGCCGCGAGACCGTGTTCCCGGTGTGGGCCACCAAGCAGCCGCTGCGCTGGCCCCAGCTCGAGTTCCAGGACGGCGACGACAACGATCTCTCGCACTCGATGGGAGAGAGCTCGCCCGACAAGCACTTCTGCCGGCCGATGCTCCCCAGCGAGTTTGATGCGATGACGTGCCCGTCGGCGAACGCGTACAGCGACAAGGGCACGCTCTCGGCGACGAAGATGAGCCGCTACCCGCCGCGCAACGATCTGTCCGCCCAGGCCAACGGCGACACCCCCTCGGTCGGGATGTTCGCGGCGCTCAACCCGTTCGACGCGATCTCGCAGCCGACCCCGGTCAGCGGCATGCCCGCGCACGTCAGCTGGGCCGTGCCGTTCGAGGTTCCGCCGGGCGATTACGTGCTGTGGGTCGAGGTGTCGAAGGAGTTCGACATGAACGCCACCTACAACGAACAGACGTATCCGTCGCCGCCCAACCTCGCATGGGCCGAGTACGGCTCGCCGTATCGCGGTCAGCCGTCGGTGCTCTACCGCGTGCCGTTCACCATGAACAACGCCGACACCACCGCGTCGACGGACGTCTACGCAGGCTATGGCGATCCCGACGGCCTCGATGGCAACGTCCGCGCACCCGACACGACGATCTCGAACACGCCGGGTAGCGGGGCGGGGCGGCTCGCGCTGGTGTCGAGCGACGGCGTGACCTCGCGCGTTCACCTCACCCTGCGCCACGAGATCGATGTCATGCCACCGGCGTCGCCGGGAAACCCGGAGGTGACGGCGGTCACGGGCAGCACCGCCTCGATCGCGTTTGCGGCCCCCGGCGACGATGGCGCCACCGGCATGGTCGCGGGCTACGAGGTTCGGTTCCGCGTCGGCGAGCCGATCACCGAAGACAACTTCTCCACCTCGACCCTGCTCGCCGCCGAGGTCAGCCCGGTGGCATCGGGCGAGCAGCAGACGATCGCGCTGCAGGGGCTGCTCCCCGAGACCACGTACTCGGTCGGGATCCGCGCGTTCGACAACTGCCGCAACGCGAGCCCGCTCTCGATCGTCGAGGTCGTCACGCCAGATCGCCAGAGTGGCGAGGTCAACGCGTGCTTCATCGCGACGGCTGCGTATGGCTCGGTGATGGCGAGCGACGTCGAGCTGTTGCGCCACTTCCGGGACTCGCTCATGGCGAAGACGGTGCTCGGCGAGCTCGCGATCGAGACCTACTACACGTTCAGTCCGCCGCTCGCCGGCGTGGTGGGCGAGTCGGACCTGCTGCGTGCGACCGCGCGCCGGCTGCTCGCGCCGATCGTCTCGAAGGTCCGCGAGACGCGCTGGTAACTACTGGGCGATCGCGACGCGGCCGAGCAAGGTCACGGCGACCTTGTCGACGGTGGTGCCACAC
>JAGSPR010000456.1 GCA_018262455.1 Deltaproteobacteria bacterium | reverse complement strand
GAGCGCGAGAGCGTCTGACGGCCGTGCGTCGATCCTGATCACCCGTCCCTCGGTGCGAACGAAGATCGAGCCGACGTAGACGCCGTCGCGTAGCTCGTCGACCTGCACCTTGACGAGGGCGCCATGCAGCTTGTTCATCACCGTGTCGAGAAGATCGTGGGTGAGCGGCCGCGGCGGTGCCGCGCTGCGCATTCGCAGCACGATCGATGTTGCCTCGGTTCCACCGACGAAGATCGGGAGCACGGCCAGCGTGGTCTCGTCGAGCAGCAGCACCACTGCGCCTTCGGGGAGCCCGACGACCTGCATCACGTGTGCGTCGACATAGTCGCTCGGGATCCCCGTCGCTTCGGACGGCTCGACGGGCGCTCGAGTAACCGGAGCGGTCGGCGTCGACGGCTTCACCACCGGACCACCGCACGCCGCGAGGGCCGCCAAGACAAGGAGCAAGCGCATGCAGTGCACTATAGCCACCCGGGCAAGGTGAACCTGTCATCCGGGCGCCCCGAGTCAGGGCGCGGCGCGGCTCGTCGGCGACACCGAGGTAGGCCTGCAGGCGCTGGTGAACCGGCGCGCGTGACCCAGGATTCACGGCGTGACGGACTCGACCGCGAGCTCGGCGAACTGACCTTCGAAGTGGGCATGGGGAGGCAGGTCGACAGCGAGGCCGCCGAGCGTCGTGCGTCGTGCCGTGGAGTCACTGCCGGGGTCATAGTGGAACGTGACCGTCGAGGTCCCCGTCACCGTGATCTCGCCGCGGGCATGAAACACAGCGGTGCTACTCGGCAGCCGAGAACGTCACGACCACCCTGCCCAGATCGCGGTTCTCGCCGGGTCGTGCTCGCAAGGGCACGCCGGAGAACTCCCCCGAGGGACTGGAGATCACCAGCGCCTTGGAGTCCGGATGAACCCGGCGCAGCTCGAATCGACCATCACGATCCGTGGTCGCGTTGGTCGTGGCGAGGATGTCCTCCACGGATGGCGGCTTGCCATCGCGCACGCGAACCGGCGCGACGACGTGACCAGCCAGTGGGCGATCGTCGGCTCCCACCAGCGTTCCCCGAACCACGATCCATTCCCGAAGCTCGAGCTCGATGGTCCGCGTTGCGCCCGCTTCGAGCACCACCTCGGCGGCTGCGGTTCCGCCGTTCGCGAGGATCTCGATGGTGTGGCGACCAGCCGTCAGGTTGCCGACGGTGATGGTGCCATCCGCGCTCCGCGACCGCAGTGAACGCTGCGCCACGCCACGCACCCGCAGCTCGAACTCGACCGCGGGCTGTCGCCCCTGGCGAACGAGGACCTCGAGCGAGGCATCGCCGCGGAGCTCGATCCTATGGTTCGTCTCCGGCGCAGCTGATTCGAGTCGGCCGCGCCCGTGGACAGGGTGATAGGCGGTGACCACGAACTCGCCATCGTGGAGGCCCGTCGCCGCGAACCGGCCATCGGCGTCGGTCAGCATCGGGGCGGTGCGGAATTCGTCGCTCTCGAGCTGAACCCAGGCGTCGGCAACCCCGCCTCCTTGCTTGTCGACGACCATCCCGCGGACCGTGCGTTCGCATGCGGTGACGATGAGCCTGAGGTCAGCCGGCTTGTCCGTGAGGTTGAACGTGGTGGCGGATTGGCCGGCCTCCCCGTCCACGACGATCGTGCGGTGGCATCGAGGGTCGACGATCGACAGGCTGTGGGTGCCCGGCGGGAACCCGCGAATCGAAAACCCACCGGCGGCGTCGGTGATCGTCTCGTGCGCGTGATCCGGATAGTAGCGGTCGGACGACACCTGGAGCGCGACGCCCGCGGCCGGCTTGCCGCGGTGATCCACGATCGTTCCACGCAGCGTGGGCGTATCGCCAAGAGCGATCGTGACGGGCTCGTCCCGCCCGACCACCACCGCCGCCTCGCCTCGCGTACCGTCATCGGCAACGGCGACGAGCGTGTACGCACCACCCGGAGCGCTCGCGATCTCGAAGCTGCCATCCGCGCTGGTTCGCGTCGTCGCGGCTCCCAGGTTGACGATGTCCGAGATGTCTCCGCCGAGCGCCAGGGTGGCCAGTTCGGGTCCCCCTGACCGCGCCAGCCTGATCGTGGCGAGCCGCGCCGGCATCACGCGTCCTTTGACGACATGGCCGTTCTTGACGACCAGCTCGAGATCGCTCAGGTCTCGATCGCCGACCTCGACGCCGTTTCGGCGCACCAGCAACGGCCGGCCGAACGCCTGGGCGAGAGCGCCGTACGACCCGCGGGCCACCCCGTGGATCACGAACCGGCCGTCGGCGGCGGTCGGAACCTGCGCGACGTACCCGACGCCCTCGGTCGAATGGAGTAGCGCGGCCGTGACGTCGGCCACCGCGCGGCCATCCTCGTCAACGACGCGGCCGGACACGTTGGCACCGCGATCGAGCCAGACCTCGATCCCGGTCTGGGTCTGCCCGATGTCCACCTCCACGATGCTCGGAGTCAGGGTGACCTGGTGGGCGGAACGGGCGCGCAGTGCGAAGCTGCCAGCGGCCAGGTGTTCGAACCTGAACCGGCCGTCATGGTCGGTCAAGGCGCCAAGATCCGGCTGCGCGTCGACGAACACGTTCGCACCCGCGACGGGGCGGCCATCTCGACGGTCGAGCACGACGCCCTCGATGATCGAGGCCGGGACGAGCTGAAGGTCCCGTTGGATCTCCGAGCTCGCGACCAACAGATGGACTTCTGCCGGCGCATACGCCGCGTGTTGAGCGCGGAGATCGTACTCCCCGGCCGTGAGCCAGAGCTCGTAGCTGCCATCGTTACCGGTGATCGCAGCCTTGCGCTTTCCGGTCGGGATCTCGGCAGGTGCTGTTTCGGCGGTGACGATGGCCTCGGCCACCGGGCCGCCCTTGATATCGGTGATGGTGCCGCGAACGCGGACGCCGCCGCGGATCAGGCGCAGCTCGAGTCCCTTGACATCACCGGTCCGGATCTCGATCGCCTCGGGCTTGTTCGACGTGTAGCCCGGGAGAGTGGCATCGACGTAGAAGTGTCCGGCGGACAGCGCGAGCTCGAAGCGACCCGCCTCGTCCGTGACAACGACCATGGGGGGAGCTTGTTGCTCGAGGATGGTGGTGGCCAGGGTTCCGCCGCTCGCACGGCTGACCAGAACCGACGCCCTGGGGAGCGGCGAAGAGGTGCGGTCGTCGATCACGACCCCGGAGAGTCGCTGCCTTCGCGCGGACGGTGGGTTCGCTTCGTCCACGGGCGCCGCTACCGAGTGCGCTGCCGAACCGGACGTGGACCCGCTGGCGGCGTCGGCCTCGGAACCGCGCAGCACGCGATACCCGAGCAGTGAAACGAAGCACGCAACGACCGCAGCGACGATGACGAGGATCTTCTTCACGGCGACTCCGGTCGTGGCAAGGGTTGTGATGGCGCCCGTCGTCATGGTCGTCTGCGCGGCCGCGGACCGCGCCCCGACCGCCGCGATGACAGCCACCGCCAGCGTCGCCGGGACTCGACATGCGCTCGCGAGCTCGGTGAACCGCTGCGCCCGTTCGCGAAGCATCTCGCGTCCCCGCGACAGCAGCTTCTTCACGTTGGGCTCGCTCAGCTTCAGACATTGCGCGATCTGGGACACCGACTGCTCGGCTGCGTAGTGCAGCACCATCGGTGCGCGATAGCGGTCGGGCACGCGGCCCAGCAGCTGGGACAGCGCTTGGTCGGCTTGCCGCTCCATCAACTGACGGAGCGGAGTGGCATCCGACTCGAGCTCGTTGACCACCTCTGGATCGTCGGTCACCTCGCGCGATCGATCACGGAGCAGCGTGCGCGCGACGTTGCGCGCGATGCCGCAGAGCCACGGCGCGACTCGGTCCGGATCGCGCAGGCGATCGAGGCTTGCCCAGGCGCGCAGGAACGCCTCCTGCGCGGCGTCCTCCGCGAGCGCGCGGTCGCCCACGACCGACAGGGCCACTGCGAATGCGGCATTCTGATACCGGCGCACCAGCTCCGCGAACGCGACCACGTCCCGCGCATCGCGCGCGGCCGCAACCAGGGTCGCATCGGGCGGGGACGTTTCGGCCATCATCGGGAAGTACCAACCAGCGTCTCCGTGGTGACAAAAAAGACCGCGCGATTCGTCCTCGGACCGAACTAACGGGAATCACTGTGATTCGACGCGTCGTTGGGTGACCCCGCACGTCCCGACGCGAATCACGGCCGGCGGTCGATCACGTCCACCGAGAGAAACGTGACCGCGGCGTGGAACGAATACAAGCCGACGTGAGCGGACGCGATGACGGACTCCTCGCTCGGGCTGACCAGGTTCGAAGCACCACTTGCGCGTCGCCCCTTGCACAACGGGGGTCCGCTCGGCAGCGAGTCTCCCGAGCTCGCCTGGAGCGTGACCTGCAGTGGCAGCGTATATGGTGCAAACGTAACCTGGTTGCCAGCGGCAACCGGGGTTCGCGCGTCCCAGACCTCGAGGCCATCACCGGCGGATAACCGATGGATCTCGTAGCAGATCACACCAGGCGGACTGGAGCCCGCCACACCGAGGTCGGTGACCAAGTAGACCCCGAACGCGTAGTTCGTATTGCCTTGCGTGACCTCGTCGAGGGTCGCGATCACGGTCGGCTCCACCAGTTCTCCGGTCGACAGCAACACCGCCAGCTGGTTCCCGGACATCGTGTCGACGCGAACCTGATCGACTCCCTGGATCCAGCTTCCCGTGCGAACCGACCAGTCGTCGAAGTCGCGGAGGCTCGAGAAGTAGGCACGGCGATCGATCGCGAGTGCCGGGTGTGGATCACACGCGTCGCCCACGTCGTCGCCATCCCTGTCGGCCTGATCGTCGAACATCCCCGGGCAAACGTCGATGGCATCGTCTGTTCCATCGGAGTCCTCGTCGTGATCGGCGAGCGCGACGGCGTCACTCGTCCGGCCGTTCAGCCCGAACACCGAATCGCATCCGGCTGCGAGGATCGCCAGCACCGCAGCGCGCATGCCGCCATGGTAACTCACACAGCCCGCACACGAAGCCTCTCGAGGTCGACCTCCCTGCGTGGGGAGGTGACATCAGGATCGACTTGCCGATTGGCGATCTGGTCACCATGGTGTGCTGCGTCGTGAAGAGCACCGTTCGTCCACCCGCGGTCGCGGGGAGTTTCTATCCCTCGGA
>JAGSPR010000455.1 GCA_018262455.1 Deltaproteobacteria bacterium | reverse complement strand
CAGTCCGACGTCGCGCTCGAGTTGCTCGAGGACCGGATCGATGATCACCGCCTCCTTGGTATCCTCGTCGGCGAGCAGGTAGGTGTAGGTCGAGGTCTCGGGATCGAAGAGCTGACGAAACAGCATGATTGGCTCCTGTTTGGCGATGAGAGCCGCCGACGCGGGAGAAGGGTTCCGAAGGCTCCTCCTCACCTCGCGAGCAACCGAGGCCGGCGACCGCGCCTCCCCCCGACGATGGCCGCTGCCAGGACAGCTCCAACGACGCGCCCGTCGAGAGCTGCAGTGCCCGCGGTCGCCCCGAATGCCCCGAATGCCCCGCACGAACGGCGCAAGTCACGCGAGGGCCCACCCGCGCGTCCGGATATCAGCTCGGCGCGACGTCGTGGCAGCGGTGTGCCTCGGTAAAGCCGTGCTCTGCCATCCAGCTGACCACCTGGGCGTGGGCCCGAACGGCGGCGATCGCTGCCGGCGTCTTGCCGCGCTCGATCACGTGGACGCCGCCGGCGATCGGCTCGATCGTCACCTCGATCTGCGGTGCGTTGGCGAACACCTTGCGAAACAGCGGATCGAAGCCATGAATCACCTGGCCCTGCTTCATGCGCGTGACCATGTCCCCGAGGTGCGCGGGCAGCGTCGCCGCGAGCGCAGGATCGGAGCTCGTGGTCCAGCTCTCGATTCCATCAGGGAGCTCGACCACCTTGCGCGTGATCTTGTCGTGACCGCCGAGCAACTCGTGGATCCGCCCCATGTCACTGCCCATGCCCATGCCCATGCCCATGCCCATGCCCATGCCGCCCTTCCCCATCCCCGGGCCGTCAGTGCACTCGACATGAACCGCGCGCGCTGCCTCGTGCCCGGGCTTGGGACCCGTGGACGCCGAGGGTGAAGAGCAGGCGGCGATCAGGAGACCGCCGATCAGGAGGGGGCGCATCATGGCGCACCTGCGCCTTGTTGAACGGCGCTGGCGACCTCGGCTCGAACGGCATCCATGTCGAGGGCCTGGATCTGCGCGACCAGCTTGTCGATCGCCGAGCCGGGCAGCGCTCCAGCCTGGGAGAACAAGGGCACGCCATCACGGAACGCCATCAGCGTCGGGATCGCGCGAATGCCGAGCCTGCCCGCGAGCTCCTGCTCTGCCTCCGTGTCGACCTTCGCGAACACCACGCCAGGGTGACGCTCCGCAGCAGCCGCGAAGACCGGTGCGAACACGCGACAGGGGCCGCACCAGCCGGCCCAGAGATCCACCAGGACGATGCCCTGCGAGATGGCCGACTCGAACGTGTCTGCGGTCAGTTCTTTGATCGCCATTGCATGCCTCCACCCGATGAGAGCCGCGGATGCACGGAAGGATTCGCTGCCCACCGCACGTCCGCGTGCGCCGCTCGGCCGCCTCCGAAACCCTCAGACGCCGGGTCTACATAGCCCGGGTCGGTCATGCCCCTCCACGCGTGGCTCCCCATCGTGGAGAAGACGGCCTGGCTCCGCGGGCGTTCACGAAGAGACGCCCAACATGAAAGGGGACTTGTGCATCCGGACGCAGCTGGTAGGCGCTACCCACCCAGCGTGAGGAGCTCATGAGATTCAGCCGCCAGCTGATCATCGGTCACACGGCGTTGCTCGTCATCACGATCGTTACCGGCGCGACGGCGGCGGCAGCGCTCCGCCTCACCAGCGCGCGGCTCGAGGGCGTCACTCGAGAGATCTCGACCGACGTGATCGATGTCCATCGCCTGCGGGTCGAAGCGGAACCTGGAGGAACATGCGACAGACTCTCGTGCTCGCAAACACGTCGCCGTGATACGAAATGCCTCCGACCGAATGCAGCGGCTGATCGGTCAGCTCCTCGACAAGGCGACCATCGAGGCGGGCACGATCGGCCTTCGCCTGGAGCGGTGCGATGTCGGCCAGATCGCGAGAACGGTCGAGGAGCTGTTCGCGTCTCGAGCGCGATCGGCCGGCGTGCGATTGGCCGTCGATCTCGAGAGCGAGCTGGTCGCCACGATCGATCGCGAGCGGATCATCCAGGCGGTCTCCAACCTCGTCGGAAACGCGCTCAAGTTCACAGCGACGGGCGGGTGCATCACCTTGACCGCCTCCGCCACTCGCTACCTCGTCGAGGGATCACGCAGCAGGCGCGGCTCGATCGGAAGGCTGAACCACAGCGCGGTTCCCTCGATCCCGACTCTCCCGCCATGGGCCTCGACGAGGCGCTTGGAGACGTGGACTTCCATGGTGGACTGGTCGAACACGTGGCCCGACGGCCGATCGAACAAGCTCATGAGCTGCGCCGGAAGCATCGGCGCACCGGTCTCGCTGATGGCGAACCGTGCACCTTGCTGGGTCGCGCGAGCGGTCACGGTCACCTCTCCACCCGGGCGCGCGCTTCTGATGGCCGTACCGATCAACGTCGCGAGCACCTGGTCCATCCGGCGTCGGTCGACGTAGACAAGAATCGGGGCTGGCACGACCACAACCACACGGATCGCGCGTTCGGCCGCGAGGAGCTGCACGGACTTGATCGCGACGTCGATCAGCGTTCTGGCATCGCAGCGTTCGCAGCGCAGGTCGACCGTTCCGGCTTCGACCCCTGAGACGTCGAGCAGATCATCGACAAGCCCGCGTAGCCGTTCCGCGGCGGCATGAACTTCGTCGGCCAACCGCTCGTTTGGTGCGCTCCTCAGCTCGGCGGAAGCACGCAAGATGAACTCGATCGGACTCCGCAGATCCTTCGAAGCAGCAAGCAGCTCCTTCCGCGACGCGGCGGTCCGCGTGGCGTGGTCCGCCGCGTCCCTGGTGCGTTCCCGTTGTCGTGCGAGCGCACGCATCACCGCCGCGGCAAACGCGAGGCTCAACAGGATCGCCACGGCTGCCGTGAACACGAGTGCCCAGCGTGCCCGCGTCGCGACGCGCGTGGAGCGCTCGAAGGACTCGTCTCGATGAGCCACGAGCTTGTGGATCAGGCTCGTCGCGTCCGCATCGAACGCGTCTCGCACGGGCCTCAGCGCGACGCGATATGCGACGAACGACGCGCGCGGATCGCCAACGAGAGCACTCGCGGCGTGGTCGATCGCGGCCTTGAGATCATCGGCGTCCCGGTCGAGCGCGTCGGCGTCGATGGCAAAGTAGGACCCGCGCGCGCGTGCTCGCAGTTGCTGGCGCGCACGATCAACGCCACCTTCGACCTCGCCGAACCGGACCAGGCCATCGTCCGCGAGTAAGACGGCAGCAGCCAGCCTGGTCAGCCGAAGCCGGAGCGCGTCAACGGATGCAATGTCGTCGCCCGTCTGGCGAAGGGTGCCGTTGGTTCGATTCGTGAAGGATAGCGCGATGATGGCAGTCACCGCGAACAGCATGCACACCACCACGAGGCCGCCCTGCGCGACGATCATCCGCCTGCGGAACCCAGGATCCATGCGCGAGCCTCGCCTGGGAAGACGGCACGCTCGGGGTCGCGTTCACGGCCTCGTCACTCTTTGAGCTCGAGATCGACCCTCCGGTCGGCGCGCCAGCCACTTTCGTCCGCCCCGGTCGCGTCGAGGTTGCCGCGCGTGGCCGGGTGGAGTTGCTGCGACGGGACGCCGAGCCGTTGGAGGTAGCTACTCACGGTGTCGGCCCGTCGTGTCCCGAGCCCCAGGTTGTATTCGTCGGTACCCCGTGGGTCGGCGCGACCGATGAGCTGGACCGCCTTGCCGTGGAGTGGCCCCCGCGTCAGGCATTGGGCGACCTGTTCGAGGACGTTCCGATCCTCCGCGAGCAGCTGGAATTGATCGAACTCGAACTTTGGTGCCTGGTCGCGGCTGGACAAGCGCAATCGACATTGCTTCGCGAGATCGTCCGAAACGCCGACGTTCGGGCTCGCCGCGACGGTCGTTTCCGGTCTCGCCGCAGGCGGTTCGACGACCTCCCGCGACGCGGCCGGCACCGGTGGCGCCATCGTTGGCTTCTTCGCAGCCTTCGAGCACGCGGACGCGACAACGCACCCAAGCAGGATCAAGCAGCCTCTCGACGTAGTCATGTCATCTCCTGGTGATTCGCACACGAGGACGTGCCGGAGCGGTCCGTGTTCACGGGAGCGCACATCGCGACGAGTGATAAGGTGGATGAACAGACAAAGGAGGTCGCCGTCCTCATGGGTGACGTCGGCCATCACGCCGATGCGACAACCAACGGATCCCCCCGCCGATGATCAGATGGCCGCGCAATTCGAGCGGATCATTCGTCGAGTCAAGCACTCGATGAACTACCGCGGGTCCTACAGCACGCGTGACATCCTCGGTTCGCTCGTGGCGCGCTGGCTCCAGAGCGGCGAGTGGGAGCGACTGAAGGACCTACCGCCAAGCGATCGCCATATCGGTGAGAGTGTTCGGCGATTCATCCTCGATCGAATGGATCAGCTACGGCGTCGAGGTGAGCGCGAGGAGCTCGTCGAGGACCAGATCGTGCTCCCCGACGAAGCGACGCTGACCGAGATGGTCGAGCTCGCGGAGCTGCGGGCCTGGATCGTGGCGCGGATCACCGATCTCGAGAACGGCACGGTCGATCCACGCGTGCGCATCCCGATGCCGAACGCGAGGCAGATCGGGGACGCGCTCCGACTCCACCTGAATGGCCAGACCCAGCGACGGATCGCGAGCGACCTGCGGCTGTCCCTGGGCGCGGTGAACAAGCGGATCCTCGAAGGTACCAACTACCTCGTGGTGCTGCACGGCATCGAGTCAGGGCTCGGGGGTAGCTCGTGAGCGATGCGCGCGTCCGCGCGACGCTCGCGACGCTGTCGAGCCGCCCGCCGTCCGAGTGGGCCGCAAAGCTCGAGACGGAATTCCCGGACGATCCTGCGATGCGACGGCAGGCCCTGCTGTGGCTGCATGCAGATCAGCACGCGATCGACGACGAGAGCGATCCGCCTTCACTGGGCGAGCCGACGCACCAGCGCTACGAGCTGACGGTGCGCCTCGATAGCGGTGCAACCGCGTCGGTCTGGCAGGCGTTCGATCGGAAGCTCGGACGAAACGTCGCGATCAAGGTATTCCACGACCAGGGAGGCTCCGACGCGATCGAGCAGGTGATCGCCGAGGCGCAAGCCGCGAGCGATGTGATCTCGGATCACGTCGTGCGCGTGCTCGATGTCCACGGCGGCGACGCC
>JAGSPR010000454.1 GCA_018262455.1 Deltaproteobacteria bacterium | reverse complement strand
GATCTCCTCCTGGGTCATGTCGTCGACGAACCGGCACACGAGGACCTGGAGGTGGCCCTCGTCGAGTCGATCGGTGAGCGCCGCGATCAGGCCGATGCCGACGATCTGGTCGTCGAGCCGAACGCGTGCGATGGGCGCCGCCATCTGGCTCTCGCGGTCGAGCAGCCGTGCTCGCGTGCCTCGGTCGCGAACGACGTTGAGGCAGCGATTCGTCACGGCACGGTAGAGGTACGGGAGGTCCACGTCATGGCTCCAGCGCGGGATCAGATCGACGAACAGCGCATGCACGACATCCACGGCATCCTCGCGGCTGCGAAGCATCCGCTCGGCCTTGCGGACGAGCGCGGATCCCCAGGTGCGATAGGCCGCCTGTGGATCGAGATCAGCTACCCCCAGGGGGATTCCTTCGCCGCAGGGTGTTCCCCGTCCTTGCTGCGCCGGACGGGAAACGATCGAACGGCTCAGTCACCCCCTCAAGGGGGTTCCTTCGCCGCAGGGTGTTTCCCGTCCTTGCTGCGCCGGACGGGAAACGATCGAACGGCTCAGTCACAGCTTCCACCTTGGATGCCGACGGTCGTGCAGGCGCCGGGGGCGAGGCCATCGTCGGCGGGGCAGTTGGCGGGGGTCTCGCACGACCGCCCATCGTCACACTGTCGATACGTCGCGCCGCCGCAGTGGTTGCTCGCGCAATCGGCATCGACGCCACAGGCCGTGCCGGGCGTGCCCGCGTGCTCGCCAGGTCGGCAGACGTTCGGGCCCTGGGTCCGGAGGAACCCGGGGTTCCACGCGGCCGCACACGCGGCGCCGCCACAGTCGCTGCTCGCCTCGCAGGCCGAGCACCGGCCCATCGCGTCAGGCGCGTTGTTGCACTTGCCCGAGGCACACACGGCATCCGAGATGCACTGTTCGGCGAGCGCGCGCGAGCCGGTCGGGATGCAGGTCATCGGCACCGTGAGCACTGCCGACAACGGATCCCCGACGCCGCAGGTCTCGCCGACTCCGCACGCCGCCGCGCCCAGGCTCGGATCGCAGCCGACGCAGGCGAGGCCGCCGAAGCCAGCCTCGGTCACGCCCGTGGGGCTCGACTTGCACAGTGCCGAGGCGCAGTCGGTGTGCGCGATGCATCCCGCGCCGTCGGGGCGTGGGCCGGGATCGATCTGCTCGATCCCTTGGCAGTCGAGCGAAAACTCGGCGCCGATCTGCGCGAGCACGGCGGTGCCAGCCCCGCGCTTGGCGAGCTCGAACCGGATGCCGTCGTACGGTGGGTCGACAAAGAGCAGGAACGAGATCGGCTTCCAGTGCGACGTCGGGATCCGCTCGGTCCGCTCGACGGTGCCGTCGGCCTCGAGGTCGATGTCGAGGAACACCTCGGAGGTCTCCTCGACGTTGGTGACCAGCGAGAACCGGATGCAGTTGCCGTTGCGCGAGTTGACCGGTGAGGTCTGCGAGATCGCGGAGTCGCCGCCGAGCAGCTCGATCCCCGAATCGCCCGCGTGCCAGGTTCCGACGCGCCGGACGTCCCCGCGCACGACCTTCCAGCTGCACAGCTCGTCGCCGCACCACAGGTCGAACCCCGGATCCCGCAGCACCGGCCCGCCACCGCATTCGCTGGCGCCGAGCTGCGAGAGGCCAGCGACGACGACTACCACCAGGCCGAGCTTCTTCATCGCGAGCCTCCACGCGCATAGGACAAACCGATGCCAAGGAACGTGCCGCCGCTGTCGTGCGTGGTGCCGATGTCGTTCTCGATCACCGGCGCCCAGCCAACCCTCATGCCCATGGTGAGCGCGAGCTCGTTCACGATCACGTGATGGAAGCCGAGGCCGCCGCCCGCGAACGCCGAGGGACCGAAGTACGTGTTGGTGAGGGTCTTGCCATCCTGATCGATGAACCGGGTGCGACCGATGCCAAGCCCTGCCGCGACATCGAGATAGACAAACAGCTGGCGCCACAGCGGGTGCTCGAGGTGCCCCATCGCGCCGATCGTCGTCGTGTTCCACGAAAATCGCAGCGGTTCGAGCTCGGTCTCACGCCGCCACCCGGGGGCCTGGACGAAGCTCAGGAAGCCGCCGACGTACTCGCCGTGGCCGAACAGGTCGCGACCCGCGGAGATCGAGACCTCGCTCGCGGACGAGGCATCTTCTTGGTAGCCGAAGTCGCGCAGGGTCCGGGTGAACTCGGTCTGGCGCTCCTGACCGGAGCCGGCCACGAGCTCGAACCGCCACGTCGGGATGAACCGGCCGCCCTTCTTCGAGTCGACCGAGATCGCCTCGGTCGTGCAGCGGTCGAGCACGACGGTGCCGGGCGCCACGACCTGGCAGCGCAGGAGCTTCGTGCCTTGCCGCACCGTCACCTCGTAATCGCCAGGCGCGACCGCGATTCGCACCGCGGCGCCCTTCGCCTTGTAGGTCTCGGCGACCACCGCCTTCGCGCGCTTGTCCTGCACGAGCGCCTGGCCCTCGAGCGCGGACGGCAGCTCGATCGAGGCGGTCGCGGCGCGCGGATACGACAGAGGCACCTCGCCATGCCCCTTGAGGTCGACCTCGAGCGTGACGTGCTGGCCGCCGACCGCCGTGGCCGCGGTCGCCAGCAGGGTCTGGTGGTACGCGTAACGATACGCTTCGTCGACCGAGACCTGGCCATCACCGTTGGCGTCTCCGGCGCCGCGCATGCCGACCAGCAGGTGGTGCGTGAAGTACGACGATCGCAGCTGCTCGCTCTCCTGCGACAGCTCGCTGCCCGTCGAGGACGCGAGCACCGCGACGCCGGTCGAGTCGAGCTGCCGCCGCGAGTTGAACGAGAAGTCCGCCGCGGGCTGCGCGCCCTTGATGCGCGAGAACGCGCCGCTCTGGCAGGCATCGAGGACGACCACCGTCAGCGTCGCCGGCACCGCGAACAGGCGCTGACGCAGCTCGGTGAGCGCGAGGCCTTCCGCGCCAAGGTCGAGCGCCTCGGCGCGCGCGTGCCCCGAGTAATAGAAGAAGATGCGCGCCTGCTTGCCGGCCGCGATGTCGGCCTGGACGCGCACGGCGAGGTTGGCGAGCCGATCGCGCACGATCTGCGGGGTCGGATGGAGCACCACGTCGACGCGATCAGCGGTGTAGCCACCGAGCTCGGTGAGCAGCGCGCCGACGCGGCGGGCATCGTCCTCCGCGTAGCGCAGCTCCTGCTGGCCGGGACCTCCCAGGTTCGAGCCGACCACGAGCGCATAGGTGGCGACGCCGGAGGGCGGGGCTTCGGCGCGGGCAGTGCCCGCGAACACGGCGCACAGGCCGAGCAGAGCGTGGGTGGGACGGAGCATGGGACCTGTACTGGCTATGACACCCCAGATCGAGGTCGTGGGAACCGCTTTCTTGCGGGGGACTGTGGCAGGACCTGGAAAGCCCCAGACTACTCGTCTTCGTCGCCCAGGTGGACCGCTCGCTTGATCGCGGCCTTGCCGAACTTCTCGGCGACCTTGTCGATCGTGTCGCCCAGGCGTTCGCCCCGGGCACGTCTCGCCTCGTCGAACCCGAGCTGGCGCGGGGCATCGCGCGGCTCGAGCGTGGTCGCCGAGATCCCGCAGAGCCGCACCCGGCCTCCCTTGCGGGGCTCGATCGGCACCTTGCCGAGCAGCTCGATCGCGGTTCGGGCGAGCACCCCGCCATCGCTCGTGGCCGAGTCGAGCGTGGTCCGCCGGGTGATCTGACGGAAGTCGTCGTACTTGACGATCAGCACCACCACGCGGGCGCGCAGCGCGGCCTCGCGGAGCCGCTGCGCGACCCGATCGGCCTGATCCAGCAGCACGACGGCGAGCTCGCCCTTGTCCTCGTGATCGTCGTCGAACGTCTCCTGGTGGCCGACGGTCACCGGATCGTGCTCGGCGATCACCTCGCGCGAGTCTTCGCCGCGCGCGAGCGCCGCGAGGTGCCGGCCGGTGACCGCGCCGAGCCGGCCCACGAGCGCCGCCTCGGGATACCGCGCGACATCGCCGATCGTGGACAGCCCCATCGTCGCCAGGATGTCGCGGGTCGCGTCGCCGACGCCCCACAGCCGCGTCATCGGCAGCGGGTGGAGGAACGCGAGCACCTGGTCGGCCGGCACGATCCGCAGGCCATCGGGCTTGTCGATGTCCGAGGCGATCTTCGCCGCGAACTTGATCGGTGCGATCCCGACCGAGGCGACCAGCGAGAGCTCGTCGCGCACCCGGCCCTTGATCAGGCGCGCGATCGTCGGGCCATCGCCGAGCAGCCGCTCACTCGCGGTGACGTCGAGAAAGGCCTCGTCGAGCGAGAGTCCCTCGACCTCGGGCGAGAAGTCGCCGAGGATCGCGAAGAACCGCTGCGATGCCTCGGCATAGCGCTCCATGTGATGGCGGACGACGATCGCCTTGGGACATCGGCGCAGCGCCTCGGCCATCGGCATCGCCGAGCGAATGCCGAAGGTGCGCGCCTCGTACGAGCATGCCGCAACGACGCCGCGTCGCGCCGACCCGCCAACCAGGACTGGCTTGCCGCGCAGGGCCGGATCATCCCGCTGCTCGACCGCCGCGTAGAACGCGTCGAGGTCGACATGCAGGATCGTGCGGCTCACGTCAGGGGGTGGGTGCCGGGGCAGGGCTGGGCGTCGCCGCGGGCGTTGTCGCGGGGGCGTCGACCGACTTCGCGAACATGATCGGGCCGCGGAACACCAGGATGATGATCGCCGTGACCGAGACGAGCAGCATGCTCCACAGCCAGTTCGGGACCGGCGCGACGTTGCCCTGGCCGAACTTCTTGATCCTCGCCCGCAGCATGCCGTGCACCGACAGCACGCCGAGCACGACGACCGTCAGCTTGATGTGAAACCAACCGGCACCGGGCGTGGCGAACAGATTCGGCATGCCCTCGACCGGGCGCTTGAAGATCATCGCGACGCCACAGCCGATGGCGAGGGTCGCTGCCAGCTCCATGCTGAGGGCCACCGAGCGCTCCATCAGGGTGAGCTTCTCGTGCGCATCCTTCGGGGCCTGGGCATGAAAGCGCAGCAGCCAGTAGACGGTGGTGAGCCCGCCAATCCACAGAAACAGGCCAATCAAGTGGCCTGCGAGGAGCCATTGGAACATGGGGGGAAGGTATCACCTGACCCGACATCCCGCGCACGGACGGAGCGGGGTATGATCGGGTG
>JAGSPR010000030.1 GCA_018262455.1 Deltaproteobacteria bacterium | reverse complement strand
CAGCGCGCCGTGCGCCGAGCTCGCCTGCAACGACGGGTGGGCATGGTCGCGATCGTCGTCGCGCTGACCGCGGTCTATCTCGGTGTGCAGTTCAACGTCCGGCGCGAGACCCGCGCGCGGGTAGAGAACTACCTCGGCGCTGCGCAGACGCACCAGGCGGCAGCGGCCCAGGGCCGGCGCGAGCTGGAGCACCTCGAACAGCAGGCCTTCGCGCGGTTCGACTCCGGCAAGATCGACGAGGCCGAGCCGATCTGGACCAAGTGCCAGCTGCTGGCGTCCGAGATCATCGCCGATGACGCCGCCGCGACGCTGGCCCTCGAGAGTGCGTTGATGGCCGACCCCTCGCACCGCGACGTCCACCTGACGCTCGCCGAGCTGCTCTACCAGCGCGCCACCCTGGCCGAGCATCTGGGCCAAACCGCCCAGCGGGATGACCTGCTCCGCCGCCTCGAGCTCCACGACATCGACGAGACGCAGCGGGCACGCTGGCACGCCCCAGCGACCCTCGTGGTTGGTACCGAACCGCCCGCCGATCGAGTGCTGCTCGAGCGCTACGTGGCCCAGCCGACTGGCTCGCTCGTGCTGCAACCCGAAGGCGAGTTTCCCAAGACCGGCCGCCAGCTCGAGCCAGGATCCTACCGGCTCACGTTCATTACCCGGGGCCGAGCCACGGTGCACTTGCCGGTCCTGCTCGCGAGGGGCGAGCGCTTCGAGCAAACCATCCGGTTGCCGGCGAACGCGGTGGTACCGGCCGGGTTCGTCTACATCCCGCCAGGGCGGTTCCAGTTCGGTGCACGCATGCACGATGCGATGCGCAGGATGTTCTTCCTCACGGCGCCGGAACACACGATCGAAACCGGCGGCTACCTGATCGCTCGCTACGAGACCACGTTTGCGGACTGGATCGCCTTCCTCGACAAGCTGCCCCCGAACGAGCGAGCGGTCCACACGCCCAAGGTCGAAGCCTCGGCGTGGGGCCATCCAGTCAAGCTCACGCGGGGGGCGGACGGCCGGTACCTGATCGACATGATCCCCGTGCACACCCACCTGGTCGCGCAACAAGGTCAACGCCTCCATTACCCTGGACGCAGCAAGGACGCGGACCAGGACTGGACCATGTTCCCGGTCGGAAGTATCTCGGCGCTCGACGCGGAGCGCTACGTGTCCTGGCTGGCGACGAGCGGCCGAGTGCCCGGCGCGCGGTTGTGCAGTGAGCTCGAGTGGGAGCGAGCGGCACGCGGCGCGGATGACCGCATCGGGCCTCACGGCAACGAGATCTTGCCCGGCCAGGCCAACATCAATCGAACCTATGGTGACTCGGCCGGCCCGAGCCAGGTGGGCTCGTTCGCGACGTCACGGAGCCCGTTCGGGGTCGATGACATGGCCGGGAACGTGTGGGAGTGGACCCGCTCGACGCTGGGGCCGTATTCCTATGCCGTTCGTGGTGGCAGCTACTACGACGACAGTCTGGTGACGGCCACGGTGAATCGCCAGGTTCCCGAACCCGCATTCCGCGACCTCAGCGTCGGCGTGCGGATCTGCGCTGACCTGATGCCCCGGTGACCTCAGGGCACGACGTCGAGCACGCCCATCATCCCGCCCTCCTGGTGCTCGAGGATGTGGCAGTGGAACATCCAGTGCCCGGGCTCGCCGTAGCGAACCGCGAACCGCAGCGCCTTGAAGCGCGGCACGATCACGGTGTCCTTCCATCCGCGGTGCTCGGGCGGAATGCCGTCGACGTCCAGCACCTGGAAGAACATCCCGTGCAGGTGGAACGGATGGTCCATGCCGACGTCGTCGTTCACCTTCCAGATCGCGATCGCATCCTTCGTCGCGACGATCGGCGTGACGTTCGGATACGCCTGACCGTTGATCGAGAACACGCGCTGCTCGGGCGTGCCGTCCTCGTGGAACGTCAGCACGGTGGTCGGCGTGTTCGCGTCGGTGGGAATCGGCTCGAGCGCTCCCCAGCTCGCTGGCAGCGCACCGAGCGGCGACGCGCGATCGGCCAGCTCGATCGACATGAGCTCGAGCGTCCCCGGATCCGGCAGCTCGGGCGCCCGGTCGTAGTAGAGCGTCTGGAGCGACAGCGTCGTCCCCGGATCGCCGTCGAGGTTCACGATCACGTCGTACCGCTCGCCCGGCGAGATCAGCAGCGTGTCCGTCATGTAGGGCTCGGGAATCAGTCCGCCGTCCCACCCGATCACGAGCAATGGATGGCCCGGGATCGAGAGCTTGAAGAACCGGCTGTTGGCCGCATCGACGAATCGCCACCGTTCGCGCGCGCCGGCCTTGGCGGTCAGCGTCGCTCCGGCGTGGCCGTTGACGAGCAACGCGTTGCCCTGACGGCCGAACATCATGTCGTCCTTGCTCTGGCTGTCGTCGAGGTTGCCGCTGTCGAGGAGCTTGACGTCGTCGAGCACGAACATCCGCTCCGCATCGACCTCGGGTTGCACGCCGCCGTGCACGACGAGAGCCGCGTAGAGCCCTTTCTCGACCTGGACGTCGCCGCGGACGTGCGGGTGGTACCAGTACGTGCCCTCGTCGAGCGCCGTGAATCGATAGTCGAACGTGGCGCCCGGCGCGACCGGGGTCTGCGTGTGGTCGGAGCCGTCGAACTGATTGGGGACCCGGATCCCGTGCCAGTGGATCGTCGTGGCCTCTTCCAGCTCGTTCGTGAAGTGGACGATCACCTGATCGCCTTGCTTGACGTCCAGCGTCGGGCCCGGGACGGTGACCCGCGAGCCCGCGATCGCACCATCGCGGTAGCCCCAGACGTCCGCGGGTTGGCCGGGCCGGAGCTCCACGGTTGCCAGCGACGCGACGAGCGAGACCTCGACGACATCCGGATCCGGGTTGGTGTCGACGAGCACCGCCAGCGCGAGCGGATCGGGCGTCGGTTGCCGGTTGTCGCCGCAGCCGGCCACCGCCGCGAGGAGCGCGCAGGTCCATCGAAGGCGCATGGCAGGACGATGGCATATCCGCCACGCGCCCGCGGAACGCTGGTCACGACGTGGGGGCTCTGCTAGCCTCGCCGCGGTGTGGCGCATCGTCTTCCTCTTGGCGGCAGCTCTCGTCGTGGCCAACACGACCGGACTCCTGCCCGAGGGTGACAGCACCGAGTGCGCCGATGAGCCAGATGGCAAGCAGTGCCCGCCGACGTGCCCGACCTGCACGTGTGCATGGCACTCCCTGAAGACGACCCCTTCGGCGGTCTTCGAGGTGCGAGCGATCGTGCTGACCAGCCGCACCGTCGAGTTGCCGCCCCTGACCACGGGGCATGGCCAGCTGGCGCCGGCTCCCTGGATCCGTCCTCCGATCGCCTGAGCCGCGTTCCAGTTCCGGACCAGCTCAGACGCAGGCATCGCGAGATGCCTCGGAAGGACATACGTGTACAGAACGACCACGGCACTCGCCGTTGTCGGGACCTTGGGTCTCGCAACGGTCACGCGCGCAGAACCGATCACGATCGATCAAGCCCTCGAACGCTCGGCCCATCGACCGAGCATCGAGATCACCGAGCTCGATGTCGACGCCGCACGTGCCAACGCGCGGGGCGCGGCCCTGCCACGCTACAATCCGGAGGTCTCGGGCGGCGCCGGACCGCAGCTTGGCTCCGGCGCGTCGTCGCTCCAGGTCCAGCTCGGTCTCTCGCAGACCATCGAGCTGGGGGGGAAGCGCTCGGCACGGATCCAGGTCGCCGACGCGCAGACGCGCGGCCTCGAGATCGCCAGGCGCGGCGAGCAGCTGCGGGCGCGGGTGGACACCTGGCGCGCCTTCGAGCGCGCGGTCGTCGTCCGCGATCGCCTCGCGACGCGTCGCGAGGTCGAGAAGCTCGCGACGGCGCTCGCAACGGCGCTGCAGAAGACCGCGCAGGCAGGAGGGACGACCAAGCTGCGCGTCAACGTCGTGGTCGCCGAGGCCGGCCGCGCGACCCAGGAACGGATCGCCGCCGAGGTCGAGTACGCGAGCGCACGCGCCGCGCTCGCCTCCGCCATCGGCGCGGGACCGAGCGAGCAACCCGAGCCGACGGGCTCGGTGGCCGACCTCCCTGCGCTCATCCTGAAGGCTGACGAGCTCGTGGCTCGCGCGCTTCGCGAACACCCCGAGGTCGCGACCAGCGACAATCTCTTGACCGTCGCGAAGGCACAGATCGCCGACGCAGACGCTCGGGGGGCCACGGATCTCACGCTCGGGCTCGGCTACGCGTACGCGCCGGACCCCGATGGGGCGCACGCGGTTGTCGGATCGATCTCGATCCCCCTCGCCCTGCGAAACCGCAACCAGGGCGAGCGTGCGGCGGCGCGCATCGGCGCCAAGCGCGCCGCGGTCGAGCGCGCGCATGCCCGGGTCGAGATCGAGCGCTCGGTGCGGCTCGCGATCGACAACTATCAGCGCGCGCGTGACGCGGTCGCCGGCTTCGACCGAGCGGTCACCGAGCGGCTCGACGAGAACCTCGCCGCGGCACAAGACGCCTTCGCGAAGGGCGGGCTCGATTTCGTCGAGCTGACCACCACCCAGCGCGACCTGATCGCTTCTCGGATCTCGTTCCTCGATGCGCGTCTCGCGCTCGTGAACGCGTGGGCCGACCTAGCACTCGCCACGACCATCGAGGTGAAGCCATGAGAGCCATGCTGTGGATTGCCTGTCTCGCTGCATGCGGCAACAGCTCGACGACGACGGACGAGGCGAAGCCCGAAGTGGTCGAGAAACCCGAGGGCGCCCAGCGGGTCACGATCTCGGACCGGGTAGCAACTGACTCGGGTGTCCAGGTCGCGGCGGTCGAGATGGCAACCCTGCCGGCGACGGTCGAGTTGACCGGCGAGGTGGCGGCGGATCCGGATCGGATGGCGAAGGTGTCGGTTCGCGTCGCGGGTCGGCTCGTCGAGGTCAAGTTCCAGGAGGGACAGCGCGTGGCCGCGGGTGAAGTGCTCGCGTCGATCGAGTCGAGCGAGGTGGCGCGCATCCGCGCCGAGCTGACCTCGACGAACACCCGCGCCGAGGCCGCGCACAAGCGCATCGAGCGGCTCGCGAAGCTCGTCGATGCGGGCACGGCGTCCGCACAGGATCTCGAGACAGCGCGCGCGGAGGCCAGCGTCCTCGACGCGGACGTGGCCGCGGCGCGCCAGACCCTCGCGAGCATCGGCGGCGGTGGTGGCGCGACGGCGCGGCTCCAGATCCGCGCGCCGTTTGCCGGCGTCGTGATGAAGCGCGATGGCGTGCTGGGCCAGCCGGTCGCAGCCGATCACGTGGTCGCCGAGATCGTCGATCTCGACCACGCCGTCTTCTTGGCGCGGCTCTTCGAGCACGATCTGCCGCGCGTCCACGAAGGAGCAGGCGCAGAGGTCCGGCTCGATGCCTACCCGGACATCGCGTTCCCCGGCAAGGTGATCACGATCGGGCGCCAGGTCGAGCCGGTCGCACGTGCCGTGCTCGCGCGCATCGCGATCGACGACAAGGACGCCCTGCTCAAGATCGGCCTGTTCGGGAGCGTCGTCGTGATCATCCCGGATCCGGCCACGGTGGCACCGGTGCCAGTGGTACCAGCGGCGGCAGTCACCAAGATCGATGATCACAGCGTCGTGTTCGCCGAAGTTGGCACGCGCGAGTTCGAGGTGCGCCCCGTCGAGCTTGGCCATGCCAACGAGGGCAGGGTCGAGATCGTGAAGGGGCTCAAGGCAGGCGACCGAGTCGCGACCGCCGGCCTGTTCACGCTGAAGAGCCTCGCGCTCAAGTCGACGTTCGGCGAGGAGGACTGAGATGGCGCTCATCAGAGCCCTGCTGTCGTGGTCGCTGCGCAACCGGATGCTCGTGATCGTCGGCTTCGTGATCCTGATCGGCTTCGGGGTGCGTGCCGCGATCCGGTTACCGATCGATGCCGTCCCGGATGTCACGAACGTTCAGATCCAGATCATCACCACGGCTCCGGCGCTGTCGCCCGTCGAGGTCGAGCAATACGTCTCGGTCCCCGTCGAGCGCGCGATGGCAGGCCTCCCCCGCACGACCGAGATCCGCTCGATGTCGAAGTACGGCATCTCGGTGGTCACGATCGTGTTCGAGGACGGCACCGACATCTACTTCGCGCGCCAGCTCGTCGCCGAGCGGATGCGCGAGGCAGAGGACGCGGTACCACGCGAGTACGGGACCCCGGAGATGGGCCCGATCTCGAGCGGCCTCGGCGAGATCTATCAGTTCGTGGTGCGCGGCGATGGCAAGACGCCGCGCGAGCTGAAGGAGACGCTCGACTGGTACATCGCGCCGCAGCTCCGCATGGTGCCGGGCGTCGTCGAGGTCAACAGCTTCGGCGGCGAGACCAAGCAATACGAGGTCGCCCTCGACGCGCGGCGGCTCCAGGCCTCGGGGATCAGCGTCTCCGACGTCGTCACGGCGATCGAGCAAGCGAACGGGAATGCCGGTGGTGGCTACCTGGAGCATGGACGCGAGCAACTCGTCGTTGGCTCGGTCGGGCTCATCCAGTCCAGCGACGACCTCCGCACCGTGGTGGTCGGAACCAGCGGCGACGGTGTGCCGATCTCGATCGGCCGCGTCGCGAGCCGCGTCGAGATCGGGTCAGCGCTCCGGCGCGGCGCGGCCTCGATCGACGGCCGGGGCGAAGTCACCGTCGGCGTCGTGATGATGTTGATGGGCGCCAACTCGCGCACGGTGACCGAGGCTGTCAAGGCGAAGATCGCCGAGCTCTCGCCGTCCCTGCCCCGCGGGATCCGGATCGAGCCGTTCTACGACCGTTCGGCGCTCGTCGATCGCACGATCACGACGGTCGCGAAGAACCTGGCTGAAGGTGCATTGCTGGTGATCCTGGTCCTGGTGTTCCTGCTCGGCAACCTCCGCGCGGGCGCGATCGTGGCGCTCGTGATCCCGCTGGCGATGCTGTTCGCGCTCTTGCTGATGAACGCGATCGGATCCTCGGGAAACCTGATGAGCCTGGGCGCGCTCGACTTCGGGCTGATCGTGGACGGAGCCGTGATCGTGATCGAGAACGCCGTACGACGGCTCGCCGAAGCCAAGCACGCGAAGCAACGTGCGCTGACCGGAGAGGAGCGAACCAAGATCGTCGAGGCTGCCTCCACCGAGATGCTCGCGGCGAGCCTGTTCGGTCAACTGATCATCGCGATCGTCTACATCCCGATCCTCGGCCTCGGCGGGGTCGAAGGGAAGCTGTTCCATCCGATGGCGACGACCGTGCTGTTCGCGCTCGGCGGCGCGTTTCTCGCGACGATCACGCTCGTCCCCGTGCTCGCGAGCCTCGTCCTGCGCGAAGGCCAGGAGCGCGAGACGATGCTGATGCGAGCGATGCATCGCGTGTATCACCCGGCCCTCTCGGGCGCGATGCGACGCCGCACCGTGGCACTCGCCTGCGGCGTGCTCGTGCTCGCGGCGGCCGTCGTGGTCGGCCGGGGCGTGGGTGCGGAGTTCGTGCCGAAGCTCGACGAGGGTGATGTGCTCGTCGAAGTGCGGCGACTTCCTGGCGTCGCGCTCACCGAGTCCATCGCGACCGACAAGCGGCTGCAGCAGGCGCTGCTGGAGGTTCCCGAGGTCGCCCACGTCGTGTCGAAGACCGGCGCGCCCGACCTCGCGAACGATCCGATGGGGATCGAGCAGACCGACGTCTACATCCAGCTCCAGCCGCGCGGCAAGTGGCGCGCTGGCTTCGACAAGGAGGACGTCGCGACCGCAGTCTCGGAGGCGCTCGAGGCGAACGTCCCGGAGCTGTCATTCGGGCTCTCGCAGCCGATCGAGATGCGCACCAACGAGCTGGTGGCCGGCGTCAAGTCCGACATCGCGATCGAGATCTACGGATCCGACCTGACCGAGCTCCAGCGCCTGGCGCAGCGCGTCGCTTCGGTCGTGCGCCGGGTACCCGGCGCGGTGGATGTACGCGCCGAACAGGGGCACGGGCTGTCGTACCTGCGCATCATTCCGGACCGCACCGCCCTCGCGCAGCACGGACTGACGATCAGGGACGTGAACATGCTGACCGAGGCGATGGCCGTGGGGCATCGCGCCGGCGTGATCCGTGAAGGCGACCGGCGGTTCGACATCGCGGTCAAGCTCGATCGCGTCGACGGCGACCTCGATCGCGTGCGCAAGCTGCCGCTGCGCTCGGCTCGTGGCGCGGTCGTGCCGCTCGGCGATGTCGCGACCGTCGATGCGGTGACCGGGCCGCTGGTGGTCAATCGCAACAAGCTGTCGCGCCGCATCACGGTCGAGGCCAATGTTCGGGGCCGCGATCTGGTGTCCGTCGTCAACGACGCACGCGCCGCCGTTCAGCGTGACGTCGCGCTCCCATCCGGCTACCGCGTCGAGTGGGGCGGCACGTTCGAGAACTTCCTGAGCGCGAAGAGGCGGCTCGAGCTCGTCGTTCCGCTCGCGCTCCTCGCGATCCTGTTCTTGCTCTGGCGCGCGTTCGATCGCGGCAAGCCGGCATTGCTGATCTTCCTCAACATCCCGTTCGCGATCATCGGCGGCGTATTCGCGCTCGCGTTGCGCGGGATGCCATTCAGCATCTCGGCTGGCGTCGGGTTCATCGCGCTGTTTGGAGTCGCCGTGCTGAACGGCCTGGTCCTGGTGTCGTTTGCGCGACAGCTGGAAGCGGCAGGCCGCTCCGCGCACGACGCCATCACGGAGTCCG
Source organism: Deltaproteobacteria bacterium (assembly GCA_018262455.1). Next base: position 18,413 of record JAGSPR010000030.1, on the reverse strand, counting down.
CGAGGCTGCGCTTGCGGCCCGTGCTCATGACCGCACTCGTCGCGGCGCTCGGGTTCGTACCGATGGCGCTCTCGGCAGCGCCCGGAAGCGAGATCCAGCGTCCCCTCGCGACGGTCGTGATCGGCGGCCTGGTGAGCGCGACCTTGTTGACGCTGCTGCTGTTCCCGGCGGTGTACTCGCTCGCCCATCGCAAGCGCAGGACCGCGCCGAGTATCCTGGAGGCGACGGATGGTGAGTGAAGACCACGCCAAGCATCATGACGCCGATGGTCGCGATCACGGCCATCGCCACGGCGGCGGTGGACACGGCCACCACGCGCCACCGGATCGGATGACCCGGGCGTTCGTCGTGGGCATCGCCCTCAACCTCATCTTCGTCGTGATCGGCATCATCGCCGGCTTCATCGCGCACTCGACGGCGCTGCTCGCAGATGCGGCACACAACCTCGGCGACGTGCTCGGGCTTGCGATGGCGTGGGGCGCCACGGCGCTCGCGAGGCGCGCGCGCACCGCGCGACGCACCTACGGGCTCCGGCGCACGACGATCTTGGCGGCGCTCGCCAACGGCGGCCTGGTGTTGTTCGCGATTGGCGGCGTCGTCTGGGAGGCGCTCCACCGCATCGGCGAGGTGCATGCCGTCGACGGCGGGCTGGTCGCGATCGTCGCGGCCATCGGTGTCGTCCTCAACGGCCTGGCCGCGATGATGTTCGCCAAGGGTCGAGAGGGGGACATGAACGTCCGCGGCGCGTTCCTCCACCTCGTCGCCGATGCAGCCGTGTCGGCCGGGGTCGTCGTCGCCGGCATCGTCGTGTGGCAAACCGGCTGGTCCTGGATCGATCCGGCCACCAGCCTCGTCGTGTCGGTGATCATCCTCATCGGGACGTGGAGCTTGCTCCGCGAGGCGCTGGACTTGCTGCTCGACGCTGTGCCTGCGCATGTCGATCCCGAGGCGGTCGAGACCTACCTCGGCGCGCTGCCGGAGGTTCGCGAGATCCACGACCTCCACGTGTGGTCGATGAGCACGACCGAGGTGGCGCTCACCGCGCACCTCGTCCTGCCGTGGCCCACCGTGCCGCCCGCGTTCCTGGCCTCGCTGCAGCACGACCTCGAGGACCGGTTCGGGGTTCATCACATCACGATCCAGCTCGAGGCCAGCGGGGCCAACCCATGCGCCCAGGCGTCCGCCGATTCGCTCTGATCGCGGCCGCGCTCGTCGCAGTCCCGCGATGCGATATGCCGGTACGCTGGTCACGTGAGCGAAGCGCCGGCTCCGGGCGAGCAGGACCGACGCGGGGAACGCATTGGCACCGTGCTCGTCCTGCTCCATGTGGTCGCGATCGTGATGATCGTCATCGGGATCCGCTGCATGTGAGCTGTCGCGTCGGCTGCTCTCCCCGGGCCGGACGCGCGATCACGAGGTAGAGTCGATCTGTGATGACGCCGATCGCGGCAGGAGCCCTGCTCGCCCTCGCATCGGCAGTGGCGTTCGGGCTCACGACACCGGTCATCGCGTGGGCGGGTCGCGACCTGGGCCCCCTCACCACGGCCGCGCTGCTCTATGCCGGCGCGGCGAGCGCGGCCGGGGCGATGCGGCTGCGCGCCAGAGCGGGCGGCGGTTCGCTGCATCGGCGGGACCTGCCTCGGATCCTCGGCATCGCGATCGCGGGCGCTGCGGTGGCGCCGACGTTCCTCGCCTGGGGTCTCGCACGGGCGGGCGCGATGGCGGGTTCCCTGGTCCTCAATCTCGAGGCGGTGCTCACGGTGCTGCTCGCATGGGCGATCTATCGCGAGTCGCTCGGGCGTCGAGTGCTCCTCGCCGTCGTCCTGATGGCCGGAGGTGGCGCGGTGCTCGCGCTCGATGTCAGCGCGCGGTCCAGTGGGGGGCTGCTCGGCGCGCTCGCCGTTGCCGCAGCCACCCTGGGCTGGGCGATCGACAACACGCTCACCCGGCCGCTCGCCGACCGCGATCCGCTCCAGGTGATCGCGGCGAAGGGCGCGCTCGGCGCGACGATCACCGGCACGATCGCGGTCTTCCGCGGCGAGCCGATGCCGGCGCTGTGGTCGGTCGGCGTGCTGCTCCTGTGCGGCGCGACTGGCTACGGCGTCAGCCTCCGGCTGTATCTGCTCGCGCAGCGCCGGATGGGCGCCGCTCGCACCGGCTCGGTGTTCGCATTGGCGCCATTTGTCGGTGCGGCGATCGCGTTCGCGCTCGGCGATCGCACCGCGAGCCTGTGGACCGCCGGAGCCGCCGCCTGCTTCGCGGTTGGTGTGTACTTGCATGTCTCGGAGCAGCACCGACACGAACACATCCACGAGCCTGCCGACCACGAACACGCGCATCGGCACGACGATGGCCACCACGACCACACGCACGTTCCGGAGGTCGTCGGCGAGCACACGCATGTGCATCATCACGACCGCGTCGCTCACAGCCACGACCACGCGCCCGACCTCCACCACGAGCACTCCCACTGAGCGTGGCGGGTGGAGGGATGGGAAGCCATGGATTCACCTCCTTCGCAGGAGCTTGGTGATCTCGAGGATCGTGACGGGAACCAGTCCAATGACCACGGACAGCAGGCAGTCCCCAGCCGACAAGGAGCCGAGCTGGAACAGGTCCTTGGTGAATGGCAGGTGATGGGTCGCGATCTGGACCAGCGCCGAACCGAACACCACGGCGAGCAGGGCGAGGTTGCTGAACACGCCGACCTGCCAGAACACGCGGGTGGCGCTGCGAGCTGCGAACGAGCGAAACAGCTCGCCGAACACGAGCACGGTGAACGCCAGGTTGCGCGCCTCGGGCAGGTCGCGATCGTGCAGGGCCCAGACGAACGTGACGAGGGTGACGGTGGTCTGCAGTGCGCCCGTCACCAGGATCGACTTCCACTCGGGACGACCGAGGATGGGCTCGGTCGGGCGTCGCGGCGGCCGGCTCATGACGTCCGCGTCGGGCGGATCCATCACGAGTGCCAGCGCGGGCAGCCCATCGGTGACGAGGTTGATCCACAACAGCTGGAGCGGCAGTAACGGCAGCGGCAGCCCGGCGAGCGACGCGATCAGCATCACGGCGAGCTCGGCGACGTTGCCCGACAGCAGGTAGACGAGGGCCTTGCGGATGTTGTCGAAGATGCCGCGACCCTCGCGCACCGCTGCGACGATGCTCGCGAAGTTGTCGTCGGCGAGCACGATATCGGAGACCTCGCGCGTCACCTGCGTACCGGTCTTGCCCATCGCGATCCCGACGTGCGCCTCGCGAAGCGCGGGAGCGTCGTTGACGCCGTCGCCGGTCATCGCCACCACCGCGCCGCGCGCCTTCCAGTCGCGCACGATCTGGAGCTTGTCCTCGGGTGTCGCGCGCGCATGCACGACCTCGTCGGGTGACACGCCAGGCCGCAAGATCCCGAGCTCGCGCGCGATGACCTGCGCGGTCAGCGGATGATCGCCCGTGATCATCACGGTCCGGATCCCAGCCGCGCGGGCGGCGGCGACGGCCTCGATGGCTTCGCTACGCGGCGGATCGGCGATGCCGATCAGGCCGAGCAGCGTCAGCTCGGCTTCCGCGTGCCCCGTGCCGACCGCGACCGCGAGCACACGGAGCCCGCGGGCCGCGAGTTGCGTCGCCGCGTCGCTCGCTCCCTGGGCCCCCGCGACGCAGCGCGCGACGATCACCTCCACGGCCCCCTTGACGTACAGCACGCCATCGGCCCGCCGGATCGACATGCGCTTGCGCTCCGAGTCGAAGGGCATCACGTCGACGCGTGGCCGCGCTCGCTCGATCGTCTCGCGGTGGATCCCCCGCAGGGCGGCCTCGACGAGGATCGCGAGCTCGGTCGTGTCGCCGACGCCGGACTGCTGATCGGGGCCGAGCTCGGCGTCCGAGCACGCCGCGGCGGCGTCGAGCAAGCGCAGGTGGTCAGGGCCCCACAGCTCGCGCACGGTCATCACGCCCGTCGTGAGCGTCCCCGTCTTGTCGGTGCAGATCACCGTCGTGCAGCCGAGCGTCTCGACGGCGGGCAGCTTTCGCACGAGCGCCTGGCGCGCCACCATCCGGCGAACCCCGATCGCGAGCGCGATCGTGACGATCGCTGGCAGCCCCTCCGGGATCGCAGCGACCGCGAGGGACACCGCCGACAGGAAGACGTCGAACACGCTCACGCCCCGCACCAGCCCGGTCACCGCGACGACCGCGACCACCGCCAGGCTTGCCACCAGCAGCATTCGACTCACCTGCGCGAGGCGCCTCTGCAGCGGCGTGGGGCCCACCTCGGCGGTCTCGAGGAGCGTGGCGATCCTGCCGAGCTCGGTGGACATGCCAGTCGCGGTGACGATCGCCCTCGCCGTGCCCGACGCGATCGAGGTTCCCAGGAACACCGAGTCGTTGCGGTCGGCGAGCTCCACGTCGGCCGCGGCGGGCTCGGTCGTCTTCTCGACCGGGACGCTCTCTCCCGTGAGGGGCGCCTCGTTGGCGGTGAGGGCGTGGGCTTCGATCAGCTTCGCGTCCGCCGCGACGATGTCTCCTGCCTCGAGGAGCAGCAGATCACCCGGAACGATCTCGATGGCCGGCACGGTGGTCTGCTGGTCGTCGCGCACGACGCGGGCACGTGGCGCGGTCATCGACCGCAGTGCAAGGACCGCGCGCTCGGCGCGATACTGCTGCAAGAAGCCGACGATCGCGTTGATGACGACAATGGCGCCGATCGCGATCGCATCGACCGCTTCGTGCAGCGCGCCCGACACGAGCGCGGCACCGAGCAGCAAGAGCACCATGGGGCTCTTGAACTGGCCGAGCAGGAACCGCCACGCAGGCGTGCCCTCGTCGTGGCGAAGCTCGTTCGGGCCGACCTCGACGAGCCGACGTGCGGCCTCGGTCGCCGTGAGACCTCGTTCGGCAGGCACGTCGAACGGCGGTGGAACCGGTGGAACCGCGGGTGCCACGCGCTGGACGATCTCGGAGATCATCGCGGTTCTCCCAGCGTGCCGGTTGGTGTGCTCGGTGGCATGGCCGTGCAGAGCTGATTCGAGCGAATTCACGCAGCGTGCCGCACGCCCCCAGGCAAGCCTGGCGACGTGCGCTCGCCGGCTATCCGGAAACCGCGCAAGGAGGCCGCGTCACCGGTGCGCGGACGCGAAGCTTGCGTGGCGCACCCCGGCGGGCTCATGGAGGCCACATCACAAGGAGCACTGCTTTCCAACGGGGGTTCGCAGTTCGCGACGGACGGATCCGCCCCCTTCTGGGCGATCACGTGGGCGGAATCGCTCGTTCTGCGTGCGGCGGGTGCGGAGCGCGCGCACGACGAGCCGTGACCCGCGATCCTCCCTGGCACGGCCAATGCGTAGGTCAGCCACAACATGCGTACCCCCCTATTCAGCTCGCTGCTGTTCATCGCCATCGCTTGCGGTTGCACGGCCTCCGGTTCCGGCACCGTTCGTTACAGCGCCGAAGTCACGCCCCCGCGTCTCCTCTATGTCAGCTCCGACGTTCAGGTCATCGAGGACTACGACCAGCCCGTGTTCTTCTCGTCGAACTTCTACTGGCGTTACGACAACGGCGTCTGGTACCGGAGCCCAAACCACAGGCACGGATGGATCCGGGTGTCCGTGGTTCCGATCCAGATCCGTCGCATCGAGCGGCCGACCGCGTACGTCCACTTCCGTGGCAACGCCAGCGCGGTGGTTCAACATCCGGCGCCGGCTCCGGTGGTCCGCGATCATCGCGAGGACGACCGAGAGACCCGGGAGGACAAGCGCGAGATCAAGCAGGAGCGCAAGGACGACCGCAAGGACGACCGCAGGGACGCCAAGGAAGACCGCAAGGACGCCAAGGAAGACCGCAAGGACGCCAAGGAAGACCGCAAGGAAGACCGCAAGGAAGACCGCAAGGACGCCAAGGAAGACCGCAAGGACGCCAAGAAGAACGCCAAGGAAGACCGCAGAGACGATCCCAAGCACGACAAGAAGTAGTCGACGGTCGTGAGCGGCCCCGGACGGCGCGCCATGCTGCTACGAGCTCACGAAGCTCGGGCCATGGGGGTACTGGGTGCAAAGCGACGACGACCGATCGGAAAACAGCGCGACCGAAGATACTGGGTGGGTGTCCTACGTGCGCAGACTCGACGCTCGCGACATCCCGCATCGCCCGGCACGAAAACGGGACGTCTACTGCTTGCAGCTCGTCAAGGACGACCGGTGCCTCGTGACCTTCACGCGTGCAGGGAGCCCGCGCGGCCCGGCCTGTACGCCAGTCACTCCACGATGTCTCCGCGTGGCGGCTCGAGCTGCGAGCGCCACTGTTCGAGATGCGTCACGTGCCACGCGATCGAGTCGGGCTTGCCGTCCTTCGTGAATGCGACGAACAGCAGGTTGCGACCGACCGACTTTCCGAGGTGCCATTTCACCGCGTCGACCTTGGTGATGTTGTCGCGAGGAATCCGCAGGTCACACTCGGGGGCAAATTGAAACCAGTGCAGCTCAGTGGCGGTCAGTGCGAGCGCGCCATTGCCGCGCGATTGCATCGCTCCCTTCGATTCGAGGCCGAAGCTCAAGGCCTTGAGATCCTGGACGACGATCGAATCGGCAGGGTAGAGCTTCGCGATCCTTCGCTCGAGCGACGGTGCCATCGCCTTGAGCATCGCCGCAGGCAGGACGACGAACATCGCGATGACCCCAACCAAGATCAGGCCTCCGCCGATCAACCACATCCGGAGATAGGACCATATTCTTGGGGGGGACGCGTCGTCCACCGCCGGATGCCAGCGAGCAGGGCCTGAGCGAACGCCGCGCGGACGGTTCAGTGGTCGGCGTTGGGGCAGTCGCGCAGTCGACGCACCCGGATCGCGTCGAACAAGATCGGCTGCCCGCCGGCGCCGGGGTCCATCGCGTAGTCGCGGAGGTCGAGCGACTGGCTGTTCTCCTCGCCCGGCCGCGTGCTGTTGAAGCAGAGCCCGAAGCTGGACAGGCTGACCCACCCGCCCTGGTCGGCGAGCTCGCCCTGATCGATCGTGACGTTCGTCATGCGGTCGCCGAACCGCACCTGGTACCAGGCCTGCTTCGGCCCGAGGAGGTCGCGGTCGCCGTCCTTGACCAGCCCGCGGTGACGCGGGACGTAGGCCAGCAGCTCGTACATGCCGCTGCGGGCGAACTTGAGCTGGTACGTGCCGTGCCAGTAGTTGCCCTCGTTGCCGGGCGCGCCGATCGCTCCCTGCGTGCACTCGAGAAACCGCGGGATGGTCTGCTTCCACAGCGCGGTGCCCCGCTGGCCTTCGGTCAGCTGCAACGGTTGCCCCGCGAACCGCAGGTTGAACCCGGCGTGCGCGTTGCAGAAGTCGACTTCGTCCTGGCGCTGGGGCGGCGTCGCGGTGAAGCACTTGCCGCTGTCATCGAGCATGATCTCGTCGCCGTCGCCGTCGGCAAGGTCGATCACCGGGCACTCGTTCTGGTCGCTCGCGCAGGCCACCTTGTTCGGCGTCCCGGTGGCGGCGCACTGGCCCGCGACCGGCTGCGCGATGTCGGGTAGATCGCTGCAGGTGTAGAACGAGCAACCGCCGGGCATCCCGGCCACCGGCGCCGGACCGGGGTGGGCATTGCAGGTCTGCTGATCGTGGAGGTCGAGCGCGCAATCGATCGCGAGCTCGTCGCGGATCCGCGTGAGCACGAGCTCGTCGGACACGATGCCGGTGTCGGCGTCGTCACCGGTCTTGTCGTCCATGCTGACGTGGTAGCTGTGATCCGCGCGGAAGACGTAGACGCCGAGATCGACCATCCCGCCCGCTTGTGCCGCGCGCTGATCGCGGAGCAGATGGGCCGTGCCGTCGCCATGGACCACCGCGTAGCGGGCCCGGGTCGTCCACGACAGGCTCGGGCGCTGCGCCTGGGCCGGCGCGATGTCGGGCACGCGCGCGCGGACGCGGAACGTTCCGGACGTCGCGACGCCGAACCGCCAGATCACGGAGCTGGTGCCGTCGTGCGTGCGCGTGAACACCGCCGCGCTACCAGGCACCGCCGAGAAGCTGCCGCCGTGCGAGACGCACGGCTGCTCGAACAGCAGCGCGGTGTCCTCGGAGATCGCGCCGTCGACGATGCATGCCGGGTCCGCCGGTTGGTCGCTGTCGCCGTCTGCCTTGCCCGAGCCACCGCCACCGCCGTCGTCGCTGCCGCTCGCCGTACAGGCGGTGACGGGGCCGAGCGCGCCGAGCCCGACGGCGAGGGCGAGCGCGGTCCAGCATGCGCCGGAAAGCAGCGAGCCTGGTCGATCGATCCGAAGCGAGTTCTCTGGCATGCGCCGGCTGGTCATTGCGGATCCCGGGCCAACCGCGAAGCGCCTTCGATTCACGCGGTTGCGGCTCCGGGCGCGCTGCCGTGGAGCCGCCGCGCTGGGGTGAACGTGCCCACGCGCCGGCCGATCGGGTAGCCAGTCAGCGCGTCAAGCCACCGCGCGAACGCGGAGGGCAGACCACTCGTGGTGGCCTGAGTCATGCGAGCGCTGCATCGATCCTCATGAGCGCGAGCCAGCTCTCGACGAGCTCGCGCGCCGCCTGCGTCCGATGCCCCGGCACCGTGATCCGGTGCTGCCAGCCGCCGTCGCCGGTGACCTCGAAGCGGCCCCACGACCGGATCGCACCGAGCGCTTCGAGGTCGCGCAACAATGCGCGCGCGCAGCCGTCGTAGCGTCCGCGCGTGTGTTCGTCGTCGCCGGCGATCACCAGCGTCGTGCCGGTGGGTGGATCGTCGGCGAGATCGGCGATCCGATCGATCGCGTCCGCGTCGGTCACGGCGTCGTCGATCGCGCGCACGGCCGACCGCGCCTCGGCGAACAGCGCGGCCGCGGCGCGCCTGGTCAGCCGCGCGACATCGCGCGGCGGCGGCCCCGGGGCGGAGAGGTAGAAAGGCTCGGGATCGCCGCCGCGAATGCCGTCAAATCCGATCCGGGCGCCGAGCGAGAGCCGCGATAGCCAGCGCAACCACGCCGGTACCGCGGCGCCGAGCGGCACCGCGCACAGCTCGCGATCGGCGACGAGGGGTACCGCGAGGAGGAGCGCCCAGCCGAAGCTACCGAACCAGCCGAGCCCGTTGTGGCCGAGCGCCCGGGCACGGACGAACCGGCGAACGTGCGGCCACGCGGCCTGGAACACCTCGTCGCGCCCGTGATCCTGCAGGTGCGCGACGAGCAGCGCCGCATCGCGGGGGCCCGCCCGCATGCGCCGCGCGAGCTCGTCGTCGCCAGTCACCACCGTGACATCGACCTGCACACCCTCGAGCGTTCCATGCATCCGCGGCGGCAGCGTCGGGATCGGCGTCAGCCCGAGCTCGGCTGCGAGCCGCGCCGGATCGTCATTGGAAACCAGGACATCGACATCGCTGGCATGGGCCGGTGCGTAGATGCTCGAACCGTACGCCTCGACGACCGCACGCGGATCCGCGACGGCTCGCACCCGCGCGAGCACGCGCGCCGCGGGTGTGGAGGTCGGATCGTGCGGTGCCTTCGTCATCGAGACCCCGGAGCATAGCGCTTCCTGCTGCGCCTCGACGACTCTGGGTCCGCTCACTCACGGCGCCGGGGCATCGCGAGATCGCCGACGTCGATCGTCCCCTTCCCCGCGATGGTGCGGACGATCGACAGCGGCGCGTAGAGCTCACCGGCCTTGGAGCCCGACAACCGGAGCTCGCCAGAGTGCAGATTCTGCAATCTGAATCGGCCGGCCTGGTCGGTCGCGGCGTGGACCGCCAGCACCTCGTCGTCTCCGGGGTGGCGAGCCGAGACCACGACGTCCTGCAGCGGCTGTCCGGTGCTCCCGTCGATCACGCGGCCCGCGATCGTCACCCAGGTCTCCAGCACGATGTCGAGGCCCATCTTGGCCTCGCCGCGCGCGAGCTCGACGTCGAGCTCGCGACTCTGGCCGGGCGCCGCGAGCTCGAGCGTGAACCGCCCGGCCGGGAGGTCGCGGAGCACGAAGCGGCCGCCGGTCCGGAAGAACTGCTCGCGCCGGCGGTAGCCCGCCGCGTTACCGCGCAGGATGACGGTGAGCTCGTCGGGAACGTCGTCCACGCCACGCACGGTCCCCGCGATCGATCCGGTCGCCTCGATCTGGAGGCGGGCGGTCGAGCCGACCGCGACGTGCTCGACGATGCCCTCGCCGCCGCCGCGTCGGTACGCGCGCAGCGTGTAGCGACCAGGAGACAGATCGCCGATCGAGAACGCGCCCTCGGTGCTCGTCACCACCGCCCGCTGGGCCCACCCGGGGTACCGCGTCTTGTTCGCGACCGACTCCCCGCCGGATGCGTCGTCGGCCTCGCGCGCGGAGGACACGAACGCATCGGCGACCCGGTTGCCGTTCGCGTCGACCACGGTCCCCGCGATCACCCCCGACTGGTTCTCGACGACGAGGCGCGCGGTCGCGGGCGGCCCATCGACGACGGTGACCTGCTCGCCCTGACGGGCGCCGTCCTTGCTGCCTGGCCGGCGGAGCTCGCCCACTCCGCTGCGCCTGGCGAGGACGCGATAATCACCCGCCCGCAGGGGCCGGATCGCAAACGCGCCGGCGGCGTCGGTCATCGCTTCGGTGCGCACGCCCTCGCTGTCGACGGCCGACACGCCCACGGCGGCCACCGGCCGGCCATCCGCGTCGACCACCGTGCCGTGGATCGCGCCGCCGATGGCGATCGTCAGGTCGCGCTCGACGGTTGCGAGGGCGCCGACCGAGACCTCGACGCCATCGCGCGGACCGAGTCCACGCGGCGAACCGACCGTCACCCGGTAGGTCCCGGGCGCGAGCCCCGTCACCACGTAGCGGCCCAGCTGATCGGAGGTCGCGTCCCCGATGCCGACCTCGCCGATCAAGCCGGCGTGGATCTGCGCGTGCTCGACGGGGTCGCCGCCGGCGGTGAGGACGCGGCCGCGCAGCGTCGCGCCCGCCTCGACTTCCCAGACCAGGCCCGTGAGATCGCGGTCCCCGACCGTGATCTCAGCATACTCGTCGCGCACCAGGTGGCCAGCACACCGTACCTGGACCTCGTAGGTGCCCGCCAGCACGCCCTCGGCCCGCAGCGTCGCGTCACTGCCGGGGCGCAGCTCGTACCGGCGTTCGCTCGCGCGATCGCGAAGCCAGACCCCGCCGCCCTCGCACGCATCGCTGGTTCCCGCGATGCTGATCCGGCCCTCGATCGCGTGCGCCGGATACATCTTCACCACCACCTTGTCGACGTGCTGGCCCAGCCCGACCAGGATCGAGCCTTCGGAGCGGCCGTAGCCGCCGGCACCGCGCGCGACCGCGACGTAGCGCTGCGGTGTCAGCCGGGCGATCCGGAACGCACCGCTGGCATCCGTGATGGCCGCGTCGCCTTCCTCGTCGGAGAACGACGCGGTGGACAGGCTGAACGTCACCCCCAGGGTGTTCGCCGCGACCCGCACGCCTTCGACCGGTGCGTCGGTCGCGGCGTCGACGACCACGCCCGACAGCGTCGACTCTGGGGTCAGCAGCAGGACCAGCCGCCCCGGCGCCTGCAGGCCATCCGCCGCGTCGGTGTAGCCATCGGCGCTGGCGACGACGAGGGTGTGCCCCGGCTGGACCCACAGCGCGAACGCGCCCTGCGCGTCGGTCTCCGTCGCGACGATCGGCGTCCTGGGATCGCCGAGCACGTGCTCGCGCGCCCACACGCGCGCGTTCGCGATCGGCCCGCCGGTGATGTCGGAGACCACGCCCGTGATCTCGACGCCGCCCGGATGCAGCACGACGTCGACCCCGGTCCGGTGCTCGCCTGCGCCGAGGCGGATCTCCCGCCGGTCGCGATCGCCGCCGGGGTGGTGGATCGCCGGGACGTGCTGCCGGGCCGCGGCGCTCACGACGTAGCTGGCCACGAGGAGGTTGCCGAGCTGGTAGCTGCCATCCGCTCGCGACTCGGAGCACGTCGGCTCGCGGACCAGCTCGTCGGGGAGCTCGTTCGCGTAGGTGCTCGCGCAGACCTGCGCACGCGCGATCGGCGCGCCCTGTGACGTCGTGATCGTGCCCGCGATCGATCCACGCGGGAGCTTGGTCGGCGAGATGCGAGGCCCCGACCTCGGGCCCACCGGGTGCGGCGGGCCCGAGGTCGCGCCCGGTCCGCCACCTGGCTCCGTCGAGCCGGAGGGCTCGCCGTGGCTGCGCCAGATCACGAGCGCAGCGATCAGCGCGATCACGACCAGCACCACCGGCAGCGTGCGTCTCATCGCGCGATACTACCCGGACGAGCCACCCGCTATCCCGGTCACGTGCAGAAGCCGATGGAAACCTCGTCGACGACGATCGGATCCGTGAACGGATCGCAAACGTCGCTGAAACAGACGGTAGGTGTACTGCGATCGCACGGGGAAGCACACGAGGGACCAGGGCCCCCGGGTGCGCACACAAAGCCCTGCTGACAGTCCGACGACTGCGTGCAGCCCTGGCCGGGGGCGACCGCGCCGCTCTGTAGAATGCACTCGGTGTGATCGCGGTCTCCGTCACCAACCGGCATACAACCGAACCCGGCGGGACAGCCATCCTGCGTGAGCAGGTCGCACGCATTCGAGCACGCGCGCACGCCGGGCTCGGCGTCGAATCCGAGGTCGAGCACGCAGCGCGACCCCGTCCCGCACTGCGCGTCGGCATCGCACAGCTGCGCGCACCGGCGCCCGACTCCGGACTGGATGCACGTGAATCCTCCGGCACACTGGTTGTTGTCCGAGCACTCATCGTCGGAGGTTCGGACATCGGTGATCTCGCGACATGCCGTCGCCTCGGTCGTTCCATTGCCGAGATCACACGCTTGGTCCGCCGCGCAACCACTCTGGGGCACCAGCGTGCACCGAGCCGCGAGCGGCGCGTCGCCGCCGCCGCCGCCGCCATCGGATGATCCGCCGCCGCCATCGGGCGGTCCGTCGGGCGGATCCGCGTGGCTGGACGATCTGTAGAGCGTGCAGCCGGCGAGCGAGACCGCAAGCAACCCAACCAGCGCGCGTCGCATCGACGGACGTCGAGGAGTCACCTCCGGAGGACACATGTCGGTTGCGTCAGGTTGCGCGCCCGGTTCGATGAATCGGCAGGTCGTGTCCGAGGATGCTCCTCGTGCGATGCGAAGCCCGGTGTCGAGACCGCGGAGGTTGTTACCCGACACCGGGAAGTCCTGGGCGGCCGATCCGAATCGTCGAGAGACCCGCATGACGCGCTCTCGAGGTCCTCGAGACCCTGCGGGACGTCGCTCGGGAAGCATGCAGTTCCGCTACCCAGGTCTGCAATGCAGTCGCTCTCCACGGAGCTGACACAGGATGACGCCGGCGACCAGCTGGCCGGCTTCGCCGCGATCTGGCCGGAGGTGAGGCACGACACGCTCGGCGAGCGCTCCAAGATACATCGGGTTATCTACGTTGCGCAGGATCCGACGCGGTCGCGATCGGTAGCTCGCGGCTGCGCGAGAGGAGTACCGCGACCGCGAGTTGGCCTCCCACGAATGCCACCAGGCCCAAACCAGCGATCGCGGCGCTGGCCACACCGGCGTTTGCGATCGCGACCACCAGAGCCAGCGCGAAGCTCCACGGGATCGCTTTCAGCCACGCGCCGAGGTGCAGCGCTCGCTCGCGCATTCGCACTGTCGGCAGATCCAGGGTCGTGGCGGCCAGCCTTTGCGCGAGCCGCGCCACGGCGCGATTTGCCAGCACCACCCAGGTGAGCACGCCGAGCCCCGGCACGATCGCCGGCCAATCGACGGAGGTCATCGCATCGTCGCGCTCCAAGATCCGCGACACCACTTCGGCAACTCCCGCGCCGAGGGCCGTCGCCAGTGCGCCGAGAGATGCGAACCGGAAGTCGCGCTTCGCTTCCCGAAGGCTTCGCCCGACCTGAGCGAGTTGCCACGCAGCGACGATACAAAGCGGAGCGATCAACCCGAGGTGTAGCGGCCGGAAGTAGTAGGTCGAGGTACCGAGCGCCTTCGGGATGTCGACAGCTTCGACCGCGATCGCCACGCCTCCGCCGAGCGCCAACACTACTACCACCGCGTGCCATCGGAGGATCATCGCTGCGCGCCGCGCCTCCGTCACGGCACGGAGGATGCCACACCACTCGTCCACGTTCCAGGCTGCGCCAAGTGGCTGTCAACGGCGGCGTGCTTCCGTCGTGATTTGACGGTCGACCTGATCACGTCTACTTGATTCACTCCGAGTCGAAGATGATGAACGGCTCGAACCGGATCATCTTGGCTGGAACAGCGGGTAAGCCTGGCTTGCTCGGAGGTCGAACTTCTCCCCTCGCACCCAATCCCGTGGCGGACTTGGTCCGCGGATGCCAAATGGTGGGCATCCGTCAGCCCGAAGCAGTCGGTCTTCGATGGCTGTGAACACCACGCATCCACTGAGCCAAAGGAACGTGTGGTTGTTATCGAGGTCACGAACCACCGCGCTGATCCAGATCGGAACCGTGCCAGCGACCCAGTAGTAGTCGACGACTTGTTCGGTGGTCCAAGGACCGTGATAGACGTCGTCCGGGAGCGAGCGTTCCTTTCGAACCTCTTCGCCATCGATCGGTGGATCGCGCCCGTCCTCGAAGCCGATCGTTGCCCAGTAGCGAACGCTATCGCTCAGATTGTTGATGACGACCTTCCGCGCAACCTCGATCGCGGCTTGCGTCGCTCTTCGAAGAGACTGTTCGAACTCCGCTCGCTCCATCACTCAGTCGGCAGCAGGACCGATGCCAGCGACGATGCTCGCGTATTGACGGCGACTGCTGGCATCCCGTGCCCATATGTCACCGGAGATGACAATCCCGGTGTCACTCGGGCACAGCCGGATGGAAGCCCCCGCACCGGAGTTGGAAGCCCCTGCACCGGAGTTGATGTTCGGATCGAAGGCACGCTACCATGAGCTGTCCGACGTGGTGTCCGGGGATCCCCCGCACCGGAGTCGATGTTCGGATCGAAGTGAGCTGTCCAACATGGTGTCCGGGAGCCGGGATCCGGAGGTCGCGTCCGGGATCCGGCCATCATACGCGCGGCACTGTGCCGATTCAGGCTGTTGCGCGCGGCAAGGATCGTGATGGGACATAGCCGACCGTGTCGGATCGTCGTCCGGTGTTTCCCGGCCGCTTCTACCTGATCACCCGTCGGTGCACGCAGCGGCAGTTCGAACGCGCGTCGTGGATGCCTGTGGATGGCTCTGGATGCCTCAACTCCGGTGCGGGTGGTTCCGATCTGGCCGGAGGTGAGGCACGCGTAGTCCGTCCGCGTCGATGCGCTGCCATAGCGCGCATCCGAGAGTGCAGATACCATCCGGCGATGGTCGCGC
The DNA here is from genome assembly GCA_018262455.1 of Deltaproteobacteria bacterium. The sequence goes on along the minus strand of JAGSPR010000030.1, from coordinate 3,128 downwards.
GTAACCGATGGTTCTTCGTGGTCGGCTTGCTCGCCGTCGCCGCGGGCGTCAGTGCCGGTAACAGCCCCTTGTACCTCAAGCAAAGTCCGGGATCTGGGGATCCTGCGGACCTGGACGTGTGGCGCAAGGGCGAGCAACGGAGTGGCCTCAAGCCGTATCCGGCTCACCCGCCCGGCGTGAAGAATCCCGTCGACGGGCTCAGCCACTACGGGGGAGGTGGACTCTCGTCATTCGGATCCACCGAGCTCGGGATGCCGTTCGCCGATTGGCGCACGAAGATGACTCGTCAGCGCTCGGAAGTCGACCGTACCGCTCGAGCCAGTCTCGCCAGCCGCTTCAACCTGGAGTGCAAGCCCAGCAAGACCATGATGATGTCGCGCGGGAAAGCCGTCCCGGTCGGACCGACCGCGATCCTCCCCAGAGGAAGCACCACCTGGAACGCTTACGTGCAACTCGGGTCCGACGAAATCAAACGCCGCGATGACTTCCCTTGGAAGCCACTCGATCACCCACTGCATTCGACCGCGCACATGGTGTTCCCACGGCTGTGGACCGCCGCGCATCCCGAGCACGAGCGCTTCGACGTGGGCCACGACCTCCCCGATTGCTTCCTCCCGGAGTTTCCGGCTCCGCTCTACCTCACGACGCACCCCGAGATGGGCGATGTCACGCGTGGCGTGGAGATCACGTATGGCAACTACTTCGAGATGTTCGACGGCGTCCTCACGCCCGAGCAGATGGATGGGCTGAGACTGCTCGTGACGCCGTTCCAGACGACGTGGTTCAACGTCACGCATCACCGCGTGACCGATCTGCCCTCGCAAGGAGTCTCCTGCTTCGATTGCCACGTGAACGGGCACACGAACGGCGCGTTCGAGCTGGCGCCGGACTCGCGGCCGAACTACGCGCGGCTGCGCATGGATACGCCGACAATGCGTGGCAACTATGCACAGCTCATGTTCTCGTCGAAGCGATCGATCCGGACGATGGATCACTTCGCGGAGGTCGAGGAGTACTTCGATGGAGACACCGCGATGCTCGCGGCGATCGGCGGTCGCACGATCCAGAAATCGCAGTCGAACCACATGGGCGATTTCAACGCGATCATCGATTTTCCACCCGCACCGAAGCTCGATGCCCTCAATCGCCTGATCCCGAGTCTCGCCACGCCTGCCGAGTTGCGCGGCGAAGCGCTGTTCGCCGGCAAGGCGCTGTGCTCCAAGTGCCACGTTCCTGAGTGGCACTTCACGGACAACACGATGCACGATCTGAAGGTCGAGCGATTCTATGGCGGACGCGCGGAGGGGCCGATCAAGACGTTTCCGCTTCGCGGAATCAAGGACTCACCGCCGTACTTCCACGACGGCCGCCTCCTCACCCTGGAGGACGCGGTGCTGTTCTTCGACGTGATCCTCGGCACCAAGCTCAGCGCCGAGGAGCGCGCCGACGTCGTCGCGTACCTCTACGCGCTCTGAGCCGTTCCGCAAGCCCCGCCACGGCCGCGACTCGAGAAGCCCCCGCACCGGAGTCCGCATCTACTGCGAGTCGCAGTTGAACAGGCAGTCGCGGAGCTTGGCCTGGCACAGGTCCAGCAACGGGACCGACGCATCGAGCTCGGGAGATGCCCAGGCCACGTAGCGGATGCCGCACCCCGCGAGCGCCGGTTCGACCGCGGCGAGCACGTCGGCATACGGTGGTTGCGTGGGGTCGATGCGCATCGGCCCGTCGAGCGTGTAGGGCGTGTCCCACGACGAGTGGTAGACACGGATCTGATCCAGCAACGTGAACACGGGCGGACCCAGCTCGTGCTGATCATCGCGTCCTCGGCGCGGCGAAAGCTCAGGTGGATGTTGAGCGCATACGAGACATCACCTTGGGCTCGCTCCACCACGTAGCGCGGCGGATCGGGCAACCTCGGAAATCCGTCGGGTGGCGAGTCCAGCCGGGCGCGAACGTCGGCCACGCCCAGCGCCCGCAGCGCCGCCTCCACGGCTGCGATCGGCGCGCGGAGATCGAGGAGCTGGGATCGGTCGGGCTGAAAGAATCGTCGGGTTGCCGAGCACGTCACCCGACGACGGCGGCGCGCGCGGGTTCGGGGCCGGGCGAGCTGGTGACTGGCCCTACAGGAGGCGAATTCGCAGCTTGCGGCCCTCGAAGGTCACGGCTTCGGTCTGTGCCACGGGTCCGCTGCGATACGGATCGTCGCCACCGGCCGGCTTCACGAGCTGACCGGCGAGCTGGCGATCGACCGTCGCGAAGATCGGAATCGCGTCGCGATGCGTCGCCGCGAGCAACGCCTCGGCCACCACCGGCGCGTCGTTCACTCCGCGCGATTCGAGCGCCTGTACCATGGCGCGGTACTCCGGCGAGGCCACCTTCACCGACAATGGAAGCTGCTGCGGGCGCGGCGCGGCGAAGTTTGCACCGACGGTGTCGCCGACGCGAAGCTCCGCGGTACCCGACGCCTCGATCGTCGCGACAAGCGCGCGCTCGACCTCGTCGGTGATCGAGCGGCGGCGTTGCCACAGCTCGGCAAGCCGGCGATCGAGGATCATCGAGCCCTCGGTGAGGGCGATGAGCGCGACGGGCGACGGACCCGATGCCGGGTAATGCAACACCAGCCGCGGGCCGGAGGTCGATGGCAGTGCGCCCTTCTTCGCGAGCACGATCAGACCTGCCAGCACGATCAGACTGATCAGGACCGGGATCATGATCCTCCGGGCTGGTCGGCTGGCGCGGTGCCCACGCCGCATCCTACCCGGTCAGCTCGTTCACGGGTGCGTGGCGAGTCCGATCCACACGCGCAGCGACGACGCGTCGCTCGGGCCCTTGTAGTTGCGGAGGGCGCTGGCCGCCGCCGTGCGGGCAGCCGCGTCGCTGCCGAACACGGCGGCCACCGCCAGGGGCTTCGTCCCGGCCGTCAATCCGAGGGCACTCGGGAGGTACACGCCGACGAGGTTGTCGTGCAGGTCGATGGCCTCGGGCATCTCGAGCAGGCGGAACATCGCGCGGACGAGGCGGCGGCGGTGCGGCAGGGACTCGCCGCCGAGCGCGCTCTGGACGGCATCGAACAGCGTCGCTCGTGCGATCGGCGAGCACGCAGGCTCCTCGACGAGCGAGACGATCGC
>JAGSPR010000453.1 GCA_018262455.1 Deltaproteobacteria bacterium | reverse complement strand
CGATCGACGCCGCGCGCGGCGCGCGGCTGTGGATCGAGAAGGGCTGCAGCACGTGTCACGGTCCCACCGGCAGCGGGAATACCCCGGTCGCGCGGACGATCACCGCGCCGCCGTACGATCTGACGCGCGAACCGCTGCATCGCCCGCACGCCGATGCAGATCTTCGACGCGCGGCTGCGCTCTCGATCGCGACCGGCCGCGCCGCGATGCCCGCCTACAGCGGCGCGCTCCCCGATGCCGACCTCTGGGCGCTCGCCGATCACGTGGTCGCGCTCGGTGCCGGCGCGCAGCCGGATCGCAGCCGGATCGACGATCGCACGATCTCACTCGACGAACATGACAAGCGCGTCGTCGGCTCGTGGGCCGGCTCCGATCCAGCCGAGGCGATCATCTTCGGCGACCGGATCCCGCCGCAGGGCCCTCCACCCACGTCGCTCGCACCCGCACAGGCGTCGCTGTCGGCGCGCCAGTGCGCACGCTGCCACGCCAAGCAATCTCGCGAGTGGGAGACCTCGATGCATCGCGTCGCCTCGTCACCGGGCCTTGCCGCGCAGATGCTCGGCATGCAGCCTGCCGAGGCCACGAAGTGCTTGCGATGCCACGCGCCGCTCGCCGAGCAGCAAGCCGACGACGCGCTGCGCTCCGAGGGCCTGTCGTGCGCGGGTTGTCACGTGCGGGGCTGGACGCGCCACGGACCGCCGAACGTCTCGCCGTCGCTGCTGGCGTTGCCGAATTACCCGAAGGTCGAGCTCGCGCTCTACGAGCGCGCCGACTTCTGCATGCCGTGTCATCAGCTGCCACCGCGCACCGCGCTCGCCGGGCGCCCGCTGCTCGATACCTATCGCGAGTGGCTCGAGGGGCCCTACATGCCCCGCGGCATCCAGTGCCAGCACTGCCACATGCCCGGCCGCGAGCACAGCTTCCTCGGGATCCACGATCCTCGTACGTTCCGCCAGGGCATCGGGCTGACCGCACGAGCCTCGGTCGACCGCGGCAAGGTGACCGCGAGCGCCGAGCTCGCGAACGTCGGGGCCGGGCACTTCCTGCCGACGACGCCGACCCCGGCCGCCTGGCTGTGGATCGAGCTGCTCGACGCCAGCGGCAAGCCGATCGCGGGGGCCACCGCGAGCATCCGGATCGGTCGCGACATCGCGTTCTCGGCCGGCCAGTGGCACGAGCGCGCCGACACCCGGATCCCTCCCGGCGAGCACGTCACCCTGTCGCGCACCTGGTCCGGCGGCCGGACAGCGCTGGCCACCCGAGCACGCATCACGGTCGAGGTCAGGCCCGACGACTACTACGAGCGGCTGTACGCCGACCGCCTTGCCGGCAAGCTCACCGCCGAGCGCCGCGCGCTGTACGAACAGGCCGCGGCCCGTGGCAAGGCGGCGCGCTACATCGCCGAACGCCGCGAGGTTCCGATCCTCCGCTAGGTCTCCGCCAGGTCCCGATCGCCCGCGCGGCGCTTGTCCGCCGCCGTTGACATGAGCCTTGCGACGATCGCCGCCGCCACGGCATCATCAGCGGTCATGATCCTCGCCTGTCCCGGCTGCGACGGCCGCTACGACGTGACCGGTCACCCTCCCGGCCAGCAGTTTCGCTGCCGCTGTGGCGAGGTGTTGACGCTCGGGGCCGCGTCGCCCCAGGCGAGCCTGCTCGCGTGTCCGCATTGCGGCGCGGGGGTCGGCCCGACCGCCACGGCCTGCGCGCACTGCAGCCACGAGCTCCTGCTCAAGGGCTGTCCACGCTGCCTGTCGCGCGTGTTCCACGGCCACAAGCACTGTCCGGAGTGCGGCTCCGAGCTGTCGATCGCGGCGGTCGGCGACGTCGATCCCGAGCGGCAGTGTCCGAGGTGCGAGCAGCTGCTGGGCCCGCGTCGCGTCCAGGACCTCGTGATCGACGAGTGCATGAAGTGCCGTGGCGTGTTCCTCGATCACATCGCGATCCAGCGGGTCGTGGGCGATCGCCAGCAAGCGCGCGCCGAGGCGCTGCTCGGCGCGTTGCCGAAGGCCGAGACAAGCCCTGTCCCCGCCGGCGGCAAGATGTACATCAAGTGTCCGGTCTGCCGGGTCGTGATGAACCGCAAGCAGTTCGCCACCGGTGCCGGGGTCGTGATCGACGTCTGCAAGTCACACGGAACCTTCTTCGATCCCGGTGAGCTGCCGCGCATCATCGAGTTCGTGATGCAGGGCGGGCTCGAGCGCGCCGAGAAGAAGGAGATCGAGCGGCTACGGGATGCCGCGAAGCGGGACCAGCTCAATGCCGCGTACGCGCAAGCCCAGGCCGCGCGCAGCAGCGGAGAGTTTCGCGCCTCGCACCGCGAGGACTACTCGTCGGGCCTGGCACTCGTCGACCTGCTGTCGTCGATCTTCCGATAACCGATCACGCCTGGACCGGCGGCCGATCGAACGGGAGCCCGCTGAGCGCCCGGTGCGCGACCACCAGGATGTCGGTGGTGGTCACGATGCCGATCGGGTGCCGGCTCCGGTCGACGATCGGCATCGCGCTGAACTTGCCCTGCACCATCCGCTCGATCGCGATGATCGCCGTGGTGTCGGCGGTCGCGCTCTGGATCTGGCGATTCATGATCTCGGCGACAGGAACGCCCAGGCTACCGCGAGCGGCGAGCGCTCTGGTCACATCACGGTCGGACACCATGCCGACCAGCTGGCCCTGGAAGTCCACCACCAGCACGTGGCGGATCTCATCGAGCTCCATCTCCCAGCTCGCGAGGTGCAGGGACTCGTCCTCGCGGACGGTCCGTGGATTGCGCTTCATGATGTCGCTGATCAACAGCGTCCTGGTCATGGGACTCACCACTTCCACGTTTCGTGCCCATCCAGGAGGTCGATTTCCTGGCAAACCCCGCAGGTCTTGCGCCCCACCGATCGCCCGCGTTCCGTGACAGGCTCCGGCCCGATGTTCGCTCGCGGCATGAAGGCTCTCGCGCTGATCTGCGTGCTCGTCGCATGTCGACCCAAGGCTCGGTCGGGGATGCCCGAGATCGCTCCCTCCGACCGACCACACCTCGTGGTGCTGCTGGTGATCGATCAGCTCCCGGCGTGGGCGTTCACCGCGAAGCGGTCGGCGCTCACCGGCGGGTTCGATCGCTTGCTCCGCGAAGGTGAGTGGCACACCGGGCAGTACCCCTCGCCCGCGACCCTCAGCTCACCCGGTCACGCCCTCCTCGGGACCGGCGAGCCTCCGGCGAGCTCGGGCATCCTCGCCAACGAGTGGTGGGACCGCCCGCAGGGCCGGATGGTCAGGAGCGTCGAGGATCCCATCGCGGGGGTATCCGCGCACTGGCTCCGGGTGCCCGGACTTGGCGATTCGATCGCCGCCGCGCGTACCGGGGCCAAGGCCGTGAGCGTGAGCCTCACGGATCGTGCTGCCATCCTGCCGCTCGGTCATGCCGGCACCGCGATCTGGTACGACAAGGCTGCGATCGCATTCACGAGCAACGCGCCGCTGCCGTGGCTCGCGGACCACGCTCGAACCCACCCGATCTCCGCCCACCTCCAGGACGTCTGGACCCCGCTCGATCGCGCGAAGCTCGCCGAGCTCGCGGGCGTCACCGATGACGAGCCCGGCGAGGTCGGCGAGCGGGGCTTCGGCCCTTCGTTCCCCCACGCGCTCGCCGACACGAAGGATCCCGCCGATGCCGTGTTCGCGGCGCCGATCGGCAACGAGCTGGTCCTGGAGACCGCGCTCGCGGCGATCGACGGCGAGCACCTCGGCAGCGATGCCGCCGCCGACCTCCTCGTGATCAGCCTTTCGGCGCACGACGATGTCGGCCATGGCTGGGGACACGAATCGTGGGAGGCGTGGGACATGATGTTGCGTCTCGACGAGCAGCTCGGCCGGTTCCTCGCCAGCCTCGACGCCAAGGTCGGCGCCAACAAGTGGACGATGATCGTGACGAGCGATCACGGCGCGAGCCCGATGCCCGAGCGCCTGCACGGCGGCAGGATCACTTTCGAGTCGCTGATCGATGCGGCAAACCGCGCCGCGAGCACCGAGCTCGGCGCGGGATCGTGGATCGCTTCGGCGAAATACCCGACGATCTTCCTCACGGCGGCCGCAAACGGCAAGCCGGCGAAGGATCGCGCGCTGGTGTTCAAGAAGATCTTGCTCGCGCTTCGCTCGTACCCGGGCATCGAGCGCGCCGGGCGCACCGCCGACTTCGCCGGGCACTGCGACAAGCGCACGGGCGAGGCCCTCGCGATCTGTCTGATGCTCGATCCAGCGCGGTCCGGCGAGCTGTTCTACGTGCCACGCGCGGGATGGATCTTCGAGACCGAGGCCGAACCGCTCGCGACGTCGTCCGGCTCGCTCCAGCCCTCCGATCGCGAGGTCCCGGTCATCCTGGCGGCGCCGGGGCGACACGCCCATCCCCCGCTCGCCCTGCCGGACGCGGCCACGATCGCGATGGTCCAGATCGCGCCCATCCTCGCGCACTGGCTCGCGGTCACCGCGCCGACGGAGCTGCCGCGGCCGCCGAAATAGCGGGTCAAATCTCGTGCGGCATCGGGCGGCGCGGGGCCCGGAAGTAGCGCAGCGGCGAGTACGGTCCGAAGTTGGAGACCCGCGAGGTGTAGAGGTCAGCGTAGTCGTTGACCTGCTCGCCGAACCGCGAGTTCTCGTTGCCCTCGCGCAGGCACGATCCCCAGTGCGGGTTGTAGGCGCGATCGATCCGCGCTTCGAGCGAGTCGACCTCGGCGTCCATCAGGTTCGCGCGGTCGCGCAGCGAATCGATCGATGTCCGCGTCAGCTTGCGCTCCTCCTCGAGCCGGCCCCGGAGCGAGGCCAAGGCCGCGGGGTCATCGACGAGCCGCTGGATCTTCTTGAGCCGCAGCGACTGGTAGTCGATCTCCGATTCGAGGTTGCGATGCCGGCGATCGAGCAGCTCGAGGTCGTTGATCTGACCCTCGAGGCGGTCGCTGACCGAGATCTCGCGCTCGAGCTCCTGGAGCACCATGGCCGTGCGCCACATGTGCTGCTTGCGAAGCCGGAGGATGTCGCCGTAGATGTGGTCGCCGATGTAGAGGACCTGCTCGCCCTTGATGCCGGTCATCTGCTCGAACGCGACGACGTTGCCGCCCTGATAGATCTTGTCGCGGGTCAGCTGCTTGATCTCGACCGCCCCCTGGCCGTTCATGACCGG
>JAGSPR010000452.1 GCA_018262455.1 Deltaproteobacteria bacterium | reverse complement strand
CGCCACAGGCTGCTGAGCTCGGGGGCGACGTCCTCGCGGCGCACGACCTTGCCCTCGAGCATCACCACGCTCTTGCGAAACGCCACCTTGATCGACACCGTCGCACCGATCTCGAGCTCGGTGCGCGCGAACATCAGGAGCCCGGTCGTGCTGACGTCGCGCGTGATCGCGACCGAGGCACGTCCTCCCTCCGTCTCGATCTCGCCCACCAAGGAAGCCGGATGACGTGGATGCTCTCGGCGCTCACCGCTCATACGACTTCATAGGCGACTTGCGGCCCGATTGAAACAGCTCCGCGTCAGGCGAAGCGCGATCACCGGATCACCGGAGCCGGGCACGTCCCGACCTGCGCGGCATAGACCGCCAGCGCGGTCATCGTGATCTCGCCACCGACCACCACGATCAGCGGTTGGTTTCCACCCGGGGACTGCTGGATCGCGCGGGACAGGCGGAGGTCCTCGGTGGCGCGAGCGACCGCGCACGCGAACGTGGTCGGCGCGTCGTGGATCATGCTGACGACCAGCGTGTCCGAGGGGCCCAGGATCTCCGAGAACGGCGCGGTCGGCACGGGGTTGGGGACCACGTTGACGAGGGACAGCATCGCCGCATCGATCCAGCAGCCGTGTCCGATATCGGAGTTGCTGACCATGCTCGATCCGAGCAAACGCAGGTGGTCCCCGCCCGCGAAGCTCGGCGCGACGAACCGCGCGCGCAGCGAGTGCGGCCCGGAGATCGTGGCAGGCCGTAGCCCGGTGCGCGGCGCCGGTGTGACCAGCCGGACCGCGCCGGGCTGCGGGATGACCATGCTGCCGGCCACCTGCTCCCAGTCGGTCGACGCGAAGCCGACGAACGAGTCGAACAGGACCAGGCAGTCGGCGGCGGCGGGGCGTGGATCGCATGCGTCGTCGATCCCATCGCCGTCGCCATCGCCGGTCGTGGATGGATCGAGCGCACATGGATCGCACGCGTCGCCGGTCCCATCACCGTCCTCGTCGTGTTGCGCCGGATCGGACACTTCGGGGCAGATGTCGACCTCGTTGAGGACGCCGTCGTCGTCGCGATCCGGAGAGGCATCGCTCGATGCAGCTGCGTCGAGGGCGACGGTCGGCTCGAGGCCGAACACGGTGTTGCAGCCCGATGACGCGATCGCCAGGCCCACCGCGATCCAGCAGCGCATGGCACCAGCGTACCCGACCCCCATGTGTCAGTACGAGCTGGCGTGATCTCCGTGATCGACGTAAACACTTCGCGTGCGAACCGTGATCCTGATGGTCGTGCTGTGCTGCGTGGGCGCCTGCAAGGGCGGCTCACCGCCCGACGCGACCTACACCACGCGCGGGGAGGTCAAGGCGGTCGGCCCGCGGCTGGATCTCCACCACGAGGCGATCCCGGAGTACCGGTCACGGACGGATCAGCCGACCGGGATGGCCTCGATGGTGATGTCGTTCCACGTCGCGCCCGCCGTGTCACTCGCCGGCGTCGTCGCGGGGACGAAGGTCGCGATCACGTTCGAGGTCCGCTGGACCGCTGACCCGGGGCTCCTGATCACGGCGCTGACGGTGCTGCCTCCCGAGACCAAGCTCGACCTGAGCGCGATGTAGAGCGGACCCTAGGTGCTCGGAAGGCAGAGGCGCCGGCCATAGACGTTCGAGGACTGCGGGTCGACCGCGAAGACCCACGGTGAGCCGTCGTAGACCGCGAGCTCGAAGCTGTCGTGGAGCGCCGAGGCGGCGAGGCGGCGGAGCAGCAGGATCCCGTCCTCGACGGTGCCGACGACGATGTTGGCGTTCTCGTCGAGGTAGCTCACCCAGTAGCGACCAGCGTGATGGATCACGCGCGGGGAGGATCCGAGCGCCACGGGCATCGCGTTGGCCGCGGTCACGGTGCTGACGTCATCGATCACCAGGTTCACGGTGTCCGTGGTCTCGAACGCCATGGCGACCTCGTTACCGCTGGTCGCCAGGCGCGCCTGCTTGCAGAACGTGGTCGAGAGCCGCGTGGTGCTCGCGCTGTTGCTGGTCGCGAGCTCGTAGTCGCAGCCGGTGTCGATCGACACCGCGGTCAGCGCGCTCGTCCCGAGCTGCGCGATCTCGATGTGATCGCTCGTGCTGAGCGTCTTGAGGTACGTGTCCTCGGTGCCATTCCATCCCGCGTCGAACGAGTGGAGCGCCACCTCCGAGCAGCTCGCGGCCATCACGCGATCGGCTCCGGCCTTGACGATCGCCGTCTTGGCGATGTTGTCACCCCAGACATTGGCGATCTCGACGCCCGGTCCGATCGGCATCGGGACGGTATGGACGAGCGCACGCAGCGTGCTGCGGACGGTCACGACCAGCTGTCCATCGATGAACGAGGCGGAGGCCTGATCGAACGGACCGCTGCGCACCAGCGTGACCTGCGACGGCTGCCGGCTCGTCGCCAGGTCGATGCCGTGGAGGTTGCCGCCGGTCGTCGGCACCCAGAACAGCGACGCGCCGGTCGGCGTCGTCGCCACCGCGAGATCCACGTCGGCGTCGGCGACCGTCGCGAACGCCGGGACCGCTTCGCACTCGAAGGGTGTGCGCGCCGAGCTGTCCTCGACGCCGACCGTCATGTTGCCGCCCGGCTCGGGGTCTCCTTCGCCGAAGCCATCGAAGCCGAGGCGACCACATCCGGCAACGAGAGGGACGAGACAGACGAGGCGCGCGACGACCATGTTGTCCCAGTGTCGACGAGGAGGGAGGTAGGTTGTAAGGCCCACCAGGTAGGACAGCGCGGTGCGTAGGCCTACGGGACGACCACGGCGGCGGGCGAGATCGGGCCCGTCCCGGTGCGCGCGCCCTTGAGGTAGACGAAGCCCGCGCCGCCACCGCCACCGCCGCCGCCGCCGTCCGCCCCGATGCCCGGGCCGCCCGCGAGCGTCGTCCCCTCGCTGCCATCGCCACCCGCACCGTCGAAGGGATCGAGATCGTCCCCACCGGGCGCACGCCCCCCGACGAGGCCGTCGCTCCCGTCGAACCCGGTCTCGACCTGCACGCGTGCTCCCTCGCCGCCACCGCCACCGTTCGCCGCGATCGTGCCGACGATGTGGACCGCCGGTGCATCGAGGCCGACGAGGCCTCCGCTCCCCCCGCCGCCACCCCCGCCGCGACTCGTCGCGCCCGCGCCACCTCGCCCCACGGAGTACAGGCCGCCGTTGATCGTGATCTGGACGCCGGCGATCAGGTAGAGCGCGCCGCCACCGGGGCGGCTTGCACCCCCCGCGGAGTCGCCTGTGCCTCCAGAGGTTCCCGGGCAGCCGGCCCGGATGCTCGTCGGCACCACCGTCGGCGCGGGCACGCCACCCAGGCTGGGCGTGGCGTCGAGATCCCCCGTCCCGCCGGTGCCACCGCGGCCTCCAAAGCTGCCGCCCGCACCACCGCCGGCGCCGCCCACGTCGTCGACGCCCGCCGTCGCCCCGCTGCACGGCGCGAAGCCGCTCCCGGCGCCCGGCATCGAGCCGATCAAGCTCGACACGCCGAGGAACCCGTCGATGGTCATCGTGTCGACCGCCACCACCACCAGGGGGCGCACGCCGAGCCCGCGGAAGGTTCGCCCGGCGGGGAGCGACACGGTGGTCCCGGCCATCACGCACAGCTCGCTCCCCTGCGAGCTCACGATCTCGGTGCAGCCCCCGCCGCTGGTGTCGAAGCCCGGATCGTTTGGCAACACGAGCGGTGAGGTCGGCGCGGCGGACAGGCAGACCGCGCCGAAGCCGGCGCCGTAGCAGAAGCCCGCGTCGCCGCCTTCTCCGCTGGATCCACCATCACCGGGTGCATCGCTGCTCGCATCGCTCGGGACGGCGTCGCTCCGCACGGAGAACCCGCACGCAGCACACCCGAGCACCAGCGACAGGAGTCCTCGCATGGCGGTGATGGTAGCCGAGCGCCGGCTGATCATGGCGTGGGGATCAGGCCCGTGTCTTCCGCGTGGCGGACGTACTTGCGGGTCACGTTCCACACGAGCCAGTTGCCGCCGCGGTTGGTCAGCACCCACGGGGTGTACGCGTAGAGCGATGCCGTCGCGTGGTTCGTGGGCGTGACGAGCTTTGGATCGAGCGTCTTCTTCGCGACGCCCCTGCGCCACTCACCGCTCGCGTCGACCGAGCCGTCGTACCACCTGCGCAGCGTCCTCGCGCCGCACGTGAGCTGAGCGGCGAGACCGCGGTACTGACTCGCGCACCCACCGGTGTCGGGGCACGCACAGCCAAGCGCGGTGTTGATCCGCGTCTGCGATGGCGTCGTGGTCTTGCTGACGAGCGTCGCCTCGACCTGCATGCGGGTCAGGAGCAGCAGCGGGTTGATGCTCTCGGCACGCGCGGCGTCGACGATCATCTGCGCGGCGCTGACGCCGTTGACGGTGTGCGTGGCGAGCCACGACGTCGTGCCGTACGGGGTGTTCTCGAGGAACTCCTGCATGTCGGACACGTCCATCGCGGTGCTGTCGATGAACAGCGCATCCGTGAGCACGGTGTTCGGGTTGAACGTCGCCGACACGGTGTCGGCCTTGCCGTCACCCGCGGGGACCTCCTCGAAGTCCGCCGGCTCGTCGTGCTCGTCGGGCAGGTCCGCGGCACACGCCCCGAGGACCACCGCGATCAGGATCGTCAGTCTCCGGCCCATGCCACCGGGTCGTGCAAGCCGTCCACCGGCGGGCACGCGGTCGAAGCTGGCGAAACTCCGTCGCTCGGCCGAGGTCGGATGTCCCCTCACCGAGCGCAGCTGCCGGCCGCTCGACTAGCCACTTGATCTTCGTACAAGTCGGGCTGGTGGTCGGGAGGTCGCCGTCTTCTCACGTAGACTCCGCGGATGACGATTTCGCGCGCAGCGCGGCGCGTGATCCTCGGCCTGTTCGTCGCCGCCTTCGTCGGCGGCGCCGTCTACCTGTGGCGGACCGGGGCGGTGACCCCGACCATCGTGGCGGCCTGGCTCGAGTCGCTGGGACCGGTCGCGCCGGTTCGCCGTCGGGTTCGGCGGCGGCATGCTCGCGGTCACCGTCCCGTTCGTGATCGCGCGGCGGGTCCGGCGTGCGGGCTCGAATCCATGGCGTCCCACGCAGCGCCACCTCCGGCGCGCGTTCGAGATGCTCGAGACCCATCCGTTCCGCGCGGTGCTCGCCCTGCGCCTGGTCCTGTGGTTCAACCCCCCGCTCAGCTACGCCCTGGCGTTCACGACCTTGCCCTTGCGGATCTACATGGCGGCGTGCGCGCTCGCGCTCGCGCCGGTGGTGACGATCGCGATGCTCGCCACCGGCTGGTTCACGTAGCGCGTCGTCGGGCTCAGTCGACCATCCGCACAGCGCCCAGCCGCTCCCCCCACGCCAGCACTCGACGAGCGATCGCATCGGCGTCCGCGCGGCGATCGAGCTCGCGCGGCGGCCGGATCGCGTCGATCGCGTGCATCAGCTCGACGTGCGAGATCTGGCCGGTGCGCCGTGCGTGCTCCTGACGCCGGGCGAGCGCCGCGCGCGACACCACGACCGGCGGC
>JAGSPR010000451.1 GCA_018262455.1 Deltaproteobacteria bacterium | reverse complement strand
GCCCTTGTAGCCGACCTTGGTGACCATCCAGCCAACGAGGGTGTAGACCTCGGCGTACGCGAGCGCTGCCGCTTCCTGGCTCGGCAACTTCGCCATCGAGGGGTGCATCTCGTCGAACGTGATCAGCCTGCCCTTGCGCAGGGCCGCGGTCAGCAGCGCTTGTTCGGTCGCCGAGAGCTGCAGCCCTGGCGGCCTGCGCCAGCGGGTCTGCTCGAACCGGGCGAGGCCCTCCTGCAACCACACCGGTACCGAGTCGTGCGACATCCGCGAGACGAGGAGGTGCGTGTACTCGTGGGCGAGCGTGTCCATCCACGGGTAACCGAAGATCGTCGCGCGCGGCGAGACGACCATCAACTTGTTGTACTTCGACAGCGCGATCGTCCCGGTGGTCTCGATCTCTGCCTCCGAGAGCGGGCTGAGCTTGGCGAGGTCCGATGGCGCGCCGAGCAGCTCGATGCGGATCGGGTCCGCCGGCCGTTCGCCCAGGTCTTCGCCGATCGTCTCCCACGCCGAGTCGAGGACTTCGCCCGCGAGGCTGGCGATCGCGGCATCGGGCCCCGGAGCGTGACGGATCACGAAGTGACCTTTCGGCGACTTCACATCGACGAACGTCTCGGTCACCGCGAGCGAGGACGCCGCGAGCTTGCGGGTCTGGCCGACCAGCCCGTCGACCCCGGTGTCCGGTAGCTTGTCGAGCAGCTTCACGGCCGTGGCGTAGTCGCCAGTCTGGAATGCGAGCTCGGCCTTGAGCCACTTGATCTCGATGGTGTCAGACGCGCGCTTCTCGAGATCGAGGAGCAGGGCGCGCGCATCGTCGAGCCGCGCGCTCTGCAGGTAGCGCGCGGCCTTGATGACGTCACCGCTGACGGTCCGGTCGCGGCGGGGTGTGGCGGTGGCCGGGATCGCGAGTGCCGCCAGCACGAGGACCGAGGTTAGGGCCCGCGAAGGCCGGAGGCGATTGACCCTCATTTGATCAGGTCCTCGTAGTAGCGCTTGATCATCTCGTCATAGCCATCGGGAGCCTGCTGGCCCTTCTTCTTCATCGCCTCTAGCAAGTCCTCGCGGAACCGCTCCGGGGCGCGATACTCGTCGGCCCCAGGTATCTTGATCGGCTCGTCCGCGACAGCGCCCTCCTGGGCCTGTCGCGCGGCGCTCCGTGCGCGGTCGCGGGCCTTGGCGAGGGCATCGGCGGCCGCGCGCGTCGACTCGCGGGTGCCCGACGGATCCTTTGCCTTCATTCGCTCGTCGGCCGCGCCCATCTGGGTGACCGCGTTACCGAGCTTCTTGCCTAGCTCGGTGCCCGTGTCGCCAGGGAGCTCCGTGCCGAGTTGCTTGGTGCGCTCGGTCAGCCGCTGCGCGCGCTGCTTGTTCATTGCTTCGCGCCGGCGGAGCCGATCGATCGCCCGAAGATCGTCACTCGACATGATCTGGTCGGGGCGCGGGGCGAGGGACTGGAGCTCGGCGATCAGGTCCTTGGCAACCGGGGTGCTGTGCTCGATGCCGTCGAGGGCACTCTGCGTCGCGTCGGCCCACTTCGACTTGGGATCATCCTCGATCGCGGCCTCGAGCTCGCCGGCGATCGTGTCGAGGCTCTGCTTCGCCTGGTGCGCCATCCCGAGCGCCTCGGCGAGATCCCCATCGGCGACCATGTGCTCGACGTCGACCAGGCGGCGCTCGACGATGTCGAGCTCTTCCTTCGCGAAGGGCGTGAGGCCCTGCTCGTCGATGTCCTTGAGCCGGCGGCGCAGCTTGTCGACCAGGGTGCCGACCTTCTTGCTCGCTTCGCGCCGGTGGTCCTTGGCGACGTCGTCCGCCTTCTCGGCATAGGCATCGAAGATCCGGTTGGCTTCGGCCGCGATGTCATCTTGGTCCTTGGCGACGTCGGCGAGCTCGTTCATCACTTCGTCGAGCTTCTTCTGCTCGTCGGAGAACTTGTCGCTGCGCAGCCCGGCGAGCGAGCCCTCGAGCTGGGACGCGGCGCGATCCTGCTGGGCGCGGCAGGTCTCGAGCTTCTGCGCTGCTTGCTGCGGCTGGCCGGCTCGTACGAGCTTGCGGACCTCCTCGAGGCAGTTCGTGCCTTGCTGCGCCTGGACCGCGCCGCGATTGACGTACTGATCGAGCACGTCCTCGGGCATGCCACGGCGATGTTTATCGAGATCGCTGAACGACTTGTCGAGCGCACGCATCTCTCGCTCGATCTCATCGAGCAGGCGCTTGTCCTTGGTGCGCTGGTACTGGGCGAGCAGGTCGGCGAGCCGCTTCTGGTGCGCCGCGATCTCGTCCGAGACATCGAGCAGGCCCTCCATGCGCTCGCGATCGAGCCAGTCGGCAAGGATGATCGTGTCGTCCTCGAGCTCGGCGAGTATCCGGACATCGAGTGCGGCATAGCCGCCCTTGAGCGGAATCTTGCCCTTCGGCACCCAGCGCTGCTCCGTGCTCGCGAGCTTCTCGAGTCGGTCGCGCATCTGGGCGAGCGCCTTGCGCATCGAGTCCGAGGCGTGTGGATCCTTCTCGAAGGCCGCGGAGACCGAGCCGAGCTCGACCACCGCCTCGCGCAGCTGGCGCGACAGCTCCTCGCGGGTGGGCACATCATCGGGCGCGAACGTGAGCCGGCCTCCGAGGTTCTTCAGGATCTTCTCGGCGAGATCCTGCTGGCGGCCGAGGGTCTCCTCGTGGCGCTCGCGCGGACTCACCACCTTGAGGTGGAGCTCGCGCGACCGGCCGACGTTTGGTTCGGTGATGGTGTCGTTGTCCTTGGCCTCGATCCAGTAGCGGACCTCGCCGCCACTCGGGACCTGGACCTCGGCGATGTCCCAGATGAACTTGCCTTGGGCGCGGCCGAGGTTCGCTCCGCTGATCATCCCGCCACTCGGGACGATCGGGATCAGCTTCTTGCCGTGGTCCTTACCGGCCTCCCATACGAGCTCGACCGAGGTCAGCCCGAAGTCGTCCTCGATCACGTAGGCGAGCTCGACGCGGCGAAGGTTCGTGACATCGAGCGGCTCGGCAGGCGACATCAGCTGCACCGCCGGTGGCTGATCGGGCTCGGCCTCGATCGCGCGTGGCGAGGTCTCGATCGAGCGCTCGCCGGAAGCCGCCGTGACCGCGAACCGGTAGCGCGAGGAGTGGAGGATCGTGAGCTTCGCGGTGAGCTGGTCACCGATGAGCGTGGCGGGGATCGTACGGCTCGCCGCGGGGGTGTCACCCTCGATCACGAGCTCCACCGCCTGGGCAGGCTCCAGCACGCGCGCATGTAGCGTGACCGTGGTGCCCGGCAGGCCACGGACATCGCCCGACGAGGACGGCAACCGAAGCGGCACGCGGCGTGAGTAGGCTGGAAACTCGAGCCGGGCCTCGAGATCTCCGACGAGCGGGACTGCGGAGAGCTGCGCGCCGTCGTAGAGCTCAGGTGGGCTCGAGACGAGCGCGCGCCAGCCCGCGGCGACGAAGTGGGGTGCGATCACCAGCAAGACGACGTTGGCGGACAGGACGCCGATCGCCCAGGACCCCGCGCGCCGGACCTGGCGGTGGTCGACCAACGAGCGGGGATCGATCTTCTGGAGGCGCGTGGAGGTTGCGACGAGCAACGCATCGACGAGCTCGGGCGAGGGTGCAGCTGGACGCGCGACCGCGGCGGCGAGCTCGACCGACGACAAGAGATCGGAAGCGACCTCACGCCGGCGGGTCCCCACCCAGCGCGCGACCGCCGGGTCGGCGGCGTACTTGCGGCGCGGCGCCACGATCCCCAGGATGATCGCGCCTGCCGCGATCATCACGACGACGAGCACGCCGAGCGCGAGCAAGCCTGATGCGCGCTCGTGGTGGTCCTCGGCCAGCTTGCCGAGCACCGGCAACGTCAGGGTCAGCCCGGCGAAGGAGGCAAGTGCGTACATCGCGGCACGTCGCGCTTCTTGGCGGTACACCAGCGCGCGAACGGTCGCGAGGAACCGCGTGATCGAGCGTCGTGATGGCGGGATCGGCGCGGACCTGGCCCTGGAGGGTGGGTCGTCGTTGCGACTGGAGATACGTTGAGATGTCGCCACGATTCGCCCTGTCACACAGCTTCTGAGCATAGCGCTATGGAGGTCTTCCGACACGCGCCTCGGCACATGAGCTATAACCGCCCGGCGTGAATAAGGCTGGCCAACGCGCGTCCATCTCGACGCATGGACGGAGTACGGCCGTTGACGACCACGAGCTGGTCAATACTGCTCGCGGGGGTCAGCCTGAGGCCGCGCGAGATGCCTTCCGGACCCTGTTTGAACGCTATCATCGGCGCGCGTATGCACTCGCGTTTGGCGTGCTGCGACATCAGGACGACGCGATGGACGTCGTTCAGGACGCTTTCATCAAAGCTCACAAGTACTTAGACAAGTTCGAAGGCAACTCCAGCTTCTACACCTGGCTGTACCGAATCGTGATGAACCTGGCCATCGACCACCTTCGCAAGCACCGGCGGGTCAAACCCGTCGAGCTCGACGAGACCCGCCTGGAAGAAAGCGCGGACGGGGGCCTGCTACCGCGGATCCTCGGTGCGAACCCAGGTCGGGCGCTCCAGGACAAGGAGATCCGCGCCCGGATCGACGGCGCTCTCGATGAGCTGTCCGAGAACCATCGATCGGTGCTGGTGATGCGGGAGCTCGAGGGCCTGTCCTATGAAGAGATGGCACAGGCGATGAGCTGCTCGAAGGGCACGATCATGTCGCGCCTGTTTCACGCCCGCCGTAACATGCAGAAGCGGCTGCTCGATCTGATCGACAACCCGTCGCCCGAGCTCCTCGCGGACCTCGGCGTCAAGGATCCCGCGACCGACCCCGAAGATCCCTCGCTCCCAAACGAACGCGTCGCCACACCCGCTCGCGCGCCGGAACGGAACCGGTGAGTATGACCAGCCAAGCGAAGTCCGACATCGATCTGATGCAACACGCCGACGGTGAGCTCGACGAGCGCGGCGTGACGAGCGTCCGCGCGCAGCTCGAGCACGATCTCGAGGCGCGGTCCAAGATCGAGGCCCTCGAGCAGATGACCGAGCTCGTGCGTGGACACCTCGAGCTGTCGACGGATGCGATCCCGGATCGCCGGTTCGAGGCGATGTGGCGCGAGATCGACAAGTCGATCGGGCGCGAGCAGGCGATCGGGCGCGAGCAGGCGATCGGGCGCGAGCAGGCGATCGGGCGCGAGC
>JAGSPR010000450.1 GCA_018262455.1 Deltaproteobacteria bacterium | reverse complement strand
CTCCAGGAGACAGCAACAGCCATGCCGCAGCGGATGCTCCATGGCCTCGTTGCTGCAACGACCAAACGGTATGAAGGCCCCCCTCGTCTCGAGCCGAGGCAGCAACCGCGCAACCCGGGCGTGGTCGAGGAGCCGGCACGCAGGAACCGCGCGATCGCACGTCGTGCTCGCCGTCGTCCTCGCGTTGTCGCCTGGATCCGTGGTCGCCGACGAGCTTCCCGAGTCGCTCGAGCTCGTGCTCGTTCCGGCCGAGTGCCTGCGGTACTGGTCGGTTCCCGGGGGGAGCGGCTCACCGGCCGCCTGGAACCACGTGCTGTCGTTCGCCGCCTGCATCCAGGACGCATCGATCCCGCGCATCGACGATCCCCGGCAGCTCCCCGGGCTCGTCGTCGACCTCGAGGCCGCGCTCGCCCCGGCGGTGCAGCTCTACACCGCGGCACTCGAGCTCGGCCCGAGGCCGATCCAGCTGCGCGCGGCGTATCAGATCGGGATGTCACAGGTCGCGCTGATCACTCGCGCGCGGGCGTCGATCGTGGCGCCGCCGGACCGCGCCACGAATCCGGCGTCCGCGGCTCGCTACCGCGCGCTCGTGGCGCGCCTCGACACCTTCCTCGAGCGCCCTGCGACCCTCGCGCGGACGTTGTTCGTGCTGATCGACCGCGCGGTCGCCGACGACCCCGCGCTCGCACCCGACGAGGTCACCCGGTCCATGGTCCGCTCCGCCCGCACGCTGGAGCGCACCCTGCGCTGGGCCACCACGATTCCGACCGACGACACCCGAGCGAGCCCCGTGCTGGCGGCTCCGCGCTGACGCACCGAACCAAGGAGACTCCCGTGTCCCGACATCACCCGTTCGAACCCTATGTCGAGGTCGCCCGGACCTGGCTGGACCAGTTGAGCACGAGCCTCGACCTACCGCCGTCGGAGCAACCGCGCGCCCTGCACGCACTGCGTGCCGGGTTGCACGCGATCCGCGACCGGTTGCCGGCGGCCGAGGCCGTCGATCTCGGTGCCCAGCTTCCGACGCTGATCCGCGGCGTGTACTACGAAGGCTGGACCCTGCGGAACGATCCGGGACTCATCCGCGACCGCGCCGCGATGATCGCGCGCGTCAAGCGAGAGCTCGCGCCGGATCCGCGCCTCGCCCCGACCGATGCGCTGCGCGCCGTGATCCAGCTGTTGGTCGAGCACGTGTCGCCCGGCGAGATCCAGGACGTGCTCGCGACGCTGCCGCGCTCGATCGCGACCCTGTGGCACGAGCTGTCCACGCCTCCCGCGGAGCACCGCGCACCGACCGCGTCACGCGGCCAGGGCATCACGCGCCGTACGGGCTACAGCCGCTGAGGTCACGACGTCGCGCGCTGCAGCACGTCGGCGAACACCTGCAACGCGTCGATGGTCGTGAAGATCCCGATGACCTCCCCGTGGCGGTCGACGACGAGCGCGGAGCCGTACTTTCGCGTCGCCATCGTTTCGACGACCGAGTCCGCCGGAGCGTCGCCGCCGACCGTGAAGACGTCGACGACCATGACGTCGTCGATGGTGACCTCGTCGGGATCACCGCACGGCAGCGTCTCGATGAAGTGCAGGTCGCGTTCGCTGACGATGCCAACCAGCTTCCCGGCGTCGAGCACCGGGAGGTGCCGGATCTGATGCTGGCGCATCACCTGCTGGGCCTGGGACATCGTCGCGTCGCGACCGATCGTCCATGGCTGTCGCGTCATGTAGCGATCGATGGGTGGCATCAACATGGCGCCTCCGGTTCATTCCATGCTTGAGCAGCGCTGCAGCCCACATGCCATGAGGTCACGGAGAACCCGGCGATCGTGGAGCACGCGAGCTGGCTAGGAAGCGCCGTGGTGGACCGCCGCCAGGATCTCGGCCGGCGAGCACGTCGCGCGCAGGCAGACCTGCGCCCTGTCGTCGACGGTCGCCCCGCCGTCCTCGTCGGCGAGCAGCAAGATGCGCGGGATCGAGGGATGGTCACTCGCGAGGTACGCCAGAAGATCTCCGGCAGCCTCGCACGGGAGATCGGCGGAGACGATCGCCGCCACGACGTCGCCCCGTGACTCCAGGGCCTGGATGAAGTCGAGCGGGGTCAGGCGCGTGACCACGCCGAGTCCGGCCTCGCAGATCACCTCGCCGAGCTGGCTCAGCGCCGTCGGATCGGCGATGGCGAGCAACACCGAGCCCTGCTTCGCGACGGGCCCCGTGTCCTCGAACAGAGCTCCGTTGAGCGCGGTCTGCACGCGCGGATCCAGTCGGTCGAACTCGACGCCCGCATGCCGACGCCGCCCGTGATCGTTCCAGATGATCCGGCCGCGAAGCCCCAGGCGATGAGCTGACGCCGCGATCTCGATGAGCACGTTGTCACCGACCTTGAACGACCCGGCACCGCACATCCGTGCTCCGTGGCGCGAGATGTCGTCGATGATGATCGGCGTCCAGTGGTCCCGATGCTTCAGCTGTCCAGCGCGCTGAGCAACGATGCGCTGGGACCGCCTCCTCTCGCTCATGACGATCTGACAAGCACTGAACGGGCCAAGCACCGGGCTAGGTCACCGGCGGATTCGCGCACCACGTGCCGCTCTGAGAGTCCGTCACGCGAGATGAGCGCACATGATCGGGTGTCGACACGGCCCGCGCGGGCACGGCTGATGCTCGTCTGGGTGGCACACCCCCAGAAAGAGAGCTCGCCATGACAAGACACTCCAAGATCTTCGCATTCGTGGTCTCGACTCTGACGCTGGCCGTCCCGCTCACCGCCAGCGCCGAAGAAGAGATGAGCATGTACAGCTACGCGTGGAACGAGCCGGGCCTCCAGACAGGCATCGGCGTCAGCACGATCCTCGGTGGCGGCCTCACGGGGTTCACCGACCAGAATATGCGCGACACCGTCAGCTCCGACGTCGGTGGCCTGTGGAACCTGCGGGTGACGATCGGCTCGCACACGCCGATCGGCTTCGACATCGGCTACGTGGGCACCGCAGCCAACATCAACGCGCTGATCGGAACACAGGACGGCACGCTCGTCGGCTCGACGGTCGAGGGCGCCCTTCGCTGGAACGTGCTCCCACACTATGCGTGGAACCCGTACGCCTTCGCCGGCATTGGTTGGCAGCGTTACGATCTCACGGGCGGTGACTTCGCTCTGTCGGACACCGGCGTCAACGACAGCGACAACTCGGTGGTGTTCCCGATGGGCGCAGGGGTCGCGTACCGCGACAAGAGCGGGATCGTCGCAGACCTCCACGGCACCATCCGCGTCAACACCAACGCGGGCCTCGTCCTCGAGAACGCCGGGGGCGACACGTTCGCGCCGATGCACGCGTGGGAAGCGAGCGCCGCGGTCGGCTACGAGTTCTGACAGCGACGCAGCTTTTGCATTTGAGGTACCAACCCTTGCGCGCATACTCTTGTCGGGTTGCGCGCATCACTCTGGTGGTTATTGTTCACGGGCTGCGGCTCCCAGCCCTCCACGGCGGCGATCGCCTTCGACCCGTGCGCGCCGATGATCGTCGCAGCGCCGGCCGCGAGCCCGGAGCAGCAGGCGAGCATCGACGATGCGATCGCGATGTGGAGCGCGCGTGGCGTCACCGGACTCGCGCGCGGCGAGAGCTCGGCGATCACGATCGAGTTCCGCGACGCCGCCGACGCCTTCTATGGCTACTACGACGACGACAACGCGACGGTCTACGTCAACCTTCGGTTGCGCGATCGCGACCAGCGAGCGATCACGGTCGCGCACGAGCTCGGGCACGCGCTCGGGCTCGGCCACGTGTCCCTCACGAGCCGGGTCTCGGTCATGAACACCGCGAACGTGACGATCGAACCGACCGACTCAGACGAGGCGGAGCTGGTCGAACTGTGGGGCGCGTGTCCCTAGCTCGTCCGCACCGGCTGCGTCGAGGTCGAGCGCCCGGCGCACCTCCTGCATCCGGGTGATGATGGAGATCACGGTGAGATTCGCAGCTCGTCGATGACGAGATCCACGCCGCGCGTGCCGCGCGTGGCGCCGACCACGGCCTGGCGCTCCGCCCACGAGTGAACGGTCCCCGAAAGCGTGACCCGCCCCTCCTCGACCTCGAGCTGGACCCGGTTCGCGTCGCGCAGCGCCTGGCGCTCGAGGGCACCCTGGATCGCCGCGCGCAGGGCGGTCTTCGACACGTCGGCCCGCTTCACCGTGATCTGGTTGTCGACGGCGACGACGCCCGCGAGGTACCCCACCGCGCGCGCTGCATCCTCGCGCTGCGCCAGGTAGTCGACGGTTCCCTGCAACCTCACCGCCCCGTTCTCGACGGTGGACTGGATCCGGTCGGCGGGGACGAACTCATCCCAGGTCAGGGCCTGGCGCACGGCCGCCGCGATCTCCGTATCCGTGGGCCGTGGCCCATCGCTGATCTTGACGATGATGTTGTTGGCGACGTCGAGTACCCCGGCCACGCGGTGAGCGGCGTCCGCGGCGGCGAGCTTCTTGGCCCAGCTCGGGACCGTCCCCGTCAGCGTCACGACGTGAGCGTCGACCTCCACGCCGACCTCGGCCGGCCCGACCCGGGTGTCCCATGCGAGCTCGCTGATCACGTCCTTCTGGAGCTGTTCGTCGGTCTTCACGATGTTCATCGTCGATCTCCCTGCGCACTGCGCGCTCCGGTCATCTCGATTTCAGATTGCATCGTGCATGCCGCGGCGGACCGCGTCTGGCGCGTGAGAGCGGGGCCGGGCACGGCCGATGCAGCCGCATGCGGGCATGAACGCCTATCCAGTCCACTACGTGGTCCAGCCGCCGGGAGCCTTCACCCGCTTCCAGCTCGCGGTTCGCTTCGTCGCGTTCCTCGCCCTCGGGGTCGTCGGCCTGTCGTTCGGAACGGTCTTCGCGTTCGCGTACCTCGCACTCCCGGTGTTCGCGGCGAGTCGCCTGACCCGGCGCGATCCGGCGGCGTACCTCGCCGAGGACGGTCCGCGGGTGATCGACGGACTGCGCTGGTTCTCCGCCATCGCGGCGTGGGCGGGCTTGATCGCGGAGCACCTCCCGGCGAACGAACCCACCGAGACCGTGCAGCTCGAGGTCGAGGGCGCCGCGCACCCGACCCCGCGCTCGGCGTTGTGGCGCGTCGTCACCGGCATCCCGAGTGCGCTCGCGCTCATGGTGCTGTGCTGGCTCGGGATGTTCGTGTGGCTGTGGGCCGCG
>JAGSPR010000449.1 GCA_018262455.1 Deltaproteobacteria bacterium | reverse complement strand
GCGGCCGAACCGGCGGAGCAGACGAGCAAGATCTACGTGCTCGCCCAGCCGAAGTTCGCCGCGGATGCCGAGCGCCTGCTCGCGACCCTCCCCGGCCGCGAGCGTGCCGAAGTCCTCGTCGGCGACGTCTGCGACATGGACCTCGGGCTGTCGAGCGTCGAGTACCGGGCGCTGTCGAAAGAGCTGACCTGGATCCATCACCTCGCCGGCATCTACTTCATGGGTATCGACGAGACCACCGCGCGGCGGGTCAACGTCAGCGGCACACGCACGGTGCTCGATCTCGCGCGAGACGCTGCACGGCTGCAGCGGGTCGTCCACTGGTCGACCGCGATGGTATCGGGCGACCGCAAGGGCACGTTCTACGAGGAGGACCTCGAGGCCGGGCAGAAGTTCCACAACGGCTACGAGCGCACGAAGTACGAGGCCGAGAAGCTCGTGCGCGCCGCGATGCGCCGCCTCCCGATCACCGTGCTGCGGCCGGGGATCATCGTCGGCGACAGCAAGACCGGCGAGATCGACAAGCTCGACGGGCCCTACTACCTGATGGTCCTGATCGCGACGAACGCGTCGGGCCTACGCCTGCCACTGCTCGGCCGAGGCGACGCGCCGCTGCACCTCGTGCCGATCGACTACGTCATCGATGCGGCGTGGCACATCGGGCGCGCCGAGACCGCCGCCGGCAAGACGTTTCACATCGTCGACCCCTCGCCCCTCACCGCACGCCAGGTGTTCGACGGGGTGGCCGAGCATGCAAACACCGAGAAGCCACGAGGCCACATCCCACGGCCGCTCGCACGAGCGGTGTTGCGAACCCCCGGCCTGGCACGGCTCGGCCGCGGCCCGCTCGCATTCGTCGACATCCTCGACCACCCGGTGCACTACGATCAGACCAACACGGCGCAGGCGCTTGCGGGGACTTCCCTGCGTTGTCCGTCGCTGACGGACTACCTTCCGGTGCTCGTGCGCTACGTGGTCGACGTGACCAAGACGTCCCCACCGCCGCCGGACCTCGACGAGGAGATCGCCGATCCCTTGGCGTAGCTACGGCTCGTCGTCCGCGGCAGGCTCGCCCTTGTGGCGAAGACCCGCACGCTCGAGCAGCTTGTAGAGGAATTTGCGCTCGAGGCCGGCTTCACGCGCAGCCTGGGACAGGTTGCCGCTGGCGCGCTGCACGAGATCTCCGAGGTACTCGCGCTCGAACCGTGCGATCAGGGCGTCCTTGGCCTCGTGGAACGGCCGGTCCGCCTTGATCTCCGGGATGGTCTGCGGAGCGGCGGTCGTCGGCCGCAACACGAAGGGGAGCGACTGGAAGTCGTCGTCCGGGCCGGCGAGCGCGACCGCACGGGTGACGACGTTGCGGAGCTCGCGCACGTTGCCCGGCCAGTGATAGCGCTGCAACCTTTCGAGGGCCGCGCCCCCGACCTGCGAGGCAAGCTGGGGGGCACCTGCCCGCTCGAGGAACATCGAGATCAGCCGCGCGAGATCGCCGGTCCGCTGGCGGAGCGGCGGCACGTGGACCTCGACGACGGCGAGCCGATAGTACAGATCGCCGCGAAACCCACCGCGGGCGACCTCGCCGAAGACATCGCGGTGGGTCGCCGCCACGATGCGCACGTCGTAACGCTCGCTCTTTCGGCCACCAAGCGGCGTCACCTCGCCGGCCTCGAGCATGCGGAGGAGCTTGGGCTGAAGCGCGACCGGCAGGTCTCCGATCTCGTCGAGGAACAGCGTGCCACCGTGTGCCGCCGAGAACGCGCCCTGGCGATCGCTCGCCGCGCCGGTGAACGCGCCCTTCATGTGGCCGAACAGGTCGCTTTCGATCAGCGAGTCGGTTGAAGCCCCACAGTCGAACACGACGAACGCGCCGTCCTTGCGTGGCGACGAGTCATGCACCCCGCGCGCCATCAGCTCCTTGCCGGTGCCACTCTCGCCGAGGAACAGGATCGGCGCGGCCGACTTGCTCGCCCGCTCGAGCAACCCGAACACCCCCCGCATCACGTGCGAGCTCCCGTAGAGCGCGCCGAACTGATCGCCTTGCGACGGCGGGATATCGACGACCTCGTCGGCGGGCATCAGCTGGACCAGCGTCTTGCCGATCCGGATCGCGCAGCCCGGCGGCGCCACGACCTTGCCGATCGCGACACCGTCGATCACCGTGCCGTTCTTGGATCCGAGGTCGGTGATCGTGAAGCCCTGGGCGTGCGGCGTGATCGTGCAATGCCGGCGCGACACGAACGCGTCGGTCAGCACGACATCACAGGTGCGCTCGGTCCCGAGCACGACCCCGACCGGAGGCAGCTCGAGCTCGACGCCGCGGTCTGGCCCATCGACGACTCGCAGCAGCGCGGCGCGCATGGGCTGGCGCGCGCTGATCGCGTTGGTGACCCGGGTGACGAGCATCGCCTACCTGTCGAGCCCGTACCGGAGGACAAGCATCCGACCCATGCTCACCTCAGGATTCCGCGCAGGTAGAGCTGACACAGGTATCGATAGGCCTCGAGGCGCGGCATGCCCGAGACATCGAGGATCTCGTCGAGCGAGAGAGTCCCGTCGACGCGAGACAACAAGAACGCGGCACGCGGGCTGATCGGTGCATTCGCGAGCTCGTGGAGCGGGCGCGCCAGCAAGGGCTGGCGTTGCAGATCGCCGAGGAACGCCTGGAACACGCTCATCATCGTGTCGCGGTTGCGGTGGATCAGCTTCTGCGCGAGCGCGCTGTTCGGATCTTCAGACAGCGCCAGATCGATCGCGGCGACCGCGTGTTCGAGCTCGCCATTGCGACTCCAGATGAGCGCGCGATCGAACAACGCGGTAATCCTGCGCCGGGTCCTGTCTTCCTTCGCCTCGTGCTCCGGTGCCCCGACTTCGACGTCATCGAGGATCTGAGCGGTGCGCGCGTCGATCGGATCGAATGCAAGGTAGGCATCGGCGCGCGTGCCTTCCCGCGGCATGGGACGCGCACGCATGTTCGTCGGTTCGTCATCGGCGCGCATGGCCGCCATCTCACGGATCCCGAGATCGAGGGTTGGGGCCGAGCCCAGCTTGGGCAGGTTGGACCGGGCGCCGCCAGGCAACTGCTCGATCCGCGGCGGCGATACGCCGTCGGTGCCGGGCTGCCGGGCCGTCGCGTTGGCTGGCGGCTGGCTCCTGGACGACGGCTCGGGAAAGTCGCGCGTCTTCGATTCGGCGAGGAGATCGGAAGGCACCCAGACCGGCTGATCCGCCCCACGGGTGGTCCCCGTGGGCACCGGCAACGAGTCGAGCAGCGCCGCGGCCGAGGCCCCCAACGTGCGCTCGGTCGTGGGCGGATCCTCGTACGCGAGATCGTCGAGCGCACCGGCTGGCCTGAGCTGCTGCAAGGTGTCGTCGCCAAGGTCGCTCGTGACAGGCGTGCGCAGCGTGATGACCAGGTCGGAGGGCCCCACGCTCGCCGGACGATGGTCGAGCCCGGGGTCACGCATCTGGACGAACCCGAGATCGCGCTGACGGACATCGGTCAGCTGCGTGTTGAAGCCGCTCGCGGCGGAGACACCCGGGGTCTGATGGTCCTGCGCGCCACCGAATCCCGAGGGAGTGAGCTCGGCCGCGACCTGCGAGGGGACGCCAGCGCGCGACGCGTTGACCGGAGGACCGCCGGGGTACTCGCGGGTCGCGTCGTCGAAGCTGATCGGCTGTGCGGGCTCCGCTGGCGGCTCGTCGGCTTCGAGCTCGAGCGTTTCCATCGGCGGGTCTGCGCTGACGGTGCGCGATCTGTGTGGTCCACCCTCGTCCTCCATGAACCAGCCCTCATCGAGAGGATCCATGTAGAGAGGCGCGATCGTGGGCGCGATGAGCTCGCCTGGCAGGATCTCGATCTGATACTCCGGCTCGCCCTCGGTGATGGCGAACGGTCCGGCGCTGTTGCTCTTGCTGACCTCGCTCGTCAGCAGCTCGTAGTTCTGGCGCACGTAGTCGACGTAGCTGTTGGCCTGCGGATTCTCGGGATCGACCGCGAGTGCGCGCTCCCACGACTGGAGGGCTCCGTCGAGGTCACCTTGTCCGTAGAGCGTGAGGCCCTCTTCGATCGACTGATCGACGTCGGGAAGATCGCGAACCATCGTCATCCGCGTGTCTTCGACACCACGCCTCGAAACATGTTGAGTGTCCGGTTGAGCGCCTCGGTGGCCTCGGTGAGCGTCGTCAGATCCTTGGCGACGATCGAAGTGCGGGTACGATCGACCACGGCGCGGGCCTTCTTCACGGCGTCCTGACCGAAGTCAGAGCCGGCGATGATGTCGGACACCTGCGGGAACAGGCCCTCGATCTCCTCGAGCGCCTTCTCCGCCGCATGGCGGGCCTTGTCGAACTCCTGACCGGAGCGAACCTCGACCATGTAGTCCTTGTTCGCCTCGACCATCTTCTTGATCTCGTCCTCGGTTAGCCCCGAGGTCGCGGTCACGGTGATCGACTGCTCGAGGCCGGTCTCCACATCGCGCGCCTTCACCGACACGATGCCGTCCGCACTGATGTGGAACATGACCTCGACTTCGACCTCGCCGCGGGGCGCGCGTCGCAAGCCGGTGAGCACGAACTCGCCGAGCAGCTCGTTCTCCTCGGCACGATCGCTCTCGCCTTGCAGCACGAGGATCTTCACCGACGTCTGGCTGTCCTTCACGGTCGTGAAGACGTGCTGCTCGGACGTCGGCACGGTCGTGTTCTGCTCGATGAGCTTATGGAAGTAACCGCCAACGATCATGATGCCGAGTGAGTGCGGCGTGACGTCGAGCAGCAACACGTCGCTCTTCTCGTCGGTGAGCGCCGCGCCCTGGATCGCCGCACCGAGCGCGACGACCTCGTCGGGGTGAACGCCCTTGCACGGCTCCAGCCCGAAGAACTCCGCGACCGCCGACTGCACGCGCGGCATCCGGGTCATGCCGCCGACGAGGATCACGTCCTCGATTCCGGACTTCTGGATCTCGGCTTCCTCCAGCGTGCGCGCGCAGATCTCGACCGTGCGGTCGATGAGATCACTCGTCAGCTCCTCGAGCTTGTCGCGGGTCAGCATCGTCTGCAGGTGCAGCGCCTCGTTGCGACCGGTCGAGATGATGAATGGCAGGTTGATCTCGGTCTCCTTGACGCTCGACAGCTCGCACTTCGCCTTCTCGGCGACGTCCTTGAGCCGCTGCAACGCCATCTTGTCCTTGCGGAGA
>JAGSPR010000165.1 GCA_018262455.1 Deltaproteobacteria bacterium | reverse complement strand
CGCGCCGCTGATCGAGAGCCTGCACCACGACATGGTGTGCAGCGATCGCCGGCTGCAAGCCCTTGCCGATCTCCCGGGCCTGGCGTTTGACGACGCCGTGACGAGCTCGCTCGCCGCCGATCAGCGACCCGCCGGGAACGCACCCCCGCAACGGGGACCCTCGCCGCCGGTCGCCTACCAGGCGGCACCGCGGACCGCCCCGACCGGCGTGCGCTCGGTGCAGCGCATCCCGCTGCCCGCCGGTCGAGATGCCGAGTGGGCCGCGCACGAGTACATGCGGTGGCTCCCCCGCGGGGCGTGGCCACTGCTGCGGGTCGAGGTCGATGCCGAGCGCAGTTGCTCGTTCTTCCTCGCCGGCTCGCACCGCCCGCTGCTCGTGCTGACGTTCGCGCCCGATCGCAGCACGGCCGACCGCCAGCTGTTCTACGTCACCGGGGGTGCGCTCGCGCTGCCGACCAAGCGTGGCCGGCTCGAGCTCCGGGTCGCGCCCGACGGCGAGCACCTGCTGACAGCGATCCATGAGTTCTCGCCCCGGCTGCCGTGGTGGCTGTATCGCGGCACCCAGGCGCTCGTGCATCGCTGGGTGATGGCGAGCTTCGGAGCGCACCTCGCACGCCAGCCGAGGTGAGTCACGCCCCGCGCGCGAGCTGGGTGGCGAGCGTGGCGAGCTCGCCCATCGTCTCCGCGGACCGGACGCCGGGATGGCGGGAGGCGATCGAGTCACGCTGCCGCCCGCCGATGATCGCCGTCGTGACCGGTGGCAGCGAGGCCAGCCAGCGCTCGAGCTCGCGCGCGCGCGCGGGTGGGAGCGGCGCGCTCGCGCTGATCCAGACCAGGCGAGGTTCGTGGCGAGTGAACGCGTGCTGCAGGGCGCTCACCGGCGTGTCGGGACCGAGGTTGATGGCACGCATCCCCGCGGCGGCAACGATCGTGGCCGCCATGAACGACGGCAGGATGTAGGGATCATCCTCGGGGGTGGCGCCCAGCGCGATCGGTGCGCCGGCCGGCGGCTCGAACGTATTGCGGAGATGCGCGAGGGCCTGCAGGCACGTGTCGGTCGCGCGGTGCTCGACGAACACGCCCGCGCCGTGGTGGTGCCACAGCTCACCGATCCTGGACATCGCATCGCGGATCGGCCCGTCGCACAGCTCGGCGACGGAGGTCCCGCCGAGGTACCGCGCGAGCAGCCATCCGCGCGCGCTGATCGGGTCGCCATCGAGCAGCGCCTCGTGGAGTGAATCCGCGGTCGGGCTCGCCTGCGAGATCGCGATCTCGGGCATGCCGAGCAGCTCGGGACGGGCCAGGGGCGCGCCGGTCTCGCGGATGAACCGCACCGCTTCGGGCAGCGTGATCCGGCGATGGCCTCCCTCGGTCCGCGCCGCGACGATCTTGCCTGCATCGACCCAGCGCTTGAGCGACGACTCGCTCACGCCCAGCGCGTCGGCCAGCTCGCGCGGTGACAGGAGGCGCATGTCCCATCATGACGCCCCTCACGTCAGCCAGGTTACAGAACGCAACTGGCCCTGCTCGACCGCAGGGATCTCTCATCCCTGTTTAACTTGCAAATACAATTACTTCCACGATGGTGAACGATTGCATATTGACGTGAACGATTTGCAGGCCACACTGGACGATATGCACGTTTTGAACGACAAATCGTCCAGTTCGCGGAGCCGGGTCGACGCACGCAACGAGCTGCGCTTCGGTCAAGACGAGCGGCAGTTCATGTACTCGGTCGCGCGCCGGATCGTCCACAGCGCGGAGGCCGCCGATGATGTGGCCCAGGACGCCATGCTGCTCGCGTATCGCTACCGGGACTCGTTCCGCGGGGACTCGCGGTATCGGACCTGGCTGTACCGGATCGCCTCGACCACCGCGCTCGGCCACTTGCGGCGGTGCCGTCGGGCGCGCGAGCAACTCGCGCCGAACGACGAGATCCTGCACCGCGAGGTCGTCGATCCCCAGCGCTCGCCCGAGGCGCAGGTCGGAGATCACGAGGAAGCGCTGGAAGTCCAGCGCGTCGTCGAGCAGCTGGCTCCGAAGTACCGCGACGTGATGCTGCTCCGGACCGAGCTGACCGAAGTCGAGACCGCGCGGCGCCTGGGGATCAGCGTCGCGAACGTGAAGATCCGCGCGCACCGTGCTCGTCAGCGGCTGCGTGATGCGCTCGAGCGCGAGGCGGTCTTGCAGCGGGTGGAACAGCCAGCCAGCGACGGCGATCAGCGGTGAGCCGCGGCAGGTGATACGCTCGTAGCGGATGGCGGTCCGGGGTGACGACGACACGATCGCCGGTTCGAGCGATACCAGCCCGGTCACGCCGGTCACGCCAGCCTCCCAGACCGAGTCATCACCACCCGAGCTGGTCGCAGCCCGGTATCAGATCGTACGCTGGCTCGGGAGCGGCGGCATGGGGCGCGTCTACGAGGCCCTCGACATCGAGCTGCACGAACGGGTCGCCCTCAAGGTGCTGCGTGGCGGGCTCACCGACGAGGCGATCGAGCGCTTCCGTCGCGAGGTCCGGCTGACCCGGCGCATCCAGCACGGCAACGTCGCGCGGATGTTCGACATCGGCGATCACGAGGGCGACAAGTTCCTGACCATGGAGCTCGTCGCGGGCGAGCCGCTCACCAAGGAGCTCGGGCGTTCGATGCCGTGGTCGCGGTTGCGCGGGATCGCGATCCAGGTCTGCGCGGGGCTCGGGGCCGCGCATGCCAAGGGCGTGATCCATCGCGACCTCAAGCCGGACAACGTGTTGCTCGAGCGCGCCACCGATCGCGCGGTGATCACCGATTTCGGGATCGCGCGGAGCGTCGACGATGCGAGCGTCACGCAGATCGGATCCATCGTCGGCACGCCGCGCTACATGGCGCCCGAGCAGCTCGCCGGCAGAGACGTCGATGCGCGGGCCGATCTGTTCTCGCTCGGGGTGATGCTGTTCGAGCTCGCGACCGGGACCCGGCCGTGGTCGGGGGACAACGCGATCGCGGTCGCGGTGGCGCAGGCGACCCAGCCGATCCGGCCGATCGTCACGACGGCGCTGCCATCCGGGTTCACGAGCCTGCTCGCGCGCTGCCTCGAGCTCGATCCAGCAAACCGGCCGGCGTCGGCGGACGAGGTTGGTGCGGCACTCGCCGCGCTGAGTGCCACGGCGCTGCCGCACGAGGCACTGCCGCACGAGGCGCCGCCCCCGCTCGGGCGCGCCATCGGCACGCCGCGCCCGACCCCGATGCCGACCCCGACCCCGGTACCGCTGGCCTCGCACGCCGCCACGTCGCTCGCCGTGCTGCCGCTCTCGTGTGGCCCGGGTGACGAGTACCTCGCCGATGGCATCGTCGAGGATCTGATCGACACGCTGTCGTCGACACGGGCGCTGCGCGTCCGACCGGCCGGCGTCGTCCGCTCGCGGAGCGAGGCTGATCCACGCGAGCTCGGTCGCCAGCTCGGCGTCGATCATGTGATCTTCGGATCGCTGCGGCGGACCGACGGCGGACTGCGGGTCGCGGCCCGGCTCATCGGGGTCGCCGATGGGTTCCAGATCTGGGCGCATCGCGCGGACTGCAGCGAGGCCGAGATCCTCTCGCTCAGCGACACGCTGACCCGCGGGATCGCGGAGGCGCTGTCGACCCGCGCCATCGCACCGGCCCGCCCGACCGATCCGCGCGCGGTGGACCTCTACCTGCGCGCACGTGCCGAGCTCCGGCTGTTCTGGGGCAGCCATCTCCAGGCAGCGGCGGATCTGCTCGATCAAGCGATCGAGCTGTCACCGAGCTCGGCCCCGATCGCGGGCGCGCGGGCGTTCGCGGCGACCCAGGCGTGGGTGATGGCGGCCGAGCCGGCACTCCTGCCGCGCGCGCGCGCCGCGATCGAGCGCGGGATCGCGGCGGATCATCCAGAGGCGTATCTCGCGTCGGCGTCGTAC
The DNA here is from genome assembly GCA_018262455.1 of Deltaproteobacteria bacterium. Next base: position 8,996 of record JAGSPR010000165.1, on the reverse strand, counting down.
AGGCTCAACACCAACGACCCGATCGGTGGCATGGCGGACCTCGGTACCGTGCTGGTGCGGGCTCCGATGCTCGGCCAGGCGCACGAGATGGCTGGCCGGATCCTCGTCGAGGTCGGTGCCGTGTCGGAGGCGCGCCAGCACTTCGAGACCGCCGCCGCGCTCGATCCGACCCGCGCCCACATCGTGCAGACCGACCTCGCCCGGCTCGACGCGCTCGAAGGGCACTGGGACCGCGCGGACCAGATGATCGCGACGGTCGTCGCCGACCCCAATCGCGCGATCGCTCAGATGGGTGCCGTGTTCCAGGCGCGGCTCGCGTGCTGGCGCGGCGCGCCCGACGCGATGGCGAACGCCGCCGCCCGGTTCGCTCCCCAGCTGGCCTATCAGCCGAACAAGCTGATCCATTTCATCAGCGGTGCCGCCCAATCGGACTTGATCGATCCCGCACTCTGGCAGCGGTTTCTCGACGACTTCGGTGGGGCCGAGAAGCCCGTGCGCGGCCAGCTCCTCGGGCTCCAGCTCCTGTCCGAGATCGCCCTCATCGTCCGCAAGCCCGAGCTCGCGTTCGAAGCGCTCGAGGCGGCCGAGCAGATGGGCCTCATCGACATCGTGATCCTCGACAAGTGCCCGCTGTTCGGCCCGGTCGCGGCCCACCCGCGGTTCAAGGCGATCCGCGACCGTGTGGCCCAGCGTGCCGCCGCCGTGCTCGCCGCGTTCCGCTCGACCGCCGGCTAGCCCGGGGGGAGATCGTCAGTCGTCGTCAGTCGTCGTCGTCCGGCCGCACGAGCGGCCGAGGCGTACGTGGCGCCTCGGTCTCGACCGTCCGCTCGGAAGCCTCGCGGATGAACGACACGAACGCCATCGCGGGCCGCTTCGAGTGTTCCGTGGTCACGAAGCGGATGCCTTCGAGCTGCCACCCGGCCTCTACCCACTGGTTGACGCAGTCCTCGATCGTCTCGCCGGTGACCGGTGACACCTCGACGAACTTGTACTGGGGCGGCATGAGCAATCCGTGGCGTCCCGGCGCGGCGCTAGTAGGAGCGCTTGGCGAGCAGCGTCGCGGCGTACGGCGCGTGATACGTGATGATGATATCGGCGCCGGCGCGACGGATGCCAGTCAGGGTCTCCATCACGATGCGCTCGCGATCGATCCAGCCGCGCTCGGCGGCAGCCTCGATCATCGCGTACTCGCCACTCACGGCATAGGCGGCGATCGGCATGTTGATCTCGTCGGAGACCGCCCGCACCACGTCGAGGTAGGCCAGTGCCGGCTTGACCATCACGATGTCGGCGCCCTCGGCGACGTCCATCGAGACCTCACGGACGGCTTCCGCCACGTTGGAGTAGTCCATCTGATGGCCCTTGCGATCGCCAGAGGACGGCGCCGACTCGACCGCCTCTCGGAACGGGCCGTAGTAGGCGGATGCGTACTTGGCCGAGTAGGCCATGATCACGGTCTGATCGAAGTGCTCCTCGTCGAGGCTCTCGCGGCAGGCCGTGACGAAGCCATCGAGCATGCCGGACGGCGCGACGACATCGACGCCGGCCCTGGCGTACGACAGCACCGTGCGCGCGAGGTTCTCGAGCGAGGCATCGTTGTCGAGCTCGCCGTTGTGGAGCACGCCGCAATGGCCGTGGTCGGTGTACTCGCAGAAGCAGGCATCCGCCATGACGACCATCTGGGGAACTGCCTTCTTGATCGCGCGGATCGCCTTCTGGACGACGCCGCTGTCCTTCCAGGCCTCGCTGCCGACCGGATCCTTGCGCTCGGGGATCCCGAACAGCAGCACCGACGGGATCCCGAGATCGGCCGCCTTGGCGGCTGCCTCGACCGCCTTGTCGACCGACAGGTTGAACTGCCCCGGGAGCGAGCCGATCGGCTTCTCGACGCCGGTGCCCGGCACGACGAACAGCGGGTAGACGAAGTCGTCGACGGAGAGGCGGGTCTCGCGGACCATGCGTCGCAGGCCCTCGGTGCGGCGCATCCTGCGGGGCCGGTAGTCGGGGTAGTTCATCGCGTTGCTGGATACACCGCCGCGACGGCGTTGGCTATTCCCTCGGGCGTCGGGCTGTCCGCGACCGCGATGACCGCGGCCCCGGCCGCCCGCAACGCGACCGCCGTGGTCTCGCCGATCGCCGCGAACCGCGTGACGAGCGAGCGCAGTCCGACGAGCGCATCGAGCGCGGCGACCTGCGAGGGTGCAAAGACGACGCACACCGCGGCAAGACCTTTGGCGAGCAGCTCGCGTCCGCGCGCGATCGCGGGGTCATCGCCCGCGACCGCGACGGTGCGGTACGCGATCACCGCATCGACCTCGACGCCGCCGGCGCGCAAGATCTCGAGGACGTCGTCGCGGCCGGCCTCCGCGCGCGGCACGAGGATCCGCTTGCCCACGAGCTCGCGCGAGGCGAGCAGCGCGCGGGCGAGCGTCGCGCCGTCTCGCGTGTCCGACGGAACGACTGCCGGAACGCGCGCTGCCTCGAGCACGCGTGCGGTGGCGGGGCCGACGGCCCACACTTCGGGCAGCCGCGCGTCCCCACGCGCACCGAGCAACGCCAGCGCGGCGCGCGCGCTCGCACACACGATCGCCGCGTAGCCACCGAGCTCGATGGCCCGGCGCAGCGCATCCTCGTCGTGCGGCTCCTCCGTACGCGTGACCGGCATCGCGACGGTCTCGAGCCCGAGGCTCGCCAGCGCCGCGACATACGGGGCCGCTTCGTCCAGATCGCGCGTCACGACGGCATAGGCCATATCCGGACTCTACCTGGCATGCCGCGTGCTGAACCTCCGGCCATGGCCGGCACGCGTGATTTGCCTGTTCCCTCCATCGCGCCGCCGACGCGTGCCGCCACCGCCACGCGCAGCGATCCCGAGATCGAACGCGTCCGCAAGCTCGCGCGGATCCTCGACCACTACCTGGTCGATCCCGTCATCGGATTCGTGCTGCCTGGCGCTGGCGACATCGTCGGCTCGCTGCTCGGCCTCTATGCCGTGGTGATCGCGGTGCGTCGCAAGATGTCGCCGGTGATCGTGGCGCGGATGCTGCTGAACCTCGGGCTCGACGCGATGTTCGGGGTCGTGCCGCTACTCGGCGATGTGGCCGATGTCGTGTTCAAGGGCAACCAGCGCAACGTCGCGCTGCTCACCGAACGCGATCAGCAGGGCGGTCGCGCCAGCGCGAAGGACTGGGCGATGGTGGTCGGTGCGGTGCTCGGGTTCGTCGCCGTGATCGGCGTCGTGATGTACTTGCTCGGCAGGGTCATCGACGCGCTCGGCGGATGAGCCGCAACACCGGCCGGCCCGCGCTGGCGCACGGCCACCTGGCGAGTTAGCGTGCCCGGGTGCGCTGGCTCCTCGCCTTGGTCGTGATCTCCGCCTGTTCCACCCGCAGCAGCCGGCGCGACGATGCGCCCCAGCCCCAGGCCCAGCCAGCGATGTCAGATTCACAAACCGCCAAGCCCGTGCTGCCCAAGGTCGCGATCGCCACGACGGCGGGCGAGGCCACCGTCGAGGTCGAGGTGGTCTCGACGCCGGCCAAGGTGGAGAAGGGGCTGATGTTTCGCGAGCACCTGGGGCTCGACGCCGGGATGTTGTTCCTGATGGGCAAGGAGTACGACTGGGCGTTCTACATGCGAAATACCCTCATCCCGCTCGACATGATCTTCATCACAGGCGAGCTCACGGTCGCCGGGGTGGTCGCCAACGCGACGCCCCGCACCGAGACCCTGCGGCAGGTCGGAAGGCCATCGCTCTACGTGCTGGAAGTCAACGGTGGCTGGGCGGCGGCACACCACGTCGTGGATGGTGCAAAGGTCCGGTTCGATGGGGTGAAACCACAATAACGACCTGGCTATGGCGAGGATCACGTCCTGGCCGGCTGGATTACCCGTATTGTGCGCGTCCGTGGTTCTGGGATAGAACCGCCATAACTTAGCCGAGGGGCATCACATGGTATCGCTTCGTCCGTTCTTGTTTGCTTTGGCCATTCCGGTCTCGCTTGTTGCCTGCGGTGGCGGCGGGGGTGATGGGATCGACCCACCCACGGGCCCGCACAGCACGTCCGTCGCGAAGACCGTGCTGGTCCCGACGAACAACAACCAGGCGCGCGACTTCGGTCTCGACCTCAACGACGACAAGACCGTCGACAACCAGCTCGGCATGGTGCTCGGCACCCTGGCTGGCCAGGGCTTCGAGATCCAGAAGGGCATCGATGAGGCCGTGAGCAGCGGCTCGATCATCCTGATCGTCGACTTCCAGGCGCCGAACTTCGACAGCACCACGGCGGCCGGGCTGCAGATCAAGCTCGGCGACATGCCGATGCCCGCAGCCTGCACCGACCCTGCGGACCTGACGACGTGCGGCAAGCACCTCGACGGCAGCGGCTCGTTCGCGATCGCGGCGGGCTCGCCCGACAACGCGGCCATCGGCGGCAAGATCGCCGGCGGCGTGTTCACCGGCGGCCCCGGCGATCTCTCGCTGCAGATCGTGCTCGGCGGTGCCGCGCCGATCCAGCTCGACCTGATCGGTGCGCGCGCCAAGGGCACGGGCATCACGGCCACCGGGTTCAGCGAGCTCATCCTCGCTGGCGCCCTCACGCAGGACAACCTCGACACCAAGGTCATCCCAGCCGTCCACGCACAGCTTGGCCCGTTGATCACGCGTGACTGCCCCACCGGCATGGCGCCACCCGACCCGTGCGGTTGCGCGGCGAACTCGACCGGCAAGACCATCATCGGGCTGTTCGACACCAACCCGAAGGACTGCATGGTCACGATCGAGGAGATCAAGACCAACTCGCTGATCCAGAGCCTGCTCGCGCCGGACGTCACGATCGACGGCATGCAGGCGCTCTCGGTCGGCATCAAGGTGACCACCACGGGCGCCACCGTCCGCTGACTCGGTCGGCTGGAACGAATCGTCAGGGGCGTGGTCGCGAGACCACGCCCTTCGTCGTTTCGGTCAGATGATCGACTGCCCGGCACTCGCCAGTGCCGCGGCTCCGACGAGCCCGGCATCGTCGCCCAGCTCGGCGGCCACGACCACGACCGCCTCGAGGATCGGCCGCGGCGCGGCCACCAGCAGCGCGGTCTCGACCAGCGCGAACAAGGTCGGGGTGCGCGACAGCAAGCCGCCGCCGAGCACGAGGCGTGACGAGTTGAGGACCGCGAGCGCATTGCCGAGCGTGACGCCGAACAGCGTCGCGAGCTCCGTCCACAGGCCCAGCGCCCACTCGTCGCCAGCCCCGGCGGCCTCGTCGACATGGCTTGGAGTGACATCCTCGAGCCGACCGGCAAGCTGGACCACGAGCGACTTCTTGCGCCCGGCGAGCTCGCGCGCGATCCGCTTGCCGAGGTAGCTGCCACCGACATAGGCCTCGATGCAGCCGCGGCCACCACACGCGCACGGCTCCGCACGGTCATCCCATCGCACCTTGGTATGACCGATCTCGCCGGCGCAGTTCGTCGCGCCCTCGATGAGCTGACCGCCGGCGATCATGCCACCGCCGATGCCCGTCCCCACGTACACCGCGAGCACGTCGCGACAGCCTCGTGCCGAGCCGGCGACCGATTCACCCCAGGTGATCGCGTTGACGTCGTTGTAGACGCCCAGCTGGAACCGCGACCCCAGCCGGCGGGCGAGCAACATGCCGAACGGGACATCGCGCCATCGCAGGTGCGGTGAGTTCGCCACGGTGCCCTGGCGATCGCACAGCATCGCGGCGATCCCGATCCCTACCGGCACAGGCCCCGCCGCATCGCTCGCGATCCGATCGACGACCGAGGCGACGCGCTCGACGATCGCCTGCGGATCGCGGGCCTCGCCGACGGATTCCTTGTGCAGCCAGCGGGGCGTGTCCGAGTCGTCGAACGCGGCGGCACGCAGGTTGGTGCCGCCGAGGTCGATGCCGATGCGAAACGTCATGCGGGGCGGCCTTTCACTCGAGCTTGGTCCGGGCGGCTTCGATGTGGGCATTGATCAGCGCCACGATCTCGGCGAGACGCTCCGCCGTGATCGCCTCGCACCGCATGACGAGCGCGGGCTGCGTGTTCGACGCGCGCACGAGTCCCCACCCTCCCTCGAACTTCGCGCGCACCCCGTCGACGTCGACGATGCCGGTGACGCCGGGATCCTGCCGCAGCCGCGCGGTGACCTCGGCGACGAGCGCGAACTTGCGATCGTCGTCGCAGTCGATCCGGAGCTCCGGCGTGTTGATCATGGCGGGCAAGGCCGCGGCGAGCTGGACCAGCGACTTGTCGCCGCGAGACAGCAACTCGAGCATCCGTGCGCCCGCGTAGACCCCGTCATCGAAGCCGAGCCAGCGGTGCGCGAAGAACATGTGGCCCGACATCTCGCCGGCGAGCAGCGCGCCGGTCTCCTTCATCCGCGCCTTGATCAGCGAGTGGCCGACCTTCCACATCTCGACCTCGCCACCCGCCGCGGCAAGCTCGTCGAACATCGCCTGCGAGCACTTCACTTCGCCGACGAACTTCGCGCCCGGGACCTCGGCGAGCACGGCCTTGCCGAGCAGGATCATCAGCTGGTCGCCCCACAGCACGCGGCCGCTGGCATCGACCACCCCGATCCGGTCGGCGTCACCGTCGAGCGCGATCCCGAGCTCGGCACGCTCTTGCTTGACGACCGCGATCAGGTCCGCGAGGTTCTCGGGCTGGGTCGGATCGGGATGGTGGTTGGGGAAGGTGCCATCGAGGTCGCAGTACAGCGGGACGACCTCGAACCCGAGCCGGCGATACAGCCCGACCGCCGTCGGCCCACCCGAACCGTTCCCCGCGTCCACGACCACCTTGAACCGGCGCTCGCCGAGCCGCAGCTGGCCGAGCGCGTGGTCGCTGTACGCGGCGGTCACATCACGCGAGTGGATCGCCTTGATCGGGTGCTGTGCTGGCTCGGCGAGCAGGCGCTCGACCTGCGCGCGCAGCGACACGATCGCCGCGCCGTAGAGCGTCTCGGTCCCGAGCATCAGCTTGAAGCCGTTGTCTTCCGGCGGATTGTGGCTGCCGGTGATCATCACCGCGGCGTGTGGCTCGAGGTGGTGCGCGGCGAAGTACAGCACCGGGGTTGGCACGACACCGATGTCGACCACCTCCGCGTGGGCGCGGATCCCGTCGGTGAGCGCGGCGAACAGTCGCGGAGACGTGACCCGGCAGTCACGGCCCACCACCACCGCTCCGCCGGCGAGCTGGCCGATCGCGGCGCCGATCGCGCGCACCGTGGCGTCATCGAGATCGCGATCCGCGACGCCTCGGATATCGTATTCCCGAAATACGCGCGGGTTCACGCCCCAGTCGTACCAGCTTCACAGGTACTTCGATAGCCCGCGCGCGGCGAGCGCGTCGACGACCGCGCGGACGTCCTGTGCGGCGGCCTTGGGCAGCACCAGGATCGCGTTGCCGCTCTTGACGATCACGAGATCGTGGACGCCATACGCCGCGATCACGGTGTCGTCATCGGACAGGACGATGTTGCCGGTGCCCTCGACGATCGCGGTGCCCGAAACCGTGTTGCCCCGCGGATCGCTGCCGAGCAACGCAGGCAGCGAGGCCCACGATCCGAGGTCATCCCAGCCGACCGACGCCGGGATCGTCACCACCCGGGTCGCGCGCTCCATCACCGCGTGATCGATCGAGATCTTGGGCAGCGTCGGATACACGTCGGCCGCCCGCACGGTGCCCGCGGCGATGTCGCGGACCGCCCGGCCCGTCGGCGGCAGGTGCGCATCGAGCTCGGTGAGTAGCCGGCGTGCCGACGCGAAGAATATCCCCGCATTCCACAGGTACCTGCCGGTCGCGAGGTAGCTCTCGGCGAGCTCGCGCGCAGGCTTCTCGACGAAACGCAGCACCGGGGTCGGCTCGCCGAGCGTGGCGGCGCCTACCTCGAGGTAGCCAAATCCAGTCTCGGCGCGCGTCGGCATGATCCCGATCGTGCCGATCACGTCGCTCTCCTCGACGGTGGCCAGCCCGCGTTCGAGCACCCGCGTGAGCCCCGGCTCGTCGCGGACATGCTGGTCCGCAGGCAGCACCGCGATCACCGCGTCCGGATCGCGGGTCGCGATCACCGCGGCGGCGAGCCCCATCGCGGCCGCGGTGTTGCGCGCCGCCGGCTCGCCGAGGATCTCGACGCCTGGCGCGACCTCGCGCGTCGCCTCGACTTGCGAGTCGGCGGTGACGATGAGGACCCGGTCGCCGGCCAGCGCCCGAGCGCGACGCACCGCCGCGGCCAGCAGCGTCTCGCCGCCCGGACCGATGGGTAGCAGCTGCTTGGCGCGCGCCTGCCGGCTCGCGGGCCAGAGCCGCGTGCCGCTTCCACCCGCGAGGATCACTGCGTGTCGCACGCCACGCATCGTGGCACGCCGGTCAGGGCTCCGCGAGCAGCTGACGGGCGATGTCGGGGGCCTTCAGGCAATCGTTGCCGACCAGGTCGTAGCGGAGCCGGCGGGCCTTGTCGTAGACCCGATAATGCGGCAGCGCGGAGATCTTGTAGGCCTCGGCTACCGGCGTGAAGCCATCACCGACGTCGACCTTCCGGATCAGGATCCTCGGCTCGGCCGCGACCTGCACGGCCAGCATGCCGCCGACCACGATGCACGCGCCGCAGTGCTCGCTCCAGAAGTCGACCACCGTGACATAGCCGGGCACGAGGTGGGCGTCGACGAGGACGTTCGCTCCCGGCTCGTTGAGCTGCATCGACTTCGCGGGGGCCGCGATCGGCGGGCGCGCGGAGTCCGGGCGATGTCCGCACGCGAGGACCAGCGCGAGCCCGAGCGCCAGCACGACGCGGGTCACGGTGCCTCGGCGTGCTGCCGGGCGAGCCTCGTGACCTCGGCGCGAGTCACGGCGCCTCGGCGTGCTGCCGGGCGAGCCTCGTGACCTCGGCGCGAGTCACGGCGCCTCGGCGTGCTGCCGGGCGAGCCTCGTGACCTCGGCGCGAGTCACGACGCCTCGGCGTGCTGCCGGGCGAGCCTCGTGACCTCGGCGCG
>JAGSPR010000029.1 GCA_018262455.1 Deltaproteobacteria bacterium | reverse complement strand
AAGGCGATCCTGCGCAACTTCCCGGTGATCGGGCATTTCCGATACTGGCTCGAGACGATCGGCCCCGAGCTCCGACAGTACATCGTCACCTCCAACGACGAGGAGCGGCCGTTCTCGCGCGATCAGCGACGCTGGGTCTACGCGTCGTCGAAGCAGGAGAACAACTACTTCGGCTTCGGCACCGACAACGACATCGAGCGCGCCGGCTACATCCTCGTTCGCCACAGCGCGTTCCCGCTCCACACGCCGCACGCCGGCGAGCCCGGCTACGACGCCGGATGGTCGGTGCCGTGCGTGCGTGTGCTCGGCGGGTTTCGCCACCGCAAGCTCGCGTTCCAGCCGGCGTCGATCGTCAACACGTCGGCGATGAGTTACGGCTCGCTGTCGTCGGCAGCGGTCGAAGCGATCAATCGCGGCGCCTCGATGGCGGGCGCGCTGCAGAACACCGGCGAGGGTGGCATCTCCGACTACCACCGCAAGGGCGGCGACATCATCTGGCAGCTCGGCACGGGGTACTTCGGCGCGCGAGACGACCAGGGACGGTTCTCGATGGAGCGCTTCCTCGAGAGCATCAGCTCGGCGCGGGTCCGCGCGCTCGAGATCAAGATGTCCCAGGGTGCCAAGCCCGGCCTCGGTGGCCTGCTGCCCGCCGCGAAGATCACGCCCGAGATCGCCAGGATCCGCGGCATCCCGCTGGGCAAGGACTGCATCAGCCCCGCGAACCACACCGCGTTCACCGACGTGTCGAGCATGCTCGACTTCATCGAGCGCATCGCCGATGCGACGGGGCTGCCGGTCGGCATCAAGTCGGCGGTCGGCGATCTCGGGTTCTGGCGCGACCTTGCGGCCCAGATCGACAAGACCGGTCGCGCGCCGGACTTCATCACGATCGACGGCGGCGAAGGCGGCACCGGCGCAGCCCCACTCGTGTTCAGCGATCACGTCGCGATGCCGTTCAAGCTCGGCTTCACGCAGGTCTACCGGATCTTCGCCGAGCGCGGCGTCCACCACTCGGTGGTGTTCGCCGGGTCGGGCAAGCTCGGGTTCCCGGAGACCGGCCTGCTCGCGCTCGCGCTCGGCTGCGACCTGGTGAACGTCGGCCGTGAGGCGATGATGGCGATCGGCTGCATCCAGGCGCAGCGCTGCCACACCGGTCACTGCCCGACCGGTGTCGCCACACAGAACAAGTGGCTGATGCGCGGGCTCGACCCGACGAACAAGGCGGCCAGGCTCGCCAACTACCTCGCGACCCTGCGCAAGGACCTGCTGCACCTCGCCCACGCCACCGGCCACGCCCATCCGGCCCTCGTCCCGCTGGACGCGCTCGATCTGATCGACGGCAACACCGGGACCCGCTCGGCTCGCGAGGCCTTCCACTACGAGGCTGGCTGGGGCCTGCCTCCCGACGCCTCCCCGCGGGACTCGCTCGCCGCCGTGTGATCCGGATCGGACCCAGGGTCGTGCATGCGCGCCGCTGACGCTTTGAGTTTGCGTCCGGGGACGGTTGAGGTGATAGGGTGCGCCCCATGGCTGGCAGCGACGTCTTGGTCTGGATGGACATGGAGATGTCCGGGCTCGATCCGTCGAAGGAACGCATCATCGAGGTCGCGACGATCCTCACGGACGGCAACCTCGTCGAGCTGGCGGTCGGCCCCGAGCTGGTGATCCACCAACCCGATGAGCTGCTCGCCGCGATGGATGACTGGAACAGATCCCACCACCAGGCCTCGGGGCTCGTCGATCGCGTCAAGACCTCGACGGTGACCGAGGCGGACGCCGAGGCGCAGACCGTCGCGTTCATCAACGCGCACTGCAGCGCGAAGGACCGCCCGGTCCTCGCCGGCAACTCGATCCATCAGGATCGCCGGTTCATCAATCGCTACATGCCCCAGCTCGACCTCCGCCTGCACTACCGGATGGTCGATGTGTCGACGATCAAGGAGCTCGCGCGGCGCTGGTTCCCGCAGGTGATCGCGAAGCAGCCGGCCAAGAAGGACAGTCACCGGGCGCTGGATGACATCCGAGACTCGATCGACGAGCTCCGGTACTACCGCCAGCAGGTGTTCGTCCAGGCCACGCCGCCCGCCGTTCCCGCCGTCCCGCTCGCCAGCTCGACGACCTGAGCCGGGCGAGCGCTGCGCACGCCCCTTCGCGATTCTCTCGGGGCGATCGAATGGGCTCCGCGATTTCGCGATTCCCGCGGTGGCTTGCTACGATAATCGGGTAGATGCACGACACCCTGGTGATGATCATGGCGGGCGGTAAGGGGTCTCGGCTCGGACCGTTGACGGTCCATCGCTCCAAGCCGGGTGTTCCGTTTGCCGGACGTTACCGGATCATCGACTTCGTCCTCTCGAACTTCCTGAACTCCGGGTACCGCCGGATCTACGTGCTCACGCAGTACATGTCGTCGAGCTTGATCAAGCACCTCAACCGCAACTGGCGGCTCAGCGGGTTCGGCGAGTACATCGAGGTGGTGCCCGCGCAGATGCGGCTCGGCGAGTTCTGGTACCGCGGCACCGCCGATGCCGTGTACCAGAACCTGAACCTGGTGCGCGACGCGCGTGCGGCCCACGTCGCGGTGTTTGGTGGTGACCACGTCTACAAGTTCGCGGTCGATCAGATGGACACGTTCCATCGCGACAACCACGCCGATCTCACGGTCGCCGCATTCCCGGTGCGCACCGAAGAAGCCAGCGCGTTCGGCATCATCGACGTCGACAGTCGCGGCCGGATCGTCGGGTTCGTCGAGAAGCCGAAGAATCCGCCCGAGATGCCCGGCCGCCCCGGATGGTCGCTGGTCTCGATGGGGAACTACATCTTCCGCCGCGAGGTCCTCGAGCGCGTGCTCGTCGACGATGGTGGGCAGCCGACGTCGCGGCACGATTTCGGTCGCGACATCATTCCCCGGATGGTCGCCGAGGGTGCGCGCGTCTTCGTCTACGACTTCGCGCAGAACCACATCCCGGGCGATCCAGAGGGCGTGGCGCCGTACTGGCGCGACGTTGGAACGATCGACAGCTACTTCACCTCGAACATGGAGCTCCGCGCTCGCGTGCCGGCGCTCGATCTCTACAACCGGCAATGGCGGATCCGCAGCGCCCAGCGCGACTACCCACCCGCGCGTTTCGTCCGTGCCGGTGAAGGCTTTGGCCCCGCCGAGGTCGACGACAGCTTGATCTGCGAGGGCTCGATCATCGCGTCAGCGGCCGTGCGGGAGGTGGTGCTCTCGTACGACTGCTTCGTCCACGCAGGCGCCGAGGTCACCGACTCGGTCATCCTGTCGGGCTGCGACATCGGTCGCAACGCGAAGCTGCGCCGGGTGCTGCTCGACAAGAACTGCCACATCGAGCCGGGCTGCGTGATCGGCTACGACCCGGTGCGTGATCGTGAGCGGTTCCCGTTCGTGACCGAGTCGGGGATCGTCGTCGTGCCGAAGGGAACCTTCGTGCCGGCGAACGGCCCGTGCGTGCTCGCGAATGATCTCGCCGAGCTGATCGGCAATGAGCCCGATCTCCTCGCGCAGCTCCGGCCGGGGACCTTCGTCGTCTCGATGGAGACGCGCCACAGCTACGAGTCCGCCACCGGGCCACGGTTTCAAAAGTTTGCGGGCGGGTCGTCGGACTTCGGCACCTAGTGCGCGTTCTCCACGTCTCGAGCGAGGTCGCGCCATTCGCGCAGTCCGGCGGGCTCGCAGATGTCGTCGCGGGACTTCCGGCGGCGCAGGCCGAGCTGGGCCTCGATGCGGCGGTGGTCGTGCCGCTGTACCGCGGCGTGGCCGAACGCCTCCACGCCGAGGGCATCACGCTCGATGGCGGCGTTCCCCTGCCGTTCACGCTCGGATCGACGACGTTCGAGGCGGCGCTGCGGATCGCGGACGTCGGACGCGTGCGGTATGGCTTCCTCGACTGCGCGCCGCTCTACGATCGATCGGGAGGCCTCTACGGTCCTGGTGGCCCCGCCGATTGGGGTGACAACCATCTCCGGTTCGGCGCGCTCGGCAAGGCCGCAATCGTGGCCGGCGACGCGCTACTCGGCGGTCCACCGGAGGTGCTGCACGTGCATGACTGGCAGGGCGCCCCCGCCGCGATCTTCGCACGCGTCACCGGACTGCCCTCGGCGATCGTGACGACGATCCACAACCTCGCGTTTCGCGGCATCTACCCCAAGAGCACCATGACGGAGCTCGGCATCCCGTGGTCGATGTTCACGGTGAAGCTCCTCGAGTTCTACGATCAGGTCTCGCTGCTCAAGGGCGGGCTCGCCGTCGCCGACGCTGCCACGACCGTCAGCCCGACGTATGCGCAGGAGATCCTGACGCCCGAGCGCGGCGAGGTACTCGACGGCTTCTTGCGATGGGACGTCAAACGCCTCGTCGGGATCGTCAACGGCATCGATGCGGCGGCCTGGGATCCGGCGCATGACTCCGCCCTGCCCGCGCCGTTCTCGCGCGACTCGCTGGCGGGCAAGGCCGTGTGCCGGACCGCGCTCGCGGAGGAGGTCGGGCTCCCACTCGCCGACCACGAACCGCTGGTCGCGGTGATCGCGCGGATGACGGGCCAGAAAGGGCTCGATCTCATCGCCGACATCGTGCCCGAGATCGCCGCCCTCGGTGCCCGGCTCGTGGTGCTCGGGGCCGGCGAGCCCGGACTCGAGGATCGGTTCCGCTGGCTGGCGCAGACGTTCGACGCCCACGTCTCGACCACGATCGGCTTCGATGGCGCGTTCGCTCGCCGGATCTACGGCGGCAGCGACCTGTTCGTGATGCCCTCGCGCTTCGAACCGTGCGGGCTCGGCCAGCTGTACGCGATGCGCTACGGATCGATCCCGATCGTGCACGCAGCCGGCGGCCTGCGCGATACCGTGATCGATCCCGGTGATGCGGAGCTCGCACACGGTCGTGGAACCGGCTTTCGCTTCGAGCCGGCATCGGCGCCCAAGCTGCTCGCGGCGCTCGAGCGTGCGATGCGGATGTTCCGAGATCGCGCCGCATTCACGGCGCTTCGACGAGCCGCGATGGCGCGCGACTCCTCGTGGACCGTGCCGGCACACGAGTACATGCAGCTGTACCGCTCGTTGCGTGCGTGACACGCGGGTGACGGGATGGCTGCCATATGCGGTTTTGATCCGCGTCCGGTTTGCATCAATACTCGGCGCGGGCAAGAAAATGGCATTTCCGAGCCAAACTGCCGCGATCAACGTCCGGCCAGCGGACGTACCCGTCCGAACCACGGACGAGACTGTCCGGTGAGCGGACTCGCCCACCGGGCCCTACAGTACCGTGCGCCCTGACACAGTCCGGAGCGCGGACACCGGACAGGATCCACCTGTGGGTTGCCCTGTCGACAACTGCCCTGGAAGGCCGGGTTATTCACAACCCATCCGGACCTAACCCAGTGAATCACAAGGCTCCCGGCGGCTCCGGTGGCCAGGTGTGGATAACTTGTGATCCCGGCGTCGGAGGGTTGGCCGGGAGCGACCCCTCTTCAATGGTTTACGCAGGGTGTCACAAGAATGCCGGGGGCTCCTACATGTGGATGTGGGGGCTACACTCCGGATCCGGAGTGGGTCAGGAACCCGTCAACGAGGGGCGGATGGTGAATTCGGTCCAGCGTCCCCGGCCGTGCTCGATGGCACCACGGGAACGCCTGCGTCGCGGGAGTCCGACACCTGGGAGACGGCCGCGAGTGCCTTGCAGGCTTCGTCATCGTGGCGGTCGCACGCGAGCTGCAGCGCTTGTCTGCCGTGTTCGACGTCGCGCGTGCCCCCGACACCCTGGACCTTCATCATGCCGAGCACGCGGCACGCCACGGCGTCCGTCATTCCAACGCCAGCCGCCGCGCCGGAGGCAGCGCCCTTGCCCGCCGCGCTCGGCTTCGCCACACATCCACGCTCGAGCCACACCGACGCCGCGCTCGCGCTCTTCGGCAGACCGGTGCCCTCGAGGTATGCGATGCCGATGTAGCGACAGCCGATCGGGTCGCCGCCGTCGCAGCCGAGCTTGTAGTGATCGATCATCTTCTTGAGACGCGGTGCCCGATCCTGCGAGGCGACGAGCATCCGATCGAGATCGCCGGCATTCGTACATCCGAACGGCGTGCCCGCCTTGCACGCCTTGTCGAGCAGCCTCTCGGCGCGCGCGAGATCCTTGTCGATACCGCGTCCGTCGCGCAGCAGGAGGCCGAGGTTGCGACAGGCCAGGCCGTATCCGCCGTCACACGCGCGCTGATAGAGCTCGACCGCCTTCGCCACGTCCTTGGGCGAACCGAGGCCCTCCGCGAGCACCAGCGCCAGGTGGTTGCATCCTGCGAGCAGCCCACCGTTGCACGCCTGGGCGAACAGCGCCGCGGCCCGGCGTTCGTCCCTCTGCACCCCGACGCCCTCGGTGTACATGACGGCGAGGTTCCGGCACGCCTCGAGATCGCCGGCGACGCACTTCTGGTCGAACGCACCGGCGACCTGGACGGACGCGCTCCCCGACGCGCCCGTGCTACCGCTACCGCTACCGCTACCGCTACCGCCGCCGCTGATCACCGCGACGCCGGCGTCCTCGTGAGCCTGCGGCGTCCGTTTCTTGCCCCCGCACCCGGAGGCCACGACCGCGATCAGCAGCACTCCAAGGCCAGCAAGAGCTTCGCTCTTGCGTTGCCATCCCGGTCCTCGCGGCTTTGCCGCTCGTGCAATCACCGCGTCGTCCTATCACAGGTCGACCACCGCGGCCCGGACGTTGCGGAACCCGCGATCTGCGCCCGGCCCGCCATGCGGCAACAGCCCGTAGCCCGCGAGCACCAGCACACCGACCACGCCCGCGATCGCGAGGCCGCGCCAGCCGGCGCAGCGCTGGATCGCGCGCCCGACCACGAATCCGACGAGGGCCAGCACCGGCACGATGCCGAGCACACCGGCGACCCCGCACGCACTCGCGACGTTCGGCGCCACCAGGTCCTCTCGCAGCATCCGGAACGTCACGTCGTAGAGCGGGTGTTGCATGCTGTCAGGCCAGTACGGGAACGTCAGCGACGACAGCGTATAGATCACGACCCCGACGACGATGAGCCCCGCCGCCGCGCCGATCGCGACCGGGTACCGGCGGAGCATGGCGAGCGTCGCGGCGACGAGCGGCAGCGTGAACGGCAGCATCGCCGTGATGTAGCGAGGACCAACGCCCCAGCCGCCGCGCCAGAAGTTGATCGCCGAGATGAACAGCACATAGATCACGATGATCGAGACCGCGACGATCGCGGTGCCGCGATCCGCCGCCCTGGCTTGCTGCTCCCTGGTCGGGGCGTGGAGCCCGAGCGCGAGCAGGATCGCGCCGGGGATCGCGAGCAGCAGCCACGGCGCGAGCGTGATGAGGCCGTTGTCGATCTTCACCATCGAGCCGTAGAACGCCTCCCACCGCAGCTCGGTCAGCCCCAGAAAGCCTTGCTGGTGGTTGGCGGCGAACACCACGGAGGCGTCATAGCCAGTGCGCCATGGGCTACCGAAGCAGATCGCGTGGTACGCGAGCAGGATCGCGATCGGGATCGCCGCAGCGATGCTCGCGACCGCGACGACGCGCGCGAGCTCTCGGCCCGGCCAGCCGCGCAGCTTCACGATCACGTGCACGGCGATCGGCACGGCCGCGAACACGGCCTGGTAGTCCACGAGGGCGGCCGAACCGGCGAGCGCGCCCGCCGCCGCCATCGCGCGAAGCCCCCGGCGGCGGTCCGCGACGTCGAGCGCGAGGATCCACGCGCTCGCGATGCACACGGCCCCGAGCTGGTGCGAGTAGAACAGCATCGAGTACGTCATCGCCATCGAGCCGAACGCGTAGGCAACGAGGACGAGCTGACGGAGCGCGACGTCGGGGACCCAGCGCGCGAGGAACCCGTACATCAGCAGCAGGAACACCAGCATCGGCACGATCCCGGCGAACACCCGCGAGATCCACACCGAGGTGGTGAGGCTCGGCTCTCCCACCACGACCCGGATCGCGAGGTACGCCGGCGCGGCGAGCATCGAAGATCCCGGCGCCTTGTTCGAATACACGTGGTTGCCCGAGGGCGACACGTCGGCCGTGGCGCCCCACCGGGCGACGCCCCCGTCGATGGCGAACCCGTGGTCATCGGCGATCGCCTTCACGAGATAGACGCGCGGCAGCTCGTTCGCGCTGTGGATCTTCGGGAAGTACGGAAACGCGTAGAGGTACGTCACCGCGATCGCGACGAGCCATCCGTGACGTGCGAGAAACCCCCGGATCGGCGATTGAGCGACCATCTCCCGTGTAGATGCGTGATACCACCGGATCGATCGTGTTGCTGTCGATCCCCGGCTACCGCAACCTGCGCGATGGTGTGACGGCCGATGTCGGCCGCGCGATCGCGATGGCGACCGGCGGGGCGCTCGCGTTCGCGCCGATCGAATACGCGATCACGGTGTGGGCCTATGCCGGAGCCCCCACCGCGACGAGCCTGCTCCGGCTCGTGCCGCTCACGGTGACCCTCAGCCTGGTGCTCTGGCTCGTGCTGGCGCTCGGCCTGGCCGCGCTCGCCATCGGGGCCCGGCTCGTCGATGCGCGGCTCGACGCAGGTGGCGGCCTCGGTCCGGGCTGGTTCGCCGTCTCCCCGCTCCGCCACCGGGTCCGCGCCGGCGTGCCGAAGCTGTGGGGGGCCGTGGGCACATCGCTGGCGGTCCTGCTCACGCTCCAGCGAGCGGCCGCCTGGGCGATCACCAGCTTCAAGGAGCCCCAGCTCACCGCGACGCTGGTGGCCCTGGCGGGGCTCGGGATCGCGGCGGGTGCCTGGCCGCTCTACCGGGCCCTGGGCATGGCGGCCGAGGTCGCGGCCCGCACGTTCACCGGGCTCGGGGTCGGCAACCCGTTCGGGCGCTGGCGGGCCGCGGGCATCGCCCTCGCCGGACTCGTCGCAGGCGGACTGGTCGCGTGCTGGACCCTGGTCCCGGTGACCCGCGGGTACCTGCCGGTCCGGCTCGTCGTCAGTGCCGTCGTCGTCGTCCTCGGGATGGGGTTCGCCTTGCGCCGCTACTCGCTCGCTCCGATGCGGCCCCGGCTGCAGCCGAACGTGCGTGCGCGTCGCCGGACCGCCCTGACGCTCGCCCTGGCCGCCTGCGGCCTCGTGATGGTGACGCTGCTGTCCTGGGGCGCCGAGCCCGAGACGAAGTACCTCGCGATCACGGCGTCACCGGCCCTCGACAAGCTGATCGGCCTCGTCCGCGTGATGAACGACGTCGACCGCGACGGCTATGGGTCGCTGCTCGGCGAGGGCGACTGCGATCCGTTCGACGGCAAGACCCACCCTGGCGATGCAGTCGACCTCCCCGATGACGGCATCGATCAGAACTGCGATGGCCACGACTTCTCGCTCGCCTCGCTCGCCGTACCGAGTGGCCCGACGATGCCGGTGCCCGATCAGTTCAAGCGCGACTGGAACATCCTGTTCCTCACGGTCGATACCGTTCGCTACGACCACACCACGTTCGGCGGCTACGCCACCGGCCCCAGGAAGCGCGACACGACGCCCCGGCTGGCGCAGCTCGTGAAGAAATCGACCTCGTTCACGTTCACGCAGGCCCCGTCCGCCGGGACGATGGCCTCGATCCCGGCGATCCTGACCTCGAAGTACTTCCACTCGGGCATCGCCCTCGACGAGAAGCGCCCGGCCGGCACGCCTCCGGGGATCCTCCCCGAGAACACCACGCTCATGGAGATCATGCGGCGTGGCGGCTACAAGACCGGCGTCATCGGCTCGCACGAGTGGTGGACCGGCTGGGGCTTCGAGCAGGGGGTCGAGCCGGAGGACTATGACAACTCGATCGGTCGCGTCGCCGATCCGAACCGGATCGTCGCAGACAAGATCACCGACCACGCGCTCGCCTGGATCTCACGCCAGCAGGGCAAGAAGTGGTTTCTGTGGGCGCATTACATCGATCCCCACGGCCACTACATGGCCCACCCCGACGTCGTCGACTACGGCTCGTCGGATCCCGACCTCTACGACGCCGAGCTCAAGTGGACCGATCAAGAAGTCGGCCGGCTGCTCGACGAGCTGGTGCGGCTGCCGAGTTACGCCAACACGATCGTCGTCATCACGAGCGATCACGGCGAGAGCATGGGCGAAGCCGGTCATAACGTGACCCTCGGCACCCACGGAACGGCGCTGTATCGCGAGCTCCTCCATGTGCCGATGATCTTCTTCATCCCCGACAACAAGCCGCGAGAGATCGGAGGTGCCGTCTCCAATCTCGACATCGTGCCGACGATCGCCGCGCTCTGTCACATCTCGATCGACGACCTGGCGCTGGAGGGTCGCAGCCTCGTGCCGCAGCTGTTCTACGGCAAGGAGGACCATGAACGGATCGTGTTCTCCGAGACCAACGCGCCGGGCAAGCAGCGCGCCGCGATCTCCGAGCACTGGCGGCTGATCTTCAACCTCAGCAGCAATCTCTACGAGCTGTACGACCAGACCACGGACTTCCTCGAGAAGGTGAACCTCGCACCGAAGGACCCACCGGAGCTCGCGGTCATGAAGCGCGCGCTCGAGCTCTGGATGTCGCGCGTGATGTACACGCGCGACCCGCTGTTCAACCAAGCGTACCGTCAGATGTCCGACGTCATCCTGCACGACCCGCCCACCCCCGCGGTGAAGACCACGGGTCAGATGATCGGGGGAGAGGCAAGCACGCCGCCGATGACCGGCAAGGTCGAGATCCTCGGCATCGGTCCCGCCGACGGCAAGCCGCTGGTACCCGGCACCAAGGCGGAGCTCCACGTCTATTTCCACGTCGTCGAGCCGCCGACCCTTCCCTACCGCTTCCAGTTCGTGGTGTGGCCCGCCACGGTCGCGACGCCGCTGACCGAACCGACACCGCCGTCGACGGTCCGCGGCCCAGCGCGCGCCACGGCGGACGGCGCGTACCCACCCGATCGCTGGAAGCAAGGCGACTACATCCGCGAGCGCTTCCCGTTCAACGTGCCGACCAACTGGAAGGATGGCGTCGCCATCGGCCTCGTGGTCACCAACCCGAAGACCGGGGAGAAGTTGCGGGCCGCCGGCGCCGCACCGTCCAACGATCCGACGATCCTGTCCCTCGGGGTGCTGCCGATGGGAAGCCAGCCGTCTCCTCGCCCGTAGCTGGCCACCGATCACCCCGACGGTTGACGCCTCGGACGATCGTTACTGCGCCATCTTGAATTCTTCACCGGTCGGCGGCTTCAGGGAGTGGATCTCCTTCTGCTCCGCCTTCTTCGCGTCGGGCGCCGGGTTGGTGCCGCGGCGGATGTACTCGGTCACCGGCTTGTAGAGGACCGTCCACTTGTTCGTCTTGACGGTCTTGCCGTTCTTGATGAACTTGCGCAGGCGCTCCAGCTTGTAGCCCGGGAAGCCTTCCTGATCGATGCTCGTCTCGTCCTGCGCGATCTCGTCGTCGAGCCGTTCCTCGGTGGTGAACGGGCTCTCCTCGAGCACCTTGCGCTCGAAGATGATCTTGTCGTAGGGGCGCTCCTTGCCGAGGATCTCGACCTTGGCCTCGCCGTTCGCGACGACGTAGTGGATCACGATCGGGAATTCGTAGGGGTTCTTGAGCTTGAGATCGGTGTTCGGCCAGACCACCGTGGCGTCGAACCCGAGCGGCGTGTATGCCGACGGCCGCGAGTGGTTCGTGGTGTCCACGATGCTGATCCCCGCGAAGAACGCCGCGCCGAACAGCGTCGTCGAGATCTGGCACGTGCCACCCGCGAGGCCGTCGACCATCTCGCCCGCGGTGATGACGTGCGCGATCTTGTAGCCCTCCTTCTCGGCGCGCTCGCCGACGGTGCCATTGAACGACCACTCCTCGTTCGGTTTCAGCACCACGCCATCGAGCTTGCTGGCGGCGAGCTTGAGGTTGAAGTTGCGATCGCGGTCGGTGACCGGGAAGCGCGTCGAGTAATGCCCCATCACGTGCGAGATGTCGTCGATGCCGAGACCCGTCTTGGTGATCTCGGCGGGCACCGCCACGGTCGCGAGCTCGACCGAGCCGGCGCCGGTGCGTGCGGCGATCGCGAGGCGCGGCAACGAGCCCCACGCATCGAGGCCCAAGCCCGACTGGTCGTCGGAGATCTTGCGCGCCTCGAGATCCAGGTAGGCATTGATCGGAGCCTTGTCGGTCTTGGCCTTCAGCTCGTTCAGCACCTTGATCGCCTTGTCGCGATCGATGCGCACGGGCAGCGAGCCTTTGGCGGCGAGCGACGCCAGATCGGCGCCGCCGGGAAGCCGGCCGGCCTCGTCGGCATCGACCTCGATCCCGAGCTCGGCCCAGGTCAGCTTGGTCGTCCCGTTCGCGGTCTTGACCTCGACGTCTCGCGACAGCCACGCCGACATGTTCTGAGGCGCAAGGCCGCGGACGGGCTCGGGCTGCGTGGGGGTGGTGGTCGCGGCGGAGGCGACGCTACGAGACCCGACCGCGAAGTAGGCGGCGATGAAGCCAGCCGCGACGACGACCATCCCACCGGCGACGCCGAGCCAGATCGCGCCGCGTTGCTTGGCTCGAGTACCACCGGCTTCGGCTCTGGACATCGTGCTCCTTCTTATCATGGCGGACGTTGATCGACGGGAGTTTGCACGCTCGGTGCCAGCCGGAGATCGCAGCCATCGCAGCCGGTTACGCCGGGTGTGGCCGTCCGCCCGCGGTGCGCGTGTCTGGGGGGACGCGGCTGCTCGCGGTGGGCCCGGGATGCGAGCCGTTGTTTGACAGCTGCCAGCCCATGAGGCAGCCTGCGGAGGTGGCTAGCTCGCTGGTTCAGCGCAACAAAGTGGTGGCCAAGCGAAAAGGCGCACTTGCTGCGGTGACCGCCGGAGCTGCCGGAGCCGTGGCGGTCGCCGGGGCGCCCGCGATCATCCCCATCCTCGGGCTCGCCGGAGCGGCGTACCTGACGTGGGACTGGATCGCGTTCCGGATCAAGAACGGCATGCGCTTCTAGATCCGTGACCACGAGCTTCGCCGAGGGCCTCATCGGGCTCACGCTCGATGATCGGTACCGGCTGGACGCTGTCCTGGGAGAGGGCGGCATGGGCGCGGTGTTCCGCGCGACCCACCTCGCGATGGACCGCAAGGTCGCGGTCAAGCTGCTGAAGCCGCACCTGGCGAATGACGAGGCCTCGCTGCAGCGGTTCGCGCGCGAGGCCCGCAGCACGATGAAGGTCGACTCGCCGCACGCGG
The DNA here is from genome assembly GCA_018262455.1 of Deltaproteobacteria bacterium. The sequence continues at coordinate 14,154 of JAGSPR010000029.1, read as the reverse complement.
TGAAGGTCCTCGACTACGGCGTCACGCCACGCCGCGACTACTACATGGTCCTCGAGTACCTCGATGGCCGCACCGTCCAGCGCGAGCTCGACATCGACGGCGTGTTCGCGCCGTCGCGGATGGTCCACATCACGCGCCAGGCGCTCCATGCCCTCGGGGCCGCCCACGCGACCGGGCTCATCCATCGCGACATCAAGCCCGAAAACATCCTGCTCATGCGGGTCGGCGCCGACGCGGACTACACGAAGCTGCTCGATTTCGGCGTCGCCAAGCTGATGGAAGGCGCGGCCAAGTCCGACCGTTCGCAGCTCGCGCTGACCCAGCATGGCACCGTGTTCGGCACACCCGAGTTCATGTCTCCCGAGCAAGCCTGCGGGCACGCGCTCGATGGCCGCAGCGATCTGTACTCGCTCGCGGCGACGATGTTCGCGATGTTGACCGGCTGCGCGCTGTTCGAGGCCGGCAGCGCGATCGAGTGGCTGACCCACCACGTCCGGACCCCCCCGCCCCACCTCGCGGACATTCGTCCCGAGCTGGTCGCCTACCCCGAGCTCGATGAGCTGTTGCAGCGCTGCCTGGCGAAGCATCGCGAGCAGCGGCCGCGCGATGCCGCCGAGCTCGGCCAGCTGCTTGCCGCGCTCGAGCCGCGCAGCGGCGAGGGCCAGGATGGCAAGGCGAGAGCGCAGCTCGAGCCCGTGCTCGCACGCCCACCCGGCACGGCGCCATCGCCCTCGTCAAAGGTCCGCGTGTTCTCGAGCTCGACCTTCTTCCCGGCGTTGCCGGGGGACAGCGTCGAGCTCGGAACGATCCTGCCGCCGGCTGCCGCGAACGGCTCGGCCGCGGTCACCAAGGACGAAGGGACGCGATCGTCCTCGACGAGCGCGATCATGGCGGCCTCGCGACCGCGGCGCCGGGGCCTCTACCTCGGCCTTGGCGCGCTCGCGATGCTCGGCCTGGTCTCGGTCGCGATCGGCCTGGCGGCCTCGCGGCGTACTTCGCGAACTGGTTCGATATCCTCGCCGGATGCGGTGGTGGCCGTGGTCGCGGTCGATGCCGCATCCCTCCCCGCGATCGACGCGATTGCCGCCGAGGTGATCGTCGATGCCGCCGCCGACCGCGCGCCGGGCGATGCCGCGACCCGGAGCGTGCCTGTGGCGCGGATCTCCGAGGCCGCCATGCACCTCAGGAACGCCGAGGAGGCCCTGCGGTCCAATCACCTCATGAAGCAGCTCGCCGAAGCAGATCTCGCGCTCCGGGCCGACGCCCACAACTCCCGCGCGAGGTACCTGCTCGGCGATGCGCTCATCAAATACGGCAATCTGGACAAAGGTTGCAGCTACTTACGTGGCATCGCACGCTATCCGCTGGCACGGTCCCGGGCCGCCAGCGCCGGCTGCCCGTAGCCATCGCGGGCGGCTCCCGCGATTGATCTTGCCGGGGCTGGTCTCTATCCTAGCCGACACTCCATGGGGGCACCGCGTTGACCAACGGGACAAGCTCGCAGTCCGGAGGCCTGTCGGGCTCCGTCTCGGGGAGTCGGCTCGTGCCGGGCTTCCAGCTCGGTACGTACCGGATCGGACAGCCGCTGTGGCCGCTGCGGATCGCCGACGCCTATCGGGCGGAGGGTCCCGCTGGCGCGGCGACCGTGTACGTGATCCATGCGCAGATCGCGTCGAATCCGCAGATCCGCGACCAGATCGTCGCTGGCACCCGCGTCGCGGCTGCGCTCCCCGAGCACAAGCACCTGATCCGGACGCTCGCGGCCGGGCTCACCGGCGACTTGCTGTGGATCGCGACCGAGGAGGTCGAGGGCACCCTGGTGCGCGATCTGCTCGCCAAGAAGCGGCAGGCCGGCAACGGCGGTCTGGGCGCACGCGCGACCGGCAACCTGATCACCGGCATCGCCGAGGCCCTCGCCGAGGTCCACCACGGCGCGCTCGCCGATGAGTCCGTGGTGGTGAACCGCACCGGTCGCGTCCGGGTCGTCGATCTCGCGCTCGGACCAGGAACCTTGGCCGCCATGATCGCCGGGCTGGTTCCGACCCACAGCTCGATCGCCCCCGAGCTGCTCGCAGGCTCGGTGCCCAACGGCGCTGCGGATGTCTACGGAATCGGCGCGTTGCTCTACGAGTCGCTCGTCGGCTCGCCGCTCGAGCGCGGCGGGCCGCGTCCGAGTGACGTGGTTGCTGGCGTCAATGCCCAGATCGACGACGTGGTCGCGCGCGCGTGTCACCGCGATCCGACCAAGCGGTTCGGGCGCGCCGATGTGCTCGGCGAGGTCGTCGCGGAGGCGCTGACCAAGGGCGGTGCGATGCAGACCATCCCGCCACCGATGGTCGATGCCGCGCCGACGCTCGACCAGCAGGTCTCGCTGGCGTCCAAGATCGAGGCCCCATCCCCGTCGGCCGCGAGCAGCGGCCCGGCAGGACCCATGGCCGCCGGGATGATCGATCGCGCGCTCGCGGGCGCGCTGGCCGACTCGACCGAGAAGTGGCTGGTCAGCAAGGGCAAGCTCGACTACGGCCCGTTCTCGCTGGCCGAGGTCGTCAAGCAGATCGAGGCCGGCGACATCGTCAGCGGCAACATCATCATGGACAAGGACACCGGCGCCCGCGTCGATGTCGGGGTCCATCCGCTGCTCGGCCCGATGGTCGAGGACTCGCGGCAGCGACGCGACGATCTGCGTCGCGCGCAGGCCGAGGTCACCGTGCAGAGCCGCGACAAGAAGCGCGGGGTCATGCTCTACGGGCTCATCACCGCCGGCATCCTCGGCGTCGGGCTCGCGGTGTTCTTCATCATCGGCCAGGTCAGCAAGGCCAAGGAGGAGAGCCACAAGGGCGTCAGCGGGATGGAGGGTGCCTCGCTCAAGGTCACGGTGTCGGAGCCGAAGAAGCCCCCGCCGCCGCCGAAACGCACCGGAGGCGGTCGGCACACCGCCGGCGCTGGCGGTACTTCGGGCGGCAACAATGCCACCGAGGACCTGTCCCTCAACATGGCCGACGAGGGCGACGAAGGGACCGAGACCCTCGACATGGGTCGGGTCTACCAGACCTACTCGAAGTACGGCGGTCAGCTCGGCGGCTGTCTGCAGGGCAACGGCGGAGGCGCCGCGAACATCTACATCAACATCGACGGGCCGAGCGGCAAGGTGGCGTTCGTGAAGATCAACGGCAAGCAGGGCGGCCCGCTCTATGCCTGCATGAACCGGGTGCTCCGCGGGATGAAGTTCCCGTCGATCAACGGTCCTCGAACTCGCGCCGAGTTCGACATCTCCATGTGACGCGTGGCGGACGAAACCGGCCATAGCGCGGGGACCAGCCACGACAGCTCGAACACGACCGCTCCCGAGCGCCCCGTCCGGCCCGGCGGTCGGGGCGAGCCCGCCCACCTCCACTCCGGGTCCCGTACCGAGCGCTCGATCTCGTCGCCGGGCATCGGCGATTCGTCGTCGGATCCGCGCCTCCATCTCGCCCGCACGATCCCACGCCGGCCGAGCGTGCCGTGGTGGCTCGGGCTCGTGTTCGCGCTCGCGTTCGCGGTGCTCGTCACGCCTGCCGTGACCGCAGAGCGCTGGCTGTCGGCGTTCGGCGTCGCAACCCCGCGTGTCGGTCAGCCGGCCCCGTACACGGTACGCGTGGCGCCGTTCGCTGGATCCGACACGAGGGATGCCCACTTCGGCGACGGCGGCTACGTGATCGGACGAGGCCAGACGCCGGATGGCAAGCAGGCCGCCGAGGCGGAGGCGGTGGCCCTGGCCTCCCCGACCGGACCCGTCCCGTACATCGCGTTCTTCGTGCTGGCGCTCGCGCTCGCGTCGATCTTCTCGCATCACATGCGGCGCTCGAATCGCGGACGGCTCGTGCGCGTCCAGATCGTGAGCCTCGTCTCGATCGCGCTGATCGCGGCGGCCATCAAGGTGATGCTGCTCGCGACCACGGTGTCGGTGTTCGTGGTGCCGGTCGCGATCCTCGCGATGATCCCGACGATGGTGCTCGACCGGATCGTCGGGCTCGCCACCGGCATCCTCGCGGCGCTCGTGATCGCGCTCCTCGGGCCGTTCGACCTGGGGGTCGCGATCCTCATGCTCGTGCAGGCCGCGACCGCGGGCCTCGTCGTCGCCGAGCGCCCGAAGTCGCCCTGGGCCTCGGCGCTGTTCGCGGGCGGGGTCACGACGGTGTTCACCGTGGCGACCTATGTCCTGCTGACCTACCTCACGACCGGCGCGATGCCGTCGTTCGCGGAGCCCTATCGCTCGCCATGGCTCGCTGCCGCGCTGGGGCCGGCGATCGCGACCCTGGTGGTCGTCCCGCTCATCCCGCTCTACCAGCTGCTGGTCGGCGAGATCACGCAGGGCAAGCTCGTCGCGCTCCAGGATCTGTCGAACCCGCTGCTGAAGCAGATCGCCGAGCGCTCGCCCGGCACGTGGCAGCACTCCTTGATGATGGCGAACATGGCCGAGATCGCGGCCAACACGATCGGTGCGAACGGACGCCTGGTCCGCGTCGGGGCCTACTATCACGACCTCGGCAAGTCGTTACAGCCGAAGTACTTCATCGAGAACCTCGAGCCCGGCGAAACGAGCCCGCACGACCAGCTACCGCCCGAGGTCTCGTGCGACGCGATCTTCGCGCACGTGACCGAGGGCATCGTCGCCGCGCGCAAGGCCGGCCTCCACGAGCGGATCGTCGACTTCATGCACATGCACCACGGCAACGGGGTGCTCGAGTACTTCTGGGGCAAGACCCGCGAGCAAGGCAACCCGCGCGAGCTCTCGATCGAGCAGTTCCGCTACCCGGGGCACCCGCCGCAGAGCCGCGAGACCGCGATCCTCGCGATCTGCGATGCGGTCGAGGCTGCCTCGCGGACGCTGAAGAAGCCCGAGCCCGCGGCGATCGAGTCGCTCGTGCAGCGCATCGTCTACGGCAAGCTCCACCTCGGCCAGCTCGACGAGAGCGGGCTGTCGATGAGCGACCTGCGCCGGATCAGCGATTCGCTGCGCGAGACGATCCGGCACGCCAACCACGGCCGCATCGAGTACCCGTGGCAGAAAGCCCAGCAGGACGCGAGCAGTCAGCCGGCGACCCACCAGTCAGCGGGCACCTCGCCTCGTCTCGACTCACTCGATCGTCAGCCAGGGCGCGAACCAGCCCAGCGCCCTCCCCAACGCGACTCCAGCCACGCTAGCTCGGTCCCTCCCTCCGAGAGCATGTCGATGCCGATCGAGCTCGGAGTGGCCGAACACAAGCGCCAGCGCACCAAGCGCGATTCGCAGCGCGAGGCTGTCGAGTTCGCCGAGACCACGAACCTCAAGAAGTCGCAGGACGAGCTCGGGATCATCGAGACCGCACCCGCGAACATCCCATCGCTTTTCAAGCCCGGCGATCCGCCGCCCGATCTGATCACCCCGTCCACGTTCGTCGCGCCGCCCGTGCTGCCATCGGAGAGCGCTCGCAAGCGCGCCGCGACACTGCCTCCGATCGCCGGGCTGCGACGTGCGCCAACGGTCCCACCGCCCCCGGGCAGCGCGCCGGTCCGTTCGACCGGACCGATCTCGTCACCGCCGGTCGCCGGCGGCACGACGCTGGCTGGACCGAGCGTACCTGCGCGCCTGCCCTCGCTGCCGGCCCACCACGCGGAGCCGTCCTTGGCGTCGGCGTCCCCCCCACGCACCGCAGGTCCGCCGCCCGCGACCGACCTCGAGAACGCCGTCACCAACCCGCCTCCGGTGCGCCGCGGCCAGAGCGCGCCTCCCGCGACCGCCCCACGCGTGCCGCTCGTGCCCGTCACGCATCCTGGCTATGCCCCCGGCCGGCCCGCACTGCCCGAGGTCGACCAGCCACCACCCGACGAGTGGCAGCAGGAGACGCCGGTCATCGCGCCGACGAAGGCCGAGCTGCGGGCGCTGCTCGGATCGCCCGATGCCACGCGCAAGCAATCGATCGACGAGATCCTGGCGTTGCACCACCCGGTCGACGAGGAGTCCGAGCCCGAGCTGCTGCCGCGGCGTGGCCCCCGCCCCACCGCCGAGGTCGATCCGGATGACATCGAGGCCGCGATCGAGATCGCGCCACCGGCGCGCCAGCGCGCCCCGAACGCGATCGCCGTGGCGAAGCCGAGGAAGCCGGAGTGAGCGTGTGAGCGTGCGCCTCGCGGCCCTCCTCGTGTGCTGCGCGTGTGGCCATGCGGCCGCACCTTCGCCACGGGCCCCCAGCGGCGACGCGCGCTCGGAGATCGAGCAGGCGGAGACCGCGGAGAAGGCTCGGCAACACGATGTCGCGCGCGTCCATTACCAGCACGCGGTCGCCCAGGCGCATGATCCGGCGAGCATCGCGTTCGTTCGCCGCGCCTACGGCGAGACCCTCGCGACGTGGGGGGAGTTTCCCGAGGCGCTCTCGCAGTACGAAGGCTCGCTCGCCGCCAACCCGGGCGATGCCAGTGCGTGGCACGACGTCGGCTTGCTACGTCACAAGCTCGGGGATACCGCCGGCGCGATCGTGGCCCTCGAACATGCACGCTCGCTCGCGCCGCGAGATTTTCGGCCGCGCGTGGCACTCGCAGCCCTGCGCTGGAAGACCGGAGATCGCCCCGGTGCCGTGACGGAGTACCGCGGCCTGCTCGAGCTCGACCTCCCCGAGCGCCTCCGGGGCAAGGTGCAGTGGGCGCTCGGCGAGCTGGCGAAGCCCTGATCTCGGCGCCATACTCGGCCCACGTGGTGACGAGAAAGCTCGCGTTCGGTCTCCTGCTGGCGCTCGGTCTGCGCGCCCATCCGGCCTCCGCCTGGACCTTCGACTGGGCAGGCCACGTCGAGGTCGATGCCGAGGGTCTGCAGAGCGACGATCCTCAGAAACGGCTCGATGCGGTCACCGAGCTCGGCAAGTACGACGTCGCGCTGACCGAGCAGCACCTGATGCGGGCGCTGAACGATCCTGACGACAAGGTCCGGCAGGCGGCGGCCAAGGCGCTCGGCCAGGGCGGCTCGACGAAGGCCGTGCCGATCTTGATCGAGTGGCTGGGCAGCATCGATCCCAAGCAGAAGCAGGTCGCGGTCGGCGCGCTCGGGGACATCGGCGGCGACGAGGCGACGGTGGCGATCACGCGCTCGCTGCTCGACGCCGACGATGCCGTCCGCCAGCAGGCCGTCAAGGCCCTCGGCGCGATCGGGCGCCGCGGCAACCCCAGCGTGGTGATCGCGCTGATCGCCCGGCTCGATGACGCCAAGGCGGACGTCCGGATCGCGACGATCGCGCAACTCGAGGAGCTCGGGGACCGCCGCGCGGTCATCCCGCTCGTCGCGCGGTTCAGCGATACCTCGATCGAGCCCCGCAAGGCCGCGGTCCGCGCGGTTGGGCGGCTCGGTGATCGCTCGGCGGTGCATGCGCTGATCCGGCTGATGAACGATCCCGCGGAGGACGTACGCACCGCGGCGGTCGGCTCGCTCGGCAGCCTCGGTGCCGTCGAGGCGATCGACGCTCTCACCGAACAGCTCGGGACCGGAAGCGACACGTTCCGACAGAAGGTCGCCTACTCGCTCGGCCAGATCGCGGGGACCCCTGGTGCCGGCAAGGCGGGCGAGGACGCGATGCGCACGCTCGTCAGTAACCTTGCCCAGCCGACGCAGCGCAACGCCGCGCGCGAAGCCTTGCGCGTCGCCGGCAAGGCCGCGGTGCCCGCGCTCGTGCTGCACCTTCAGGGACGGATCCCGGGCGATCCGAGCACCGCGGTCCAGCTGCTCGCCGAGGACGCCGATCCGCGCGCGACCGCCACCCTCGCCGCCGAGCTCGAGCGCGGGCGCGTCGCGATCCCGATCGTCCTGCGCGCCCTCGGTGCCACCGGTGACCCGGCCGCGCTGGTCCCGGTCCTCCGCGCGCTCGCGAGCAAGGACGCGGCGATCCGGGTGGCCGCGATGGAGAGCCTGCGCCCGCTGGTCGGCTCCGATGCGCGCGCCGGCGACGTCCTGATCGAGCACCTCGGCGACGACGATCTCGAGATCCGCGTGCTCGCCGCCGAGTACCTCGGGCTGCTCAAGGTCGGCGTCGCGATCGGCAAGCTCACCTCCCTCGCAGGTCCGGGCAACCCCACCCGGTTGCGGCGTGCGGCGATCGATGCGCTCGGCGAGATCGGCAGGCCCGACGCGACCAGGCCGTTGATCGCCGTCCTCAAGGAGGGCCCGGCCGAGCTCCACGCCTCGGTTGCCACCTCGCTGTCGTACATCGCCGACCCCGCCGCGATCGCGCCGCTCGTCGCGCTCGCGCAGACGGATCGCGGGCCGACGCGCCACCAGGTCGTGCGCGCACTCGGTGCCACGCTGCGAGCGAACAACGACGCCGCCGCCCGCAAGCTCCTGCGCGAGCTCGCGGTCGAGGGATCGATCAAGGTCAGCCTCGCGGCGATCGCCGGGCTCGCGGCGGCCAAGGATCTTGCCGACGCGCCGTTCCTGCGCGGCCTGGTCGAGCGAGGTGCCTCGGATCGCCAGCGCGCCGCGGCTTCGGCGCTCGGAGACCTCCACGATGTCGGTTCGATCGAAGTGCTGGCCAACGCGATATCGAGCAAGGACGATCGCCTGGTGGGCGATGCAGCCTGGGCCCTCGGCGAGATCCTGGCGGCGACTCCGAAGGACCGCCACGCCATCGCGATCACCGACCGCTGGCTCTACCTCGCGCGCCATGGCGGCTGGTCGGCGTCGACCAACGCAGCCGCCGCGCTCGCGCGGGTGCTCTGGGCGGTCCCCCGCGAGGGCCGCAACGAGTTGCTGTCAGGCACGCGGCGCACGGCGCTGCTCGCCGCGATCTATCATCGGTCTCGGCTCGTCCGGATCAACCTCATCCAGGCGCTCGGCAGCCTCGCCGGCGACGACCAGGCGGCCAAGCTCCTCGCCCAGCTCCTGCGCGACGACACGAGCCCTCACGTCCGCATCGCGGCCGCGCGAGCCCTGGTCCGGGTCGGCGGTCCGCGGGTGGCGCCGGCGTTCAAGGCCGCGGCGGATACCGAAACCGATCCGCGCGTGAAGGAAGCGCTCAAGGCCGCCCAGGCCAAGACGTCGCCGGCGGTGCCGCCACGCAGCGAGTGGCGCGTGTTCTACGTCGTCGATCCCGGCGCCGATGACGCCCCGGTGCGCCAGGAGCAATACTACGTCCACGCGGCCGACGGCATCGTCTGGGCCAGCTACACCGACGCGCGCGGCGAGCTCACGAGCGAGCACGTCCCGGCGGGTGACGTCACGGTGTGGCCCGCGAGTCGCGAGGGCGAGTACTAGCAGCGCCGCTCGATCAGGCAGCGCGCTTGATGCCGTAGTCGCGGTTCGCGAAGCCAGCGAGCTCGCCTTCGAGGACGCGGCGGGCGCGGAACAGGCGCGACATGACGGTCCCGATGGGCACGTGGAGCGCGTCCGCGATGTCCTTGTACTTCTCACCACGAAGGTCCGCGCGCTCGACGACGTCGCGATACTCGGGGCCGAGTCGATCGAGCGCACCCTTCACCTCGTCGCACAGCTGCTCGCCGAACAGCTCGTCCTCGAGATCATCGGTGTGGTCCTGGTCCCGGCCGTAGAGGGCGCACAGCGCATCGCCCGGGCGCTCGTTCGCGAACCGCTGGTGACGGCGACGCTTGCGATAGCCGTTGATGAACGCATTGGTCAGGATGCGGAACAGCCAGGCGCGCAGGTTCGAGCCGGGCTGGAAGCTGTCCCACGCGACCATCGCGCGGAGCAGCGTCTCCTGCACGAGATCCTTCGCGGTGTCGGGGTCCCGGCAGATCCGCATCGCCACGCCGAACAGCTCCGACTGATGCGGGAGGCACGCGACCTCGAACGGCCGGTGCGGGGTCTCGCGCGACTTGACGACCCGCAACGTGCGACCCGGCGCGGTGGCCGTGGTGCGACGAACAAGGTGGCTGCTGGAAGGGACGGTCTCCGAAGGCTTCGACGCTCGCGGCATACCCAGGACATCAGCACCCCGCGTGCCACGACCAACTAGCTGGATCTACCGCGTGTTTCTTTGTGCGAGGCCATGGAGACACGAGCTGCGTCTCCGCGTGGACGCGGGATCATCGCCGGCACAGGTAGGACACCACCAGACACCCAGGGCAAGCGTCCCGCCGCCGCGAGGCGAGGCGGGCTCACAGCGCGGCCATCACGGCAGCGATCGCGATGGGCAGATCACTCGAGATCACACCGCGCGCACCGTGCACCCGCGCCAGCTCATCACCGGCGCGACCGTGCACGTACACGCCGACCCGGGCGGCGTCCGCGGGTGCCAGCCCTTGCGCGAGCAACGCGGCGATCGCGCCGCCGAGCACGTCCCCACTCCCGCCCGTGGCGAGCGCAGGTCCGCCGGTCGGATTGATCGAGCAGTGATCGTCGCCGAGCGTGCCATCACACACGATCGTCCGCGCGCCCTTGAGCACCACGATGGCGCGGGTCTGGCCGGCGAGTGCGCGGGCGGCCGCGAGACGATCGGCCTCGACCTCGGCGATGGTGATGCCGAGCATGCGCGCGGCCTCGCCGGGGTGCGGCGTGATCACGACCGGACCCGCCGCACCGCGCAACGTCTCGGGTGAGCCCGCGAACAAGTTCAAGGCGTCGGCATCGAGCACCGCGGGGATCCCGGACGCGAGGATGTCGGTGACCCAGGCACGCGCAGGATCGTGGGTGCCGAGCCCGGGCCCGATCACCACGGCTGCCTTGCCCGCCAGCGCGGTCGCGAGATCCGCGCGATCGTGGAGCGCGCGGGTCATCACCGCATCGGCCGAGGCGAGCTCGTCAGCAGCACCGGCCGCCGCGGCGAGGGTGACGAGGCCCGCACCGGCGCGAAGCGCCGCGGTCGCGGCGAGCCGCCCTGCCCCACGCATGCCGGGCCCGCCTCCCACGACGAGCACATGACCTCGGCGCCCCTTGTGATCGAGCGCGGTCGCGCGTGGCAGCCAGCCCTCGACGTCCGCGGGCTCGACCAGGCCAGCGTGGATCGGCGACGCGTCGATCAGCGCGCGCGGGATCCCGATCTCTGCCAGCGTGACCTCGCCACAGCGCGCGAAGCCGGGTGCGCTGACGAGCGCGACCTTGTGTGGCCCCATGGTCACGGTGCGGTGGGCGTCCACCGCCACGCCCAACGTCCGCCCAGTATCCGAATCGAGACCGGACGGGACATCGATCGCGAGCCGGACCGCAGCCGCGTTGATCGCGTGGACCACGCTCGCGAGGTGATCCACGATCGGCCTCACCAGTCCGGTACCGAACACCGCATCGACCACGAGCGCAGCGGCCGCGATGTCCTCGCGGTGCGGCTCGAAGGCCTCGGGCGTGTCGATCATGTGGACGACACCGCTCGAGCGCTCGAGCACGTCGAGGTGCGCGCGCGCCTGGCCTTGCACCGCCTCGCGGTTCACCGCGAGGTACACGACCGCATCGATCCCGCGTGCCCGCAGCACGCGCGCAACGACATAGCCGTCCCCGCCGTTGTTCCCCGGTCCGCATACCACCGCGACCCGCCGTCGCTCGGCTCCCTGGGTGGACGTTTCGAGCATCGCGGCCGCGACCTCGGCGACCGCGCGCCCCGCGGTCTCCATCAGGGTGAAGCCAGAGATCCCGACGTTCTTGATGGTGTCTTGATCTAACGCCCGCATCTCGGCGGCGGTGACGACCGGTAGCACGCGCGCAACCTATCATCACACCGCGAACCTCGCCGCCGTGGCATGCCACCGCGTGGCACGTTCAGCGCGTTCCGGAGTGCCTCAGACGCTGCAGCTCTTGGCGAGGGCACCGGCGATATCATCGGCCCAGCCCTTGAGCAACAGCTCGTCGGGGCCCTCGATCATCACGCGCACCTTGCTCTCGGTCCCGCTGTAGCGAACGAGCACCCGGCCCTGGTCGCCGAGCTGACGTTCGATGTCGGCGATCATGCGCTGGACGTCGGGGAGGTTGGCGAGCGGCACCTTCCTGGCGACCGCCGTGTTGACCAGCACCTGCGGCGTCCGGGTCATCACCTTGGCCAGCTCGGACAACGGCACCCCCTCGCGGGCCATGATCGCGAGCACGCGAAGCGCGGCGACGATGCCGTCACCGGTCGTGGCGTGATCGAGGAACACGAGGTGCCCGGACTGCTCGCCGCCGAGGTTGTAGCCGTTCTTGCGCATCTCCTCGACGACGTAGCGATCTCCGACCTGCGTACGGACGAGGTGCCCGCCCGCCGCGCGGAGCGCGCGCTCGAGGCCGATGTTCGACATCACCGTCGTCACGAGGGTCTGCTTCGCGAGCTTGTTCTCCTGGATCATGCGCGTCGCGCACAGCGCCATCACCGCGTCGCCGTCCAGGACCTTGCCGTGCTCGTCGCACAGGACGAGCCGATCGGCATCGCCATCGAGCGCGATGCCGAGGTGGGCATCATGCAGCCTCACCGCCTCGCACATCGTCTCGGGATGGAGCGCACCGGCATGCGCGTTGATGTTCTTGCCATTGGGATTGGTATGGATCGCGATCACCTTCGCGCCGAGCTCCTCGAACACCGCGGGGCCGACGCGATACCCGGCACCGTGCGCACCGTCGACGACGATCCGCAGGCCATCGAGGGTGAGCTCGCTCGGGAACGTGCTCTTGCAGTAGACGATGTAGCGGCCGCGCGCGTCCTCGATCTTGCGGCTGTAGCCGATGTCCGCGGGCGCGGCGCGCAGCCCGTCGAGCTCCGACGAGCCCATCATCGTCTCGATCTCGACCTCGACGTTGTCGGGCAACTTGTAGCCGTCGCGTGCGAACACCTTGATGCCGTTGTCCTCGAACGGGTTGTGCGAGGCAGAGATCACGACGCCTGCATCGCATCGCATCGACGCCGTGATGAACGCGATCCCGGGCGTCGGCAACGGCCCGGTCAGCCAGACATCGGCGCCCATCGCGACGATCCCCGCGGCGAGCGCGGACTCGAACATGTAGCCTGAGAGCCGGGTGTCCTTGCCGATGACGATCCGCGTGTGACGTCCGGGCTGACGAAGCCTGGCCGCGACCGCCATGCCAAGACGCATCACCGTCGCGCTGGTCATCGGCTCGAGGTTCGCGACGCCGCGCATGCCATCGGTGCCGAACAGAGATCGACCGTTACTCATCTGATCTTTGGTAGCACGCTCTATGGTGCATTCGGCTTCGCCGGCGCGACCTTGACGCGTTCGGGCGAGATGCGAACACCTACCCCGGGCGGCAGGCCTTCGAGCGTGACTTCGGCTTCACGGGTGCGGGCATCCCCCGCCACGAGCTTGACGACTGGACGCATCGTATCCTTGGCCTTCTCGACCGCCAGGCGCGTGCCGGTGAGCGTCACCTCGACATGAGTCGGTGAGATCTGCCACCTGGTGGCGTCGACCCCATCGCCCCGCGGCGCGACGAGGAGGTTGGGCACCTTGCGGGTCACCAGCTCCTCCTCGATCCGCACGCTGACGGCGATGCGCTGCGTTGGGTCGAACGTGATGCCGTCGGGCGGCGCGAGCTCGGACAGCTGCTCGAACGACTCGGTCTTGCCGTCGAGGTGGATGTCGGCGGTGCGGATCGCGGTGAGCGCGGCGAGCAGGCGCTCGCCACCACGGACCTTGATCGTGGGGGGGACCGTCTTGAGCTCGGCGACGACGTAGCCGTGCTGCGGGCGGCCGGAGACCGCCGGAGTGACCTCGACGAGCTTCTCGACCCGCTTGTCGAACGTCACCCGCACCGAGCGCGGAGTGATCGAGGTGACGTCCAGCCCGGGCGGCAAGCTGGCGATCATGTCGGAGGTGATCGGGAGCTCCCCGCTCGGCGCGTTGCGCAGGTCGAGGTTGACGCGGTTGAGATCGCGCTCGTCGGCGAACCGGCGCAGGCGGCGCCACGGCCCCTTGAGGGTCACCTCGACCTCTTCGAGTTGTTCGGACACCAGCACCTTGTCTGCGGGATAGTCGTACTTCACGCCAATCCGGACCGTGATCTCGCGATCCTTGTCGGTGTTGATGAGCAGAAACACCGTCACCGCGAGCACCAACGAGAGGAACTTGAGTCCGACGTTGTCGAACAGCGCGCCGTGGATCCAGCGCCGGACCCCGCCGCGATCGGACGGCGGCGTGTCAGGGGCCGGGGGGACTGGCCTGGCCTGGCGGGCCGGCACGCGACCGAGTGTCCCGATCGTCTGCGATCGGGGCCTCACGACGCGG